>DATCBW010000025.1:0-22836 GCA_036511615.1 Verrucomicrobiia bacterium | reverse complement strand
AATTCCCAGCGAACCCACCTTCTGCCGCGTCTTCGCCGAGTTTGCCCAAGACCAGTTGCCCCAGCAAATCCACGAACAGATGGTCAAAATCCATGTCGGAACCAAGCTGGTCGGTCATGTCAGCCGGGACGCCACGGCCATCGAAGCTCCTGAACGGCCCGCCGCCAAACCCGCCCCGGCCGTCCCGGCGACCCCGCGCCAACGGGGCCCGGCCCAGGCGCGGCGAAGTCCGTCCGCCCGCACCGCCCAGACGCCTGGAACTCCAGCCGGCGCGGTCGCTGGCCGAAAACCTGGCGGACTTGCCTGTCCGTTGTGACGCGGGTTGCAAGCGCAGCAGCAAGGGGCATCAGGAAAGTTGGATCGGTTGCAAACTGCATCTGGACACCGTGGACGGCGATTTTCCGGTCAGCGCCGTGTTGACCAGCGCCGGCATGCCTGATTCGCAGGTCGCCATTCCGCTGGCGCAACTGACCGCGCAGCGCGTCACCTCGCTTTACGACCTGATGGACAGCGCCTATGCCGCGCCGCAAATCCATGCCTTCAGCCGCGCCCTGGGTCATGTGCCGATCATTGATTCCAACCCGCGTGGCGGGGAAAAACTTCCCTTCGCCCCGGCGGAGGCGCAACGCTTCAAGGAACGCAGCGCCAGCGAACGCGTGAACAGTTTGCTCAAGGAACGCCATGGCGGACGCTGGGTGCGCGTGCGCGGCGCGGCCAAGGTGAGGTGCCATTTGATGTTCGGTTTGGTGGCCCTGACGGCCACCGCGCTCTTCGCGCGGTTGTGTTGAAGCCCGCACGGCCCGCCGCCGGCGATGGACGGCCCTGAAACCCGCAGCGAAACCCGGTGCGACGGGCGGAGCGTGTTTGCCCGCGTCGCCAAACCGCTGTTGGGTGATGAAAAACCTGTTTTTCATCGTTTGATCAACGCCAACTCACCCGCCGCACTCAACCCCTGCGGCCGGTTCTGAAATTGGCTCTGAAGACAATGCAATTCCCAGTGCGCTTCTATCGCGCCAAAGTCTTTCAATGATTTTGACCGGATCGCGCCGCGGCCGGTTTTTCCGGTGGGCAAGGTGGCTAACGCCTCCGGATGGTTTGCTCACCACGAATAATGCACAGTGTAGGTCACGGTCTTTTCCTCGTCGGGCTTGACGGGAATACGGAACTCAATGGTCTGCGAATCTTTTTTCACGAAGTCGTCGGAATTGGCGGTGATGTTCCAGTTGCTCCAGCGATAGAGGTGTTCGACAACGCGGATTTCCACCGGCGCATCCTTTTTGCGGTTGCGAAGTTTGATCTCGAATGATTCATCAATCCACTTGTCGCCGGTGTCCACGCGGAAATTCGTCTGCTTGCGTTCGCCGACGAGGTCGAAGGAATTGCCGGTCGTCACGCGGATCGTTTCATTGCGCGGCGTGTGGTCAATCGTGTTCTCGCCGACGAACTGCAACTGTTCGTCGTCATCGCGGCGGTAGAAGCGCAGCTTGCCCGCCGGCAGCGCGATGCCGAGATGATTGGTCTCGGCGTTCACCAATTCCCGTTGAACGATGATTTTTTTATTTCCATCGGACGCACCATAGCTCGGTTGTTCGTTCAGGCCGCCGTAAAAACGATAATCGGACGCGCCGTCATAAACATAAATCGTCGGCGCGAACATTTTCTCGGCATGGACGAATTCCACCTGCTTGGTCTCGCGGTCGTGCAGCGTTGTCAGGCGCGCGATGGAATAAAGATGAAACTCGTCGAAGGCTTTTTCGGAGACGGCGGGTTCTGCCATTCCGGTTGCCATCGGCGCTGCCAGCATGGCTCTCGCGTAAACCCGAGGCGGCTGGATTTTATTCACGTCGCCGGCCATCAATTTGATTTTGGCGTTCTCAAAAGTTTTTCCACTGTTGTTGTTCATCGTGATCCAGCCGACCAAATCCACGAGGTCGCCTTTTTCCGGCGAGACAAGATTGTAGCTGGCGCTCCAATCGAAGCCGCCGGTGACGTAGCCGACTTCGGCGTCGAACTTTCCTGGCTTGTCGGATTGCAGCAGCCAGTTGAACGCCGGCTTGAGCACCGTGTCGTCTCCGAGATCGGGAAACTGCGGCTCGCCCGGCAGGCTGAACTGCAACTTGCCGTTCATCTCGATGATGGGCGACTGCGACTGGCCGCCGGGAACGTAGCCGCTGCGGATGATTTTGCCCGGAATCACCTCGCGTGTCATCGTGTTGTCCTTCAGCCGGTCGTTTTGAAAATCTATCATCTTGCCCTCGAACAGCGACAGCAGCAGTTCCTGCGACACCGGATCGTTGCGGTAATTTTGCTCCAGAATTTGCAGTGAATGTTCGCCGGTCGGGTCGCGCAAAATCACGGAATCCGGCTCGACCTGCGCGGTCGCGCCGGAATAAATCACGGCGTTCGCTCCGGCCTTCAGGTCGAGCGGCACGGTGTCGCGCACGACGGCGAAGTTCTGGTTGTAGATGGTGAGGGCAGGCTGGGCGCAGACGGCCAGCGCCATTGAACAGCCCAATGTGATGAGGACGATGTTTGGTTTCATGGTTTTCTTGGTGAGGCGGTGGTCTGGAATTCGATGACAATGCTGCTTACTAGACACGCAAAGGCATGATTTATTAGGAAACATTTCAATTTAATTGTCATAATAGATAACACATGGGTCAACATATAGTTGTCATGCTGATGTAAAAATCCTGTAAAAGAGTGGTGACGACGGACTGCACGACTTCCGATCCGAACTTTGCCATTTAATGCCGCGGGTCGTGGCATGGGTTCGCTTTGACTCTTGCATTTTGCTCTTTATCCTATCGCCATGCGCATTGTTCAAGTTCCGCTCGGCCACCGCAGTTACAACATCAAGGTCGGTGGCGGCCTGCTGCCGCGGCTCGGCGCGGAATGTGCGCGGCTCAAGCTCGGCCCGCGCTGTGCTGTCATCACGGATTCCAACGTCGGCCGGCATTTTGCCAAGGTTGCATTGAAATCGCTCGCCGCGTCCGGGTTCGCGCTGGTTTTAATTTCGGTTCCCGCTGGTGAGAAATCCAAAAGGATGGCCGCCGTTGAAATGTGTTACGACCAGTTGGCGGCGCACCGGCTGGAAAGAAAATCCTTCATCATCGCGCTCGGCGGCGGCGTGGTGGGCGACCTGGCGGGCTTTGTGGCGGCGACATATCTGCGCGGCATCCCGTTTGTGCAGGTGCCGACGACGCTGCTCGCGCAAGTTGACAGTTCCGTCGGCGGCAAGACGGGCGTGAATCTCAAAGCCGGCAAGAATCTTGTCGGCGCATTTTACCAGCCGCAACTCGTGCTGTGCGATCTGGACGTGTTGAAAACCCTGCCGAAGCGTGAATTCATTTCCGGCCTGGCCGAGATCATCAAATATGGCGTCATCTACGACGCGATACTGTTCGCGCAAATCGAACGCAATCTGCCGAAGCTGCTCCAGCGCGACGCCGCCACGCTCCGCAGCGTCATCGCGCGTTGCTGCGAAATCAAGGCCGACGTGGTCGGCCAGGATGAAACGGAGAGCGGGCTGCGCGCGATCCTGAATTTCGGCCACACCATCGGCCACGCAATTGAAAACAGCTCCGGTTACGGAAAATTTCTGCATGGCGAGGCAATTGCCATCGGACAGGTGGCGGCGGCGAAGTTATCACATGAAATTCTCGGTTTGCCGGCGGGCGACGCGGAACGCATTGAAAAATTATTTGTCCAGGCCGGACTGCCGGTGAAGATCAGACTGGATTTCACCCGGCGCAAAAAACTTTTTGCCGCGATGAAGCTGGACAAAAAAGTGAGTGCGGGCGAGATCAAATTTGTCCTTGCCAAAAAAATCGGGAAGGTTGTCTGGGGACAAGGTGTTCCCGGGAAATTGATCGAGTCAGCGCTGGCTTGAACGCCATGTTCATTGAAAGGTTTCGCGGGGAATGTGGGTCGTTTCCATGCCTAGAACCAGGAGCGCAATCAGGCCGAAATACATCGTTCCGGTGAGCCAGCGTTGCGCGGGCGTGACTTCAAAATAGCGCAGTTCCTCCGCTGATTTTCGGCGAAATAAAAACAAAAGCCGGGGCACGGAAAAAACCAGAATCAGCAGCAGGATGAAATTGAAGTGTGTGATGGTCATCACCACCATGATCGCAAAACCAACCAACCAGAGCCACGGCGAGAGCGCGGTGACGATGCGTCCGCCGTCCAGAAACCCGACCGGCGCGAGGTTGAACAGGTTGAGGAAAAATCCAGTGTAGGCCAGCGCGCGAAACATCAGGTTGTCCGTGGCGAGATAAATCAATTCACAAACCGCCGCGCCAACGCTTCCCAAAATCGGCCCGCCGATGCCGACCTGGGCTTCGATCCACGCATTGCGCGGTGCTTCCTTGAGCGCGATGAGCGCGCCCATGAATGGAATAAACACCGGCGCGCCAACTTTCAACCCGATCCGTTTAGCCGCGATCAGGTGCCCGCATTCATGCACAAAAATCAGCAGGACGAAACCCACTGCAAACTGCCAGCCCCAGAACATGGCGTAGGCGCCAATGGAAAGCAGCATGGTGCCGCCGGTTTTGAGAACCGGCAGGAGGAATTTTAATTTGGCGAGATACTTGAAGAGCAAGACGAAGACGACGCCAACCGGGGCGAGAATTTTTTTAATCTTCTGCCAGAAGGTCGGCCGGCTGGGCTGGCCATGCGGGTCATACTGCCGCTGTGAAAAATCGTTCTCGTCCATCACTCAAGCTTTAATGGCAACGCCACCGCCGTCAAATGGAATTGTGCGATTCTGATTTTCAAAATCTCGCGGCGTGCTAATTTGATGGCGATGATCCTGGTTTTGGACAACTACGATTCGTTCACCTACAACCTCGTGCAATACCTGGGCGAACTGGGCGCGGACTTGCAGGTGCGGCGAAACGACGAAATTACGCTTGATGAAATCCGTGCCTTGAAGCCGGAACGCATTCTTGTCTCGCCCGGCCCGTGCTCGCCGCGCGAATCCGGCCTGTCGAACGAGGTCATCCGCACGTTTGCGAACGAGGGCGTGCCCATTTTCGGCGTGTGTCTCGGCCACCAGTGCATCGGTCACACGTTCGGCGCGGAAGTCGTCGTCAATTACCGGATGATGCACGGCAAGACTTCGCCGATTAAGCACAACGGCCAGGACCTTTTTGCCGGAGTGCCGAATCCGTTTCTGGCCACGCGGTATCATTCGCTCGTCATCCAGCGCGACACGCTGCCGGACGTTTTGGAAATCACCGCCGAAACTGACGAGGGCGAAATCATGGGCGTCAAACACCGGACGCTGCCGATTTGGGGCGTGCAGTTCCATCCGGAAAGCATCCTGACCGAGAGCGGCCGGACGATCATAAAAAACTTTTTGAAACTGAAATGAATCAGGGACGTTTTTTGCTCAAAAAATCCAGCGCGCGATCTTCACGGTCGTCAGCATCTCCAACCAATTGTTGCATGCGCGGAATCTGAATTTGCAAGGCCAGCCGCTGCGGATGCCATTCTGTTTCGGCACCTTTTCTTCTCGCCAGAAGCGGGATCTTTCCAGCCGGACGCAGTGATTAAAATCCCAAAGTATTCCGTGATTTGTATGCTTGCCGGCCGGCGAAGTGTGTTAGCATGGCTGACTATGAATATTCTCATTGAAGACGCCGACACGCTGGAATTTCTGGCCGGTGACGGCAAATGGACAAAAATTGCCTCCGAAGGCAAGTGCTTTCCGGCAACCCGGTTCGCCTTTCAAACCGCGAAACAGGAACCCATCAGCCGCTTCAACATCGTCTCTTTCATTCCCCAGTCGGGACAATTCATCAACTTGGACCACGGACGCGGCAAAGGCCCGGCAGTGGCATTGTAATTTGGAACGCCGGGCATCGTTCTGGCTCGAAGGCGGCTGCCAATTTCAATTCGCCGGAACAATGTCGGGTTCAATTGCGCCAAATCATCGCGGCAAAAATCTGGAGCGGAAAAAAATGGCGACCCTATCGGGAATCGAATCCTGTTTCGCCATTTTTGCTAAACTGTGCGAATCACTACAGAAACCGCATAAATAAAGGTTAAAATCACTATTTCAAAAGGAAAGTGCGCGGCGCATTAAAACGGTATTTTGACGCCAAAAGTGTTGGCAAGTGTTGGCAAACTTTTTGACCGTTTCCGACACGCGGCGCGATTTGCCTCTGGCATGGGCGCGGATTCGTCGGCGGTGTCGAGCCTCGCCAGCCATTCAGACGCGCCAGCGGGCAACGGGGCGGCAGGGACGGCTGGAAAATTTCAAAGTAATCTCTTTTGACGTTCCGACGTGCAAGGTAAAGTTACATTCCAGAGGGTTTCTATGGGCCAACTTTTTCACAAAACACAAGAAAGATTCATCAGAGTATTCGTGTTTGACAAATCCGGCGCAAGGGACATTCGCGGGCTTGACTTGTTATCGCCATGCGATATGCTGTCTTGGTGATTGTCAGTTTCGCTTGTGCGGAGACGGAAAAAATCTTTAGCGGGGAACGCTCGCGGAGATTGCCGCCGGACATCCAGAACACGGCGCGGCGCAAGCTGGAATATGTCCACCGCGCGCGGACGTTGCATGACTTGTCCATGCCGCCGGGCAACCGGCTTGAAGCCTTGAAGGGCGGACGCAAAGGCCAGCACAGCATCCGCGTCAACGACCAGTGGCGGATTTGCTTTGAATGGCACGACGGCAACGCGGAGCAGGTTGAAATCGCGGACTATCACTGAAAATTTATGAGCAGGCAAAATGACAGATTGAACCCGGTGCATCCGGGCGACGTGTTGCGCGAGGATTTTATCAAGCCGATGGGCTTGTCCGCCTACGCGGTCGCCAAGGCCATTGGCGCGACGCCCATTGCCATCAGCCTCATTTGCCGGGGCAAGCGGAGTGTCAGCGCGGAAATGGCGTTGAAACTCGGTCGCCTGTTCAACGTCTCGCCCGAATTGTGGATCGGGATTCAGGCGGACTATGACTTGGAAATTGCCCGGCTGCATTGCGAGAAACGGATTGAACGCGACGTGCATCCGCTGGCCGGATTGCAAACGGCGGCAGCCTGACTGACTGGACACGTTGGCACGCTGGAAATAATCAAGTAATCTCTTTTTGACACTTCCACAGCAAGGTATTCTTACATTCCAGAGGGTTTCTATGAGACAACCCAAAAGAAAAAAACAAGAAAGATTGAAAACGGAGAATCTTGATTTGAAGATATTTGACGCGCGCACGTGCCCCTGATTTTGTTGACGTGCGAACGGTTGTCAGCTACACCAAGCGGACTGCGAAAGCTCTGGAATTATGATTGTCAAGTCCAATTGCGAACACTGTCAGAATCCGATTGAGTTTGAAGCCGAACACACCGGGCAAACTGTCGAGTGTCCGCACTGCGGAAAAAG
The DNA here is from genome assembly GCA_036511615.1 of Verrucomicrobiia bacterium. Taxonomy (GTDB): domain Bacteria; phylum Verrucomicrobiota; class Verrucomicrobiia; order Limisphaerales; family UBA11358; genus UBA11358. The sequence continues at coordinate 15,441 of DATCBW010000025.1, read as the reverse complement.
TTTCAAGCTCATGCTGCCTGAAAATTTCATCAAGCCAAAGGTGGTGCAACCCAAATTCAGTTGGAAAAAGGAGTGGCCGAAAGTCGCCGCTGGCACTTTTTTAGGCGTTGTCATTGCCGGTATCATTTTGTCGGCACATCACGCCGGAGCGAGCTTCACGCTTCGCGGGGTTGCGGCGGTTGAAATCCTTCGCGGCCTCGACGATACGATCACCGCCAAGAATTTTGAACGCCTTTGCGTAGTTCGCGGCAACCATTTCGAGCGGCAAATCAATTCCGCGCAAAAGTTCCTTCGCGCGGCCAAAGCTGGCGGCGTCGGCGTTCGTGAGCGTGGCGGCGGCGGTTTGCCCAGTGGAAATCAGCTTGGCGAGCCGTTCGGCTTCGGCGGCGGCTTCGGCGAACGTCGAGAAACCGCGCAACGCGCGCCGGCCTTTGCCGTGCGTGTTGTCCACGACCTGAAAAACTGTCCGCTCGCCGGGGCGTTTTCCGCTCCTTGAAACCTTCCGCGAGTGTTCGTAAATCTTTATGGTGACGCTGCCTAAAGTGCCTTTGTGAAGGTTGCCGGAGCGGGTAGCAATAGCAGTGAATTTCATGGATTTATGTTGGCAAAGTGTTGGCGTAATGTCAAGATGCGCATTGAATACGCCAACGCAAAACCGCGCAAAATACTTGTGTTTAAGCGGTTAAATACAAAAAAAGAATGGCGACCCTATCGGGAATCGAACCCGAGCTACCGCCGTGAAAGGGCAGTGTCCTAACCGCTAGACCATAGGGTCGCAAAAGGGTGACAAATTTATCAGTCAAATCCTGCTTGTCACGCGGAAATTCACGTTTGCTTCGCTCAATTTTTTGCGATAGCTTGCCGCCCTTTGCATGAAAATTTTCATTGATGGCAAGTTTTGCAGCGAGCGCGACGCCAAGGTGTCGGTGTTCGACCACGGTTTGCTTTACGGCGACGGCGTGTTCGAGGGCATCCGCGCCTACAACGGGCGCGTGTTCAAATTGAAGGAGCACATTGACCGCCTGTTTTCCTCGGCCAAGGCGATTCTGCTGGACATTCCGATGACGCGTGCCGGAGTGATGCAGGCCACGATTGAAACCATCCGGGCAAACAAGCTGCGCGACTGTTATGTGCGGCTTGTGGTCACGCGCGGCGTCGGCACGCTCGGGTTGAATCCGCGCAGTTGCAAGAATCCGTCCATAATCATCATCGCCGGCAAAATTCAGGTGTATCCGGCGGAACTTTACGCGCGCGGCATGGACATCGTGACCGTGCCGACGGTGCGCAATTTGCACAGCGCGGTCAACCCGGCCATCAAGTCGCTGAATTACCTGAACAACATCCTCGCCAAGATCGAGGCGAACAATGCGGGCGTGGAAGAGGCTGTGATGCTGAACGCCGAAGGTTTTGTGGCCGAATGCACGGCGGACAACCTGTTCATCGTCAAAAATGGCGAGCTGTTCACGCCGCCGAATTCGGCGGGCGCGCTTTACGGCATCACGCGCGGCACGGTGATGGAACTCGCGGCGCAGCTCGGCGTGAAAGTTTCGGAAACGAATTTGACGCGCTACGATTTGTTCAACGCGGACGAATGTTTCCTGACCGGCACCGGCGCGGAAATCATGCCGGTGATCAAGATTGACGGCCGCGTCATCGGCAACGGCCAGCCCGGCGCGCTCACGCTGAAACTTTCCGAGGAATACGACGCCTTGACGAAAGTCTCCGGCGAGCCGATTTACAAGTAAAACCGGCGATTATTTTCTGTCACCGTAACCCCGGATGAAGCCGATGCACTGCGCGGCGTCCACCACGTTGCTTTCCCAGTTGTATTCGTATTCGATGGAAATGTTGCCGACGAAATGCTGGCGTTTCAGTTCGTCCAGAATGCCGGGAACGTCCGAAACGCCCGTGCCGTCGGGAACGTCGTGGCAGTCGGGCGACATTTCGTTCATGTCATGGAGATGCACGCTGATGATGTGGCCCTTCAAAATTTTCAGGCAGTCCACGGGTTTCAGGCCGGACTGCACCCAATGGCCGGTGTCGGCGCAGGAGCCGATGCGCGGGTCGTGGCCTTTGAGAACGCTCAAAACGTAGTTTGGATCCCACATTTTGTAGCTTGGATCGTCCGCGCGGCGTTGATGGTCGTGAAAGCCAACGCGGATGTCATATTCCTTCACGAGCTTTTCAATCGTGTCAATCGAGCCGGTGGACTCGGTGGTGATGCCGTAGAGATCGAATTTTTTGGCGAATTCAAAAATTTTACGCGCGCCGGCCTCGTCCTTGGGAATCTCCACAACACCGTAGTTGACGGCGCGGATGCCGTCCTTTTTCAACCGCGCCTGGACTTCGGAAATCATCTCGTCACTGGCGTTATGGTCAAACTTCCAGTCGGGATGTTCCGGGCTGAAGGTCTGGCCGGGATAAAATTCAATAACCTTGCCGCCCGCCGCCGCGGTTTTGTCAATCGCCTCCATGACACTGAACCGGTTGAAGGTCCAGGCCTGGCAGCCGAGCGCAAAGCCGCCGGTCTGGCAGTTTTCAGGAATGGACGTGGCGGAGGCGTTGAGTCCCGTGAGGCGGAGGCTGGCGGCGAGAATGGCGAGATGAACAAATGACATTTTCATGTTGGTGGCGTTTTCGAGAATTCGGTTCCAATCTTTTCAGACCTGGCGGAAAATGCAAGCAGCCCATTTGCGGCATGGCCACATTATGATCTATTGGACGCGGCAGGCCGGTTTTTGAATTTTTGCCGGTTCTTACAAACCGGCGGCAGCGGCAAAACCTTCATTGAAAATTTGCATTTGTTTTTTTATGGCGGCTGTTAATTTCTGGCAACCATGAAACCTTCCAAGCAAACCCGCCTGTCCCGGTGGAACCGCCGCGACTTTCTCAAAACCACCACGCTGGCCACGGGCGCGGTGGTGTTTGGCGTGCCGACACTGTTGCGCGCGCAGAACCTGAACAGCAAATTGAACATCGCCATCATCGGCGCGGGCAAAGGCGGCAAGGGCGAGGGCGACACGAATTGTTGCAGCAGCGAGAACATCTTCGCTCTGTGCGACGTGGACAGCGCGCGTTGCGCACCTCAACTCGTGAAGTATCCGTCGGCGAAATTCTACCAGGATTTTCGCGTCATGTTTGACGAAGTCGGCAAGAGCATTGACGCCGTGGATGTCGCCACGCCGGATCATTTTCATGCCATCGCCGAATCCCACGCGATGAAGCTGGGCAAACACGTTTATGGCCAGAAGCCGCTGACGCAGACGATTTACGAGGCGCGTTACCTGCGGAATCTGGCGCACAAGACCGGCGTGATCACGCAGATGGGCAACCAAGGCAGTGCGGCGGATGGATTGCGCCGGGCCGTTGAATGCATTCAGGCTGGCATCATCGGCCACGTGCGGGAAGTCCACGTCTGGACAAACCGCCCGATCTGGCCGCAAGGCATGGGCCGGCCGGACGGGGAAGATCCGGTGCCGGCCACGCTGGACTGGGACATTTGGATCGGTCCCGCACCGATGCGGCCTTTCAAAAAGGGAGTCTATGAGCCGTTCAACTGGCGCGGCTGGCAGGATTTCGGCACGGGCGCGCTTGGCGACATGGCGTGTCACACGGTCAATATGCCGTTCCGCGCGCTAGGTCTTGGCTACCCGACGGAGATCGAAGGGATTTCCTTTGGCATGATGAACCGCGAGACGTATCCGCTCGGCTCGAAGATTCGATTTGAATTCCCCGCGCGCAAAATTTCCATGCCCGCCGCGCACAAAACTTTTTTCCACCGGCACGACACCTTGTCGTTCAACCCCGTCACGTTCACCTGGTATGACGGCGGCCGGCCCGATGCCAGTGCGCCGAACGGCCACGACTTCAGCAACAAGCCGCCAAAGGAACTGCTCGCCGACATCGTGGCGTTGCAGGGCGAAGTGCCGAACAGCGCCTGCCTGCTCATCGGCGACGGCGGCAAAATCTTTTCACCCGACGACTACGGCGAACAGTTTTATGTGAAGCTGAACGACGACGCGAAATTCCTTCATTACACAAAACATCCGGCAGTGGAACACATTCCACAGAGCATCCCGCGAAACCCCTTCAAGGGCGACAACGACCTGCGGCAGCATCTGGAATGGATCGCCGCCATCAAGGCGAACAAACCGGAGAACTGCTACTCGCGGTTTGACATCACCGCGCAGCTCACGGAAATCATGCTGCTGGGCTGCGTGTCGCTGCGCAGCGGGAAAAAAATCGAGTGGGACGGCCCGGCCATGCGCGCCACCAACGCGCCGGAGGCCGAACAGTTCATCAAGCGCGTGAATCGCGGGGTCTGGACGCTGGCCTGACTATTTCGAATCGAGCCGCACCGGTTTGTAACCGCCTTTGGATTTGAAATGGAAGATCAAACCGAGGTAGCAGACCAGTCCAAACAGTGGGAACAGCGCCATTTTGCCAAGCGCGCTGAACTGTCCCGCCGTCGTCGCCTTGGCGATGGCGGTGGTCGAGGCCGTGTCTGTCACCGCCGCGCTTTTCACCGGATCAATCGCGTGATAATTGCCGAGCAGATAGGTGTTCTCCACGGTCACAGTTTGATAAAGCGCGGGGTTCGCCGCCTCCAGCGTTTTTGTGGCCGATGATTCCTGCAAATAGCCGAGGAACGGCGCACCCAGGATGCCCACAGCCAGCATTCCGATCCCGCCCATCGCGTTTAACGTGAGCGCGCCGCCGCGCGGACATTGTTCCGAGGTCAGGCCGAGAATCGTCGGCCAGAAAAAAGTGATGCCGACGCCGAAAAGTGTCGCGGCGGCAAAGATGGCGGCCATGCCCGCGTCGGCCGTTTTGGAAAGGGCGAAAAGTCCGAGGGCGGCCAGTGCGGAGCATATCGCAAGCAAACCGACCGGCGAAAATTTATGGACGAGCGGCCCGGCCCAGAAACGCAAAATCACCATGATGGCCGAAGTATAAACGAGCACCCAAGCGGGATTGTGGCCGGCGGCTTGCATCGGCGTGGACATGAGCGAAGTGATCCAGCCGTTCGTGCCGAGTTCGGTCGTGGCTTGCGGCATCATGATGATGATGAGCAGCGCGAGCAGCAGACGGCCAAAAGATTTTGTGACAACAGCGAAAATTAAAACAACTGCGCCAGTCAATGTCCAAACCAAACCGTTGCTCCAATTGAAAACTTGTCCGAGTTGCGCGAAGACAAGTCCAAATCCCACGAACGCGCCGAACGCGCCGAATTCCTTGAGCATGGCGAGATAACTGACGCCGGCCTGCTCGCGTTCGCTTTTTGGAAATTGTTTTCCAATTAAAATTAAAAAGAACGTGAACGCCGGAATCAAAATCAGTCCGAGCGAAATGCGCCAGTCGGAATTATTCGCCAGCGCGATGGTGCAAAGTCCGCCCAGCACGAGTCCGCCCGGCCAGCCGGCGTGCATCCGGTTGAGCAATTTTGTCTTGTCCGTGTTGAACATCGTGGTGACGATGGGATTGATGTAGGCCTCCACGCTGCCGTTGCCGAGGCCGAGGATGATGCTGCCCCAGTAAAGCAGTTGATAACCGTGCTTCTGCGCCGCGACGAGCGCGTCGCCGGTGACGCCGTGAATCGCACCGTAAGCCGCAAACGCCATCGCCGCGTAAATCAGATAGCTGACGAACGAAAAAACCATCGCCACCTTGTAGCCGATGCGGTCAATGAAAAGGCTGAACACGATGATGCTCACGCCGAACGGCCAGACACCTGCGCCCTGAAGCTGGCCGGCGACAACATCGTCCAAACCAAAGTCCGTTTTGAATTGACCGCCGCAAAGAATCATGCGGCTGACAAAAGCGTAGCTGGTGGTGATGAGGGCGATGAAACAGCCCCAGAATAGAATTTTATCGTTTCGGTTGTTCATGGGTTTTGGAATGGCGTAATGCTCCCGACTGGCGCGCCAGTGTCAACGCTAATTTTGCGTGGTTTCGGGAATGTCCGGCTGACAAACAATTGCCTGATAAACCACCCCATTGTTGGTGAACCGGATAATTCCGGCACGTTTTCCCGCGCTTGCGTGCGACGGTCGTTCAGATGAAACTGCCCGCGCATGAACTGGCTCGATTACCTTTCCAAATTCTGGCCGCACTTCGCCGCCGGGTTTGACCTGTTTGCCGCCACATTGGCGACCATTCATGCGCTGCTAAACAAACGCGACACCCGCGCCGCGACCCTCTGGATCGGCGTCGTCTGGCTCATGCCGGTGTTCGGCGCAATTCTCTATCTTTCGTTCGGCGTCAACCGCATCCGCCGCCGCGCCGTCCAACTGGGCGTGCATAAAACCGCCGGCCGCGCCGTTCCCGAAAATCTCGGCGAATTGGAACCCGATGAAGCGGAGCATCTCAAGCACATTGCCCGCGTCGTCGGCCGCATCACCACCCAGCCGCTGACCGCCGGCAACCAGATCGCCCCGCTGGTCAACGGCGACGAGGCGTTTCCCGCAATGCTGGCCGCGATTGAGTCCGCGAAAAAATCCATCACGCTTGGCACCTACATTTTCGACAACGACGCGAGCGGGCTGAAATTTGTCGCCGCACTCGAACGCGCCGTCCAGCGCGGCGTCGCCGTCCGCGTGCTCATTGACTCCGCCGGCACGCGCTACTCGTGGCCGCCGATCACCTGGAAGCTGCGGCGCACCAAAATCCCCTTCGCCCGGTTTCTGCCCGCGTCGTTGTTCACTCCCTGGCGCGTGACCACGATCAATCTTCGCAACCACCGCAAGTCACTGGTCGTGGACGGGCAGGTTGCCTTCACCGGCGGCATCAACCTCCGCCACGGAAACGTCCTGGCCGATCAACCAAAAAATCCCGTGCAGGATTTGCATTTTCGCGTCGCCGGGCCGGTCGTCGCTGAACTGCAGGAGACCTTTGCCAGCGACTGGGCGTTCACAACGAAAGAAATCCTCGACGGCGGAATCTGGTTTCCGGAAACCCAGGAAGCGGGCGACGCCATCGCGCGGGTCATTCCCGACGGGCCGGACACCGATTTTGAAAACTCGCGCTGGACGCTGCTCGCCGCGCTCGCCGAGGCGCAGGCTTCCGTGAAAATTCTGACGCCGTATTTTCTGCCGGACAACGCGCTCATCACCGCGCTGAACCTCGCGTCATTGCGCGGCGTGCGCGTGGACATCATCCTGCCCGCGAAAAACAACCTGCCGTTTGTGCATTGGGCGTCGCGGGCGCAGTGGTGGCAGATGCTCGAACGCGGCTGCCACGTCTGGCTCACGCCACCGCCGTTTGACCATTCCAAACTGATGATCGTGGACGGCCACTGGGTCTTGCTTGGCTCGGCCAATTGGGATGCGCGCAGCCTGCGGTTAAATTTTGAATTGAACGTCGAGTGTTACAGCCGTGACTTCGCGCAGGAAATGGAAAAAGTCATCGCGGGAAAACTTTCCGCCGCACACAAAGTGACGCTGGCCGAAGTGGATAAACGTTCGCCGCCCGCGAAGTTGCGCGACGCGCTGGCGCGGTTGTTTTCCCCGTATTTGTGACGGAGTTTGCGCAATGCAATCAAATTAAATTTTTCTGTTCTACATTTGCCTCGGCCTGGGCTTTCTTGAAATTCAAAGCCGGCTCGTAATCGGGATGTTCGGCCCGGCGCTGGCCTGAAAGTAAATCTTCAATGGTCAGGATTTGCAGACGCGGAAATTTTTTGCCATTCGGGCTTTCGTAGAATCCTGCCGCAACCGCTTCAGTGGTCATTGCTTTTGTCGGTTCGGTCAGCGTGACGAAAAGGCCGACTTCCGCTTTTTCCCGGGCAATCGTGGCAATCAAATCCTTCACCATTGCCGGGCCGACATGCTCGCCGCCTTTGACGCTCACGAGAATGGTGCGGACTTCTTTCTTGTCGAGGTCGCGGAAAAATTTTATGCCGTCTATGCCTGTGTCTGCGCCCTTCTTTTTGCCCTGCCACGGCTGCGCGTCCACCAGCGACACCGCCCACCACTGGAATTGATACTTGTCGCGTTTCGCCAGATCGCAGGCGGATTCCAAATCTTTGGGCGTGCCGTGGACTTCAAATTTGCACCGCACCCCAAACGCATCCTTGAGACGTTTTTCAATCAACGAAATGGCAAAATGTGTGATGTCTATGCCGATCCATTTTCGTTTGAGTTTTTGCGCGGCATGAACCGCCGTGCCGCAGCCGCAAAATGGATCAAGAACCATGTCGCCTTCGTCGGATGAAGTTGTGATGATCCGCTCCAGAACGCCGAGCGGCTTTTGCGTCGGGTAGCCGAGCATTTCCTCCTCGCTTTCAAGATACTTCACATCTTCGTCAATGCAGGCGTTGCTGCCGAACAAAACTCCGTTCGTGTTTGGCTGATACGACCAGATGTCCTGATAAAGCACGCCCGGCCCGATGTATTGCTTATACATCGGCTGGCCGCCCGCCTTTTTTGGAAAAACGATGAAGTCCTGCTTTCGGAGAGAGTCAAGCATCTGGACTGTTTTCATGCCTTTGCCATTGTCCGGCAAAAATTGGCGCAACGATGCGGGTATCGCCCAGTGGCGGCCAGCCATGGTCGGATTGAACCCGCCCCACTCAACTCCGCTTTCGCCGCTTCGCTTGCCCGGCCCGGTCAGATAATTGGTTTGATACCGTCCATATTTGTCTTCATTCACGAACCTCGATTCAATGTAAGTCCTGCTGTAAGGCGTTGTTCCGGGATGAAAGGTGAACTCGTCGGATTTCGTGTAGAAAAAAATCGTGTCGTGAATCGGGCCGAACTGATGCGTGAGCTTGTTGTGCGCGTTGGTGCGCCGCCAGATGATTTCACTGCGAAAAAATTCCTGACCGAACACACCATCCAGAACCATTTTCAAATAATGCGCCGCTGTCGGATCACAATGAAGATACAACGAACCCGTGGAGGCAAGAACGCGGTGCATTTCCAGCAACCGGTTGGCCATCATGGTCAGATAAGCCATCATGTCATTTTCACCAAGAAACGCCCGCATCGCCTTCATCATCCCGGCGACACTTGTGTTGGGCTGGTGAAGCAGTTCATCAAACTCCCGTTCCGCCTGCGCATCCCATTGCCAGGTGTCTTTGAACGCCTCGACTTGCGCCTCGTTTGCCTGTCCCTCCGGGGTGTTGAACAAAAGGTTGTAGTCGCGCTTGGAATTAAAAGGCGGGTCGAGATAAATGAGATCAACCAATTCGTCTGGAAAGTGCGCGCGGTCGCGCATTACCTGAAGATTGTCGCCGTAAAAAAGTTGATTCATCCGCGCTTTTTCTAGCAGGCCACGCGATGGAGTGCGAGCGATAAAATTCAATAATAATTTTACACTGCCAGCAATTGCCGTCGCGCGGCGGCAAGCTTTCTCAAATTCATTTCTGCATTGATCGCTTGCTGCAAGCTTGCGCCCGGCGGTCTTGGCCACACACTGCCGTATTTGATTCCCAACTACAAAACCGCCACGAGCATCGCCGTATGCGTGGTGCTGGTGGAACTCGGCATCATCTCGTGGATCCGCCACCGGTTCATGGACACGCCGCTGGTGTCCGCCATTTTGCAGATCGCGCTCGGCGGCGCGCTGGTTTTTCTGGCGGGAATTTTGATCGGCAATTCGTGAACAATTCCTGTTGCGTGGCTTCTGCAAAAATGATTATTGTCCCGCGCACGCATGAAACCAAAACGGCACTCGGAGTCGTTGGCGGTTCGCGGAAATAATTCCGGTTCAATTTCCGTAACGGGTTTTGTGTTGCCTCAATCCATCCGCCGTTGCGGCCAGTTTGAATCGCGCTCCGCCAACATTGCCTGTCGCCGCTCCATTTTCGTCAATCGCTCCTCGCTTCGTGTCAGCCGCGCCTCCGGTTCGATCGGCGGCTCCTCCCGGCGTGACCGAGGCTCCTCGAAATGGGAAGGTTCCGGCTCCGGCCTGGCCAATGCTCCTCGTCTTTCAAAGCCCGCTCCTCGGTCGGAACCGACCGCTCCTCCGGCATCGCCAGCCGCTCCTCGGAACGGCATTGCCCTCCTCCATTTTCAAAAGTCGCTCCTCCGCCTGGCCGCACGTCGCAACGGCTTTTTAATCTACTGCTCCAGAGCAGTTTGCAGTTAAAAATAAAAAAAATAACATCCATGAAAAAAACAAAAAATGACCCTTCGGAAACGCCTACAAACTACTCGCACGGTGAAATCGCCGGGGAGACGCGCACTATCCTGAACCTATGGCAGGCCAACCGTGAGTTCCGGACGCGGGACACCCAATTCGAGGACTATGAAAAGGTGGGCACGGCCTACACCGGCCTGGTTGAAAAGATTGAAGCCCGGAAACGAGAATTGACAAAAATGCGGAAGGAACGGGACAAGCTGGCGGCCAAACTGGTCGTGCTGAATGCCCGCTCCCGCAGCGGAATGCGCGGTTATTTTGGCGCCAAAAGCCCGGAATTTGCGCAAATCAGAACCGGGCAATCCCACAACGCGGTTCGCAAGCCCCGGAAGCCTGCCGCCGCCCAATCTGAATTGCCGCCGGAACCCGCTGCCAGTTCGGACACTGATTCCTCTCAACCCTCAACTATCAACTAAAAATGCACCATCTGCACTTCCCCGTCGCCATCCTCACCCACAATGGCGGACTCATCATTGCCGCCGGTATCGCCACGCCCGCCGTGGCCGCGCGACTGCCCGCCAATTACCTCACCGCCGCCAACACACTTTGCACCAAAGTTGCCGGCGATGTCACCGGCCAGAAAACCGCCAAAGGTGAACTTGGTAACCTGACCACCGCGCAACAGCAAAATTTGACCACGCTGCACGGTTGCATGGCACAGGCGGCCAAGACCGCCAAACTCGCCTTCCCCGGCCAGACCATGAAACTGCATCAGGAATTTCAAATCGGCGTGCATGACAAAAACGATCTCGGCTCGTATCTGGGACGCGTGGACATCGTGCTTGGCTCAATCGCCAACACCGCGAACCTTGCCGCGTTCAAGCTCAAAGGCTGGACGGACGCCGAGACGACGGCCTTTCAAACCGCACGAAATGCTTTTGGTCCGGCGGAACAATACCGCGTGCAACAAATCAGCGGGGCGAAAGACACCACCACGACCAAGAACACCGACGTCGCCACGCTCTACGAAAACATTTTGACCATTCAAAACGCCGCCGACCTGCAATTTCCCGCGAGCAATCCCGCCAACGCCGGAGTGCGCGGCCAATTTCTCCTCGGCATTTTCCCGCCCGATCACGGTGGTAACAATGCTCCGCCAACACCACCGCCCGCGACACCGACGCCGTAAAAAATCAAATTGAACAAAAGGAAAACTATGAAACAAAAAATTCTTCAAATGATGTTTGCGGTGCTTGTGTGCGCGGGCGCGCGGGCGCAGGTCAACAGCGGCAGCAATGGCAGTGACGGCGCGTTCGATCCCGCGACGAACACCGTCATTAACATGGCCGACCACCCGAATGGCATTTACCAATATACTTCCGTCACCATTTCCAACGGTGTCACGGTAACGTTTATTCCGAATACGGCGAACACACCGGTCGTGTGGTTGGTGCAGAGTAATTGTGTAATTAACGGGACAGTTACGCTTGATGGTGGAGGCGGAATCGGAGCTCAAGGCGGAATAGGAGGAGTCGGCGGTTTTTCTGGAGGAAATGGAGGTGGCGGAGGTGCTCCAGCCGGCGATGGTCAAGGGCCGGGCGGTGGCCTCGCTGGTTTCGTTAATAGTGAGTTGGGGGGAAACGCTTCTTTTGCTACCAACGGGGCAGTTCTAACTAACTACAACGGTGCTTGTGGCTTTAACCCAAATCAGCCAGTTGCTGGTCAACAATATGGGAATTATTTACTTGTGCCACTAATTGGCGGTTCTGGCGGTGGTGGAACAGCAGGTTCTGGAACGCGGGGTGGTGGAGGTGGTGGAGGCGCAATTCTGATCGCTGCTAATCAGTTCGTTGAAATCAACGGATGGCTCTCTTGTGTGGGAGGCAGTCCTGGTTACTATGGAGGCGGAGGAAGCGGTGGCGCAATCCGAATTGTGTCTCAAGAAATCCGAGGATATGGACAGCTTGATGTATCGGGCGGAAGAGCATATTTCTCTTGCGGTCAGGGCTACGATAATATTAGCCCTGCGTCACCTGGCTTCATTCGCTTCGACTCCTTCGTATATTTATTTTCGGGAAGTGCGAGCGGAGTTGTTACTCGTGGCTATCAACCAATAATCATTCCCCAGACAAACCAAATCGGCAGTCTCACCATCCAGAGTGTCGCTGGCATTTTAGTTCCGGCCAATCCCAGCGGTCAAATAGTTTCGCCTGATACAGTCATTTCTGGCCAACAGACAAATCCGATTCCCGTCGTAGTTCATTGCTCTAATCTTCCGCTAAATACGCTTATTACCTTAACCGTGACACCGGCGAATGGTTCATCTGTTAGAGCGATTGGCTACAACACCGCTGGCACGGGGGCGTCCAGCACAGCCACCATTTCAATTGCCATGCCGCGCGGCGGCGGCATCATTTACGCGACGGCAGCAACTGGAAATTAACCGGAAAGCAAAGGGAATTTTGATGAACGACCGACCTCAACCCGGCCCTCAAGCGCAAAAAAAACGCTTGCCGCGCTTTGGCGGTTTGTGCGGTGGTTGGTTTGTTTCTGCAATTGCCTACTTTGCTTTCACTTCATTGGTTGCCTTTGCCGACGACGTTGTCACCAACGTCATGTCGCCGGTGGTGAGTTTCCAGTATTACGATGCGCTCGGCGAGGACACCAATGCAGCCGTCAGCAGCCCCGTTGTCAGCTACCAATTTTATGACGTGCTGGGGGAAGATACAAATTCGGCCATCGTCAGTCCGGTCGTCAGCTACCAATACTTCGATTGGCTGGGCGACGAAAACCCGACGTTCCAAAACAGTCCGCTGGTGAGCTATTATTATCAGTTTCTGACATCGTCCGGCTCTGCTGTCCTGCACGGACAGGTGACAGACACGAGCGGCAATCCGATTCCGAACGCAGCGGTTGAGGTCTATGTCGGCTTATCGGTAACGACACTCATCAAAGCAGACGCGAACGGATACTATCAAATTCCATCCATTGGCAGCAGCGGTGTTTATAGCATTTTAGCTGGTGCATCAGGGTATCAGGGAGAGATGCGCGGCTTGACGTTGAACGCAAATACGGCGGAGCAGGATTTTCAATTGAAGCCGAGGCCGACGACTCCGACTTTGTTGCAAGTGAATCGTTCGACAACCGTGCCTTACACGGTCGGCGATCTCATGGGCAGCCAGCTTTTGATTTTCAACGGCACTTCGTTTGTGCCAATCACGGCAAACAACTGGCCTTCCGCGAGCTTGATGACGATTGTAATGACGCATGGCTGGACTAGCGACCCAACGGTTTGGGCGCAAGACATGGCCGCGAAAATGACAGCGGATGGAATCACCGCGAACATCGTGGCGTGGGATTGGCACGCCGCTGCGAATCTCGATCTCGGTGGCTCGGCAGACAGAACCCAAGGTCAAGGCGTGGGATTGGGAGAAGCGTTGCAATACTATTTGGGCGCGGGCTACACGCAGCCGCTTCATTTTTTGGGGCATAGTCTCGGCACATTATTGAATGCCTCCGCAATAGATTATTTGCATGGCGATAAACCCAGAACACGTCCTCAAACAACTTGGAAAAATAATCTCATTCACGTCACGTTATTTGATCAGGCGCAAATTGCGGATGTATTGGGAGCAGGAATCGAAGCTCCATTACCGCTGAATTTTACATGGGCTGACAATTACCAATCGGCTGTTGGTGATTATGGATTGGCGGGTGCGGTAAATGTCTTGTTGCAAAAAGGTCTTATTATTAATCCCGCCAACGTGCATAGCTATCCCATGGATTGGTATGCCATGTCCATCTTAACTCCATTGGATGCGAACAACCCGCTCGGATTCAAACGGAGTTATGAATATGCGCCATCACTTTTCCCGCCTTGGGATATTCAACCTCCTAGCAGTTATCATCAGGCACTGTTCAATTATGACGAACTGGCGTTAGAACCAATTCCTTTCGTTTATAGTTCCTTGGGCCTTTTTGCAGACATGGAGCTACAAGTCGCAGCGGATACAGGGCAATATACTGTCGGAGTCGGCGTGCAATGGGTGGACACTACACAAAACCAAATCGTCAACGGTTTCAATTATGTGAGCGGTTTAGCGGAACAGGGCTGGCAAGCGGTGGATAATTTCAATGTAGGTGCATTTAATTTCATATTTCACACCACTCCAGCTTCGTCACCGAATCTACAGGCAAAAGGATTGGCGCATCCGTTGGGACTGCCCGATGCTTCATCCAACTTACAGCCGATGCTTTGGCTGCCGATTTACTTCCCGACCAACGCGATGGCAATGGCGTTTGATTTCACCGTGTCTGGCGATCCGGTGGACGACGCGCTGGTCTGTGGCGTTGGCACGAACAATTTGTTCACGATGTCGGCAAAATATATTCCCACCAACCAGTTTTCATCCAGTCGCTTGATTGATGTGTCGGCGTGGGCGGGCACGACCAATGAATTGTTTTTCGGCTTTTTGGGCGGCACTTCAACCAACGCCACGCTGCAGGTGCAAAACATCCGGTTCTATTCATTGCAAGCCCCGCAACTGAACATTGTTTTGACGAACAGCACAACATTGCTCATTTGGCCGGGCACAGCGGGCGGGTATGTGGTTGAAAGCACGCCTTCGCTGACAGCACCAGTTTGGGAAACGGCCACGAATGTTCCGGTAATCTCCGGCGGCAGTTATATTCTCACGAATTACTGGAGCGACCAGACACGGTTTTTCAGGCTGCGGCAAAATTAATTTCTACATTCGCCTCCCGGCACGGGCAGTTCGCAAAGTTTTTTATGGGGTGTTCACCCCATACATTTCTCCACGTCCAAAGGTTATAGTTTTCGGAATCAATGCCCATTCAACTCAACGAAGAAAACGGCGGCAAGATACTCGTCGTGAACATCAGCGGGAAGGTGGTTAAAGCAGATTACCCCGATTTTGTGTCCGAATTCGAGCGGCTGCTCCGGCAACACGGAAAAATGCGTGTGCTGTTCAATATGACCGGTTTCACCGGCTGGGATGCCGGCGCGGCGTGGGAAGACGTCAAATTTGACCTTAAACATTTTGCCGACATTGAGCAGCTCGCGATGGTCGGTGACAAGGAGTGGCAACACGTCATGGCGATTTGCGGCAAGCCGTTCACGAAAGCGACCATCCGATACTTCGATCACACTGACATCGCCGGGGCGCGGCAGTGGTTGGCGGAGGAATGAAAGCAATCCCGTTTCGCTGGTTTTTTCCCCTGCCCCGGCTTCGCGCTTGTAAGGGCAGGCTCAAGTATTGAACAATTTTTCCTTCACGCGGCGGCAGATTTGTCAGCCTTGTTTGGTCAGCTTGACGGTGAATTCCGACCCGGTGCCAACGG
>DATCBW010000024.1:0-28375 GCA_036511615.1 Verrucomicrobiia bacterium | reverse complement strand
ACTTTGTGGGTGCTTGCTTCCAGTAAGAAATATCCGCCGCCGGGCACGCTACACATAGACATTCCGCAATTGCGATTCAGTAATTTCTGCAACCATCCACGCGCTGGAATTCTTGATTATCTTTTAGAACGCGGGACAAATCACGACCCATTGAAACGCCCCACAATGGGAGATTTTGCCAGAGAATTATCTGAATGGTTAAACCCGCCAACTACCGAGGCACTGAAAACCGATCTAACAGCTTTGTCAAAGGAGTATGAAACTGTCTTTTTGGTTGCAGACAGGGCGAAGCGCAATCGAGATGAACTGATTGCCGCTGCTAAAGCCATCCTCGTATCCTTTGAACCAGTCTTGAAACAAATCGCCACCCGCCTCAAGGACTGCACCAAAATCGAAACTTACGTCGGAAATGCCTATGATTTGGAAATTCATCAATACATCCAAGGTTTTCGCGGTGTAGGTTTGGTATCAAGAGATACAAAGGGAGTCAGAGTAACAATTGGAAAAGATTGGGCTGTGTTTTTGCAAAGTTTTGTTCAAGTTGAGGCTTTGGAGGATGATACGATTCGGGTAGTTGCTGGACATATCGTCGAGACAACCGCTCATGGAAGTCGCTTTTGCGGCGTTCCTCCGGTTTGGATAAATAAAACAACAGCGCCACGGGGTAGTGCTCAACTCGCCAACGAGTCAAAAACTTTTCAAGCCGGACTTCTCAATAATCTTAATCCTGCAATCACTGCATTTGGGGAAAGCGTTAAAAAGCTGCCTCAATAAATTAGTTTCACGACCTCCTTCAGCGTGGCCTTCTCCACACGGAGAAGCAAATCGTTTGCCGTCCAATTAATAATTCGCGTGCCGTATTTGCGGGCGGTGTTTGGTTCAGTTTTCATTTTTTATCTTTGAGAAATGGATGGTCAGAAAGTGGATAATATTTTTTAGGTGTTGAACCAGATTGTTTTGCCTGTCTCCGTTGGCTTCGCATATCTTCAATTATGGCATACATTGCAATCAACCACTGCGCTTTTTTCCCTTCTTTAAGAAGGCGATTTTTGTTAAGAGCAATGTCAAGTATTCTGGCCGGTTGGTTTTGTTTGCCGCTCTCCATATATGGCACTCCAGCCTGACGGGTGACATAAGCGTATAAGTCGGCAGCTTGCAACGGGAGAATCTTCTCATCGTCAGCAAATGTATAGCTGATGAGCCGAGGGTCTTTATTTTTAGCTTCAAGAAAAACCTGGCTTAACGCGGTCTGCCACCTTGGATTTTCGTTTTGGTCAAAAATAAAATTGATCGGTTCATTAAAACCGGGCCATTGAAAGTGCATCTGCTCCCAAAATCCGTTAAAGAATGCCTGCCAAAGTTTTATTGTTGAGTCACCATCGTGTTTTTCTTCAAAGTGCTTTTTTACATGATACATTCCGCCAACTGGAACTTGATTCATTCCAGCCACAATCGCCAAATCGTAAAGCATATCCTCAAGCTGTTCGTCGTTAAGGTGATGATATGGATTGCTGGCGTCTTTAGGATTTCTTCTTCTCGCATCGAAATCTCTAAAATGAAAAAACGGCACTTTGTATGCGTTCAGAGTGAATTGCCAAATCTCGGAAAACTTCGCCCATTCTTCATGTGAAGCGATATACCCGCCGATGACCGCAACTTCTGAATTTACCTCATTTCCTGTATCGTCATGTGTGCCTGACTCATCGGCATAAACTTCAAGCACCATAAATTTCAGCCTTGAATCATCTTCATTAGATTAATGCCCGAAGGTAAAATTTGTTGATTTTGCGGTGTTTTCCCTGACTCGAAAATAGTCTGCCAATACTCCGGGTTCTGCTTTCCGCCGAAAACGGTTTGTGAAAGTTCCCGATTAACCCACAGCGGCATCTTGGTCAGGCTCGTCAAAAAATTCTCGATGCTGTCCCAGAGTGGTTCGGGGAAACGGTATTGAAATAGTTTGTCTTCGAGAATTGGTTTGCCCACGGTGATGAAGTAATTTTGAACAATTTGCCGAACCAGACGCAACCAAGCGTAAAGAATTTCCTCACGACTTAACCGGTATGCGCACAGATGGCCTTCTGGAATATCTGTCCCTTTTTGGATTTGGCTTTCGACGCGGGCAGTGCCGATTGCGGGATCATATTTTCCGGCATAAACCCGCTCCGCAACCAAGTTCATGAGTTTTTGGATTTGTTCTTTTTCCAACTCACGCGGATTTTCGCTTTCTTCCATCATGTGATTTAGTGGCGTCTCCAGGGCGTCCCCATAAATGAAGAACGAATAAAAGGTTTTTTCAACGGAACTATACGAGAGCGGTCGTTCTTTCCCTTTGCCGCCAAATTCAATGTAATCCTTGAGCTTGTTGTCGGGGTGGTGCGTGATGGCGTCGCGGACGGCATCCAAAATGTAGCGGCGCATTTCTCGCCATTCGCCTTTGAAGTGATTTACCAAGTCGCGTTCCGAGAAGTTTTCCGCGTCGGGCGATAGGCCACGGTCTTTTCGGTATCTTTCAAGACGGTCAAGAAATAGCGCACTGCCGAGGTGACGTTGCACAGATTTGTCGAATGCAATTTGCCGCAGTGTCGTGCCGGCATTCGTGTTCGCCGTCAGCAAAATGTCGAGGTTGGGATTCAGGAATATTCTTATGGGAATTTCCCGGACGCCAAGCAGCACTTGGGCGGTTGCCTTGTGCTGGCCGTCAAAGACCAGTATTTTGGTTTTAGATTCGCCAGGTTTTAATTCAGCCCACGCCAGGCAAACTTGAAGCTGCGGGCGTTTTTTATGAAATTCCTCGATTAGACCATTCAGACTGCCGCCAACGGCGCGAGGGTTGATCCGGTCATCGTGAAAAAGATATTCAATTGGCAGTTTTACAAAGAAATACTGCAAATCGCTCAATTCGTCGCGGTAAAGGGGGACACGGGCAACATCGTTACGCTGCATATCGGGTAGCGTGTAGCACACCGAACCGTTTTCAACCCGCATCGGCAGTTCAAATGCCGCGCCTTTGTAATGTTGCAAAACATCGCCGAGATTTGGGCTTCTGTTTGCGCTGGCTACATCGTCCCGAATTGCGAGAAAGCGGGCGAGGACGCGGGCAACCCGTAAATCGCTTGCCTGCTTTGAGCGGTTACAGGAAGCGTGCGTCAGGGCGAAATTGCTTGGATCGTCTTTGCCGCCAACTTTGATCGGTTCGACATGGTCAATGTCAATTGCGTCGGCATGGAGCACCATGTCAATCGGCTTCTCGCAAATGAAGCATTTTCCCTTTTGCGTTTCGTGCAGACGTTTTTCCAGTTCCTTCCGTTGGTCGGAGGATAATGCGTGAAGATAAAGTGAACCCATGACCTGACTTTAAGCAACGCGTGTCAGGAGGTAAAAGAAAATTTGATGGTTTCGCTAAAAGTGACCGCCGTTTCCAAAGGCTACTCGTCATAATTCGATTGCGCGATGACTGCCATCGGTGGCTGGAATCAGGCGCAGAGAGGCTTGCCCCTCTGCATGAGCACAGGCTGGTGCAGCCATTTTCTGCACCAGCCTGCCCTCACGCCGCCCCGATTTTAGTCTGACCACCGGCGTTTTGTTTTCCGCTGCGCTGCACACAAACCAACGGGCGTCAGAGCCGACCGGATTTGAGCCTTTGGCGACTCTGCGAGGCTAGAGGATTTTTGTTTAGTGTTTTTGACATGGCGCGTTTTTTTAAGGGAGACGCCGCCGAGGTCACACCGTAGCCCGCTTGCTGCTACGCCATCTTTTTCAAACTTCTGATTCCCGCTATCGCGGGGCGTTTTATTTCCAGCGACGAAGGGCATGGGCCACGCCAGCGACACGGCTATCAGGTAACGCCGAAACTTTCGCTGTCATGCCCCATGCACGCCGGAAATAAAACTGATTTGGTTCAAAAAATGTCTCCGCCAGTGGTGAAGCAAGCGGCATACGGCGAGACACGAGCGGCGATTATCAAAAAAAAGCTTATGAAAAACAAATTTAAGAGTGAAGCAGCAGCACCAGCAAACGCCGATCAGCTATCATCAAACCGAACGGAACGGGTTTCCGTCAAACACAACGCCAACCGCGAATTGCCCACGCAAACCGTTTTGGATATGTTGAAACGGGAACTGCCGAGCCAATACGAACTTGCCGAGATTGTCGGCAAATGGGTTTGGCTGGATTTTCCGCAGGCCACCCACCGCGCCGCCGCAAACACGCTTTACCGTTTAGGCTTCCACTGGAATCAACGCCGTTGCGTTTGGCAGCACCCTTGCGGCGCATTTGCGCCATACGCACCGCACCCCGGCGAACCCCGTGCCAAATATGGCAGCGAGTTTGCCGCCCGTATTCAACCCGCTTGAAAGGAAACCTTGCCATGAATATCACCGCAACTTTTCCCGGATTTGAAACGCTGGTGAAGCCGTTCAAGTTTGCCGCCAGCCCGTATGAATACAAAGTGACCGCGTTGCGCGAATGTCTGACACCTGACGCAATGCAGCATTGCGAGACACCCGACAAGGCCGCCGATTATTGGCGGATGCACATTGCCAGCCATCCGCACTTTAACCCCGATTGTGAATGTTTGGCCGTGTTGCTTTTGAACACGCGCAAGCGCGTCAAAGGCCATCAAATCATTTCCATCGGCACGATGGACACGATTTTAGTCCATCCCCGCGAAGTGTTCCGCCTTGCGATTATGACCGCCGCCAGCGCGTTGATTGTGATGCACAATCACCCAAGCGGCGAAAGCACCCCGTCAGAGGCAGACATCAAAGTGACCCGCGACCTCATCCGCGCCGGTCAGCTTTTGAAAATGGAATTGCTAGACCATGTGGTTATCGGCAACGGCAACCGCTCATCCTTGCGCGAACTCGGTTATTTTTATGCGTAAGGTGTCAGTGAAACTGTCAGTGAAAGCAGCAGAAAGTTACGAAAAATAGTGACAAGTAAGGGCGAATTTGCGTTGTATTATCAATGGTTTTCGCTACTTTATTGAAATCTGAATTAGATATACAGACCGTGTCCATCTGTGGCTAAAATTTCTTGCCCCTCCGGTTCATTAAACATCCAGTTTCCGGTTGCCCAAGGCGGGTTCGCGCTGGTTAAATATCCTCCCCCGCCTGTTTCCAATTGGAACGATTTATTCTACACTCAAGGCCATGAACCCAGAATTGCGGCTCCTGATTGACGACACCCATTTTCATCGGGCGGCGATGCGGCAGGCGGTGGGGCTGCTGCCGCCAGACGACGCCGGGCTGGACAGCCTGCTGGTCGAAATCATTGCGGCCAATGACATCATGGCCTTCATGGTGGTGACCGTGACGGCGACCCATGCGGGCCGGCGGATGGATGCGCGGCATCTGGAGCATGGAACCAAGTTTTTTCCCAGCGAACAATGGATGGGCCGGGTGGCCATACACATGCACGGGGATGTTCCCGCGCATTTGCTGGCGGCGGTTCAAAACACGCGGCTGGAACCGATGATGGAGGCGTCCGCCCTGCATCTCGCCGCCGCCCTGACTCTCGAACAACCCGGAAAAAGCCTCCCGGCGGCCTTGATGCCGCTGGCCCGTGCGGCCGCACGCCGGCTCAAGCCGAACAGCATCAAAAAAGATGACATTAATACTTTTTCCTTGTTGCGGTTTCTGGCGACACGGACCGGGGACAATGATTTGACGGCCCTGCTCCGGCAGCGTTACTCGAAATTGAAGGACAAAAAATGGCATGAGATGGATGCTGAGGCCAGGCGTGCGGATGCGAGCATAGTGGCCGGTTACCGCAAACCCATCGAGGAAATGGTTCACGAAAAGCCCAACCCTGCCATTGCCCTCGGGAGCTTCACCCTGCGGCGCTCGGTGCCACGGCTGGGCCGCAATGAAGCGTGCCACTGCGGCAGCGGCAAGAAATACAAGCACTGCTGTTATGAAAAGGATAAAAAGCGGCTGCATGAATCCACCGAGGTGGCCGGGATGACGTTTGATGAATTGGAAGCCAGCCAGGAAGAGCATCTCACGGGAGCGGGATTGGACGGTGCCGATGCGTTTGTGCTGGCCCCGTTGGACCCCCGGAAAATCGCCCCCGCGCTGCACCCCCTGTATTTGTCGCGGCTGGTGTTCTGCAAGCTGCTGGACCGCGCGGCGGAGGCCATGGAAATCCTGGGCTGGTCCGGCGGTTTTTTGGAAGCCTGGAATGCCGCGCTGCTGGCCGCCACCGGCGCCGGCCGCCGGGACATTGCCCAACGCCTGCTGCGCCTCCGCCAGCCCCAGGGTTTTACCGAGGACAAACTGGATCTGGCCGCGCGCCTCCTGCTGGCCTCAGATGATGCCACCCGCTGCCTGCAATTGATCGAGGAAACCGCCCGTCAGGCCCTGCAGACGGAAAACCACCAAACCCTGCAGGCACTGGCCCAGGGCGTCTCCGCCTCCCAATTCCCCGCCCTGGGCATCCTGCTTTACCGCAGCGTGCTGCCATTGGCCGCACCCGACCGCGCCGCCCAAGGGCTGGAACAGGTGCAGCTGGTGCGCGACCGGCTGAATCTCCCGCTGGACGATCCGTTCAGCGACCTGATTGACCGGCGGCTCGCGGAACTCCAGGACGAGGCCCGTGACGCGGCGGCCATGCGCGAAGCCCAGCACCGGCTCGACGGCAAGGTCCAGGAAGTCCAGCAACTCAAGGAATCGCTGATCCGGCTCCAAAGGGAAATTTCCCGGCGTGAAACCCAGCCCGCCGCGCCCAAACAAACACCCCAGCCCCCCGCCGCGCCCGGGGATGAACGCGCATTGCGCGAGCTGCGCGGAAAGGTTGAGGCCCTGCATGAAGCCCTCAAGGAACGGCACAACGAGCGCAACGAACTGCGCCGCGAACTCCAGAAGGCGCAGGCCGACCTTGATACCCTCCGGCAAAGCGCTGCTCCGGTCGCGCCCGCTGAAGCCGAACCCGACCATGAGGAGGAACTGCTGCTGCCGCAGGACGCGCCGGAAATTCATCCGGTCAGGCTCATCGAGTTTCCCAAGGGATTTCAGCAGGCGCTCGCCGCTTTTCCGCGTCACGTCGCCCGCGCGGCGGTCATCATGGCGGGGCGGCTGGCGGCGGGCGAACCGGCGGCGTTCGTGGGGGCCTTGCGGCTCAAGCAGGTGCCCAATGTGATGCGGCAGCGGATTGGCTCGGATTACCGGCTGTTGTTCCGGTTGCATCCCGGCCACCTGCAGGTGCTGGATCTTATCAACCGTAAAGATTTTCACCACCGGCTCAAAACCCTCAAATGAAGCCTGCCGGACCTGACCGCGCCTGCCGCGTGATGGCAAAAGCCTTTTACCCGGGATTTCAGGATTTCAGCGTTTCAGCCTTTTAGGATGTGTCCCACGGTGTCCGATTCCCATCCGCTGTCCTGTCCCAAAAACTGGGAACCTGGCCTCTGACCGGGTTAAGTCGGTCACGGTTTGAGTTGAGTCAATGACTGACCGGGTTAATTCCGTCACGGTTTGGGTTAATTCAATGACTGACCGGGTTAATTCAATCACGGATTGGGTTAAGTCAGCGACGATTTGAGTTAAGTCCGTCACGGTTTGGGTTAAGTCCGTGACGATTGAAGTTAAATCAATGGCTGACTGGGTTAGGTCAGTGATGATTGGGATTAAGTCCGTGATGGATTTAATTAAATCAGCGACGGTTTGGGTTAGGTCCGTGACTTTTTGAGTCAAGTCGGTGACGGAATTAACCCGGTCAGCAACGGACTTTCCCCGGTCGGCGGCCGTTTTTACGCGCGGGCAACCGGTTTTGGAGGAGGAAGAAGCCGGCGGCGGCCGGTGCTCCCGCAACCGGCGCAAGCTGCATCCGGCTGCCGCGCGAACAGTTGCGTTTAGACCCCCATTAGCGGCCATTAATGCCGTTTCCTGCCCAGCGTTAGCCGTGGCTAATGAGCATTACTTTACCTAATGTTGGCACATTAAATGGTTCGGTTAAAGGCAGGAACGGAAACCAGCGCGGAGCCGATTGGCTCCCTCCAGATGGCCCGGTCTTTAACAACAGAAACAAACAAAAGCAAGAAAGGTAAAAAAATGAAAACAAACACAAAATTAGTGACATTAAGCCAGGCGTATAAGTATATGCCTGCCGCCATGGTCCTGTCCATCCTCGGCTGGGTCATCAAGTGCATGACCGGGAACGCGGCGTTTCCGCAACCGCCGATCCCGCTCGTGGCGGCGGTGCCGCCCGATCCGGATGCGCCGGTGGACATGACCACGCGCATGAACGTTCTGAATGCCGCCATCAAGAACGCCGTGGGTGGGGGCACCATCCAGACCGGCCTCAAGAACGCCGCGCTGGCTGCGGCGTTTGAAGGTTTGGACGCCAACGGGTTTTACGTGCAGACGAACGCCCGCACCAACCTGGCGTTGTTCCTCACGTCCGGGTATCAGGCCCGGAGCACCAACCGCGGGCAGTCGCCCCTGGACATGCCGGCCATCACGGGCATCGCCAACGACATCTCCACGCAACTGGACGTGCATGTCACGCCGATTGCCAACGCGGTGGGCTATGAGATGCAGACGTGCCTCGGCACGGGCGCGTGGACGACGGTGATGTTCTCGACGCAGGCGCGCACCATCACGCTGACCGGCCTCACGACCGGCACGGTGGTGCAGGTGCGCGTGCGGGCGCTGGGCGGCAGCACCGGTCAAAGCGACTGGTCCATGCCCGGCTCCAGCATCGTGGACTGACTGGCTGCGTCAGGGCCACCATGGCAAAAGCTGAAATTCTGAAAGCAGAAAACTGAAATCAGAATCAGCAGGCTGATAAATCAGGCCGGAACGGGAAACCGTTCCGGTTTTTTTATTTGCGCCTTGTGAAAAATCTTTGCTTCAACAGTGCGCGTTCAAGGCGCAACCGGATTTTCCCACTCCAAATCCATCACCACCGGCACCCAGGAAATGCGCTGCACGACGCGTTGCAGCGACGGAATCGAGTCCGGCGTCCGCACCGCCGCGAAAGCATGCGCGCGGATTTTCACCAGACCGGGCCGCTGCCGCAGCCGTTCCAACAGCGGCAGGAAGGCGCGGTAATAATCAAACTGCACCAGCACGAGCTTTTGCGGCTGGAGGCGGATGAGGCCGTCGAGGTCGGCGTTGCCCGGCCAGTTCGCGCGGTCAAAATACCAGTCGGAGTGGACGGGATTTTTCACGTTGCACACCAGTGCGGTGTATAGATTACACGCAACTATCGGCAATACGGATTCCGGCGGGACGATTGACAGTGCGCTATCAAAGACATTCGTTGTTTGACCTTGCCTTGCGTGTAACTTACACTCGTCTTCCTTTTTGAAAATGAAAATAGTCGTTTGTGATCCAATTTCGCCCAAGGGGATTGCGCTGTTGCAGCAACGTCCCGAATTCAACGTCGTCGTCCTGCCGAAGCGCCTGCCGGAGGCGGAACTGCTCCCGGTCGTCGCGGATGCGGTCGCGCTGGTCGTGCGTTCCGAAACCAAGGTGACCGCCAAGGTCATCGCCGCCGCGCCGAAATTGCGCGTCGTCGGCCGCGCGGGCGTCGGCGTGGACAACGTGGACATCGAAGCCGCCACGCAGCACGGCACGGTGGTGATGAACACGCCCGGCGGCAACACGGTGACGACGGCGGAATTGACCTTCACCATGCTGCTCTCACTCGCTCGGAAAGTGCCGCAGGCCGCCGCGACAATGATTGCCGGCAAGTGGGACCGGAAATTATTTCAAGGCGTGGAACTCGCGGGAAAAACTTTGGGCGTATTGGGCATGGGCCGGATCGGCACGGAAGTCGCCAAGCGCGCCATCGCGTTCGGGATGCGTGTCATGGCTTACGATCCTTATTTGACTGAAGAACGCGCGCGCGCCATCGGCGCGGAGTTTGCGCCGGAAGTGGACCAGGTGTATCGCGAGGCGGATTTCATCACCGTCCATATGCCGGTGACGAAGGAAACGAAGGAAATGCTGAATGCCGCCGCGTTCGCGAAAATGAAACCCGGCGTGAAAATCGTGAACTGTGCGCGCGGCGAAATTATTTCGGAAACCGATTTGATTGCCGCGCTGGAATCAAAAAAAGTGGCCGGCGCGGCCCTGGACGTTTTTGCGGTCGAGCCGCTGCCCGCCGATCATCCGTATCGCAAGCAGGCGAATCTCATTCTCACGCCGCACCTCGGCGCCAGCACGGAGGAAGCGCAGGAAAAATGCGGCATTGAAGTCGCGGGGGTTATTGTGGGCTACCTGCTGACCGGCGAAGTCCGCAACGCGGTCAACCTGCCTTTTCTCGACGCGAAAACTTACGAGCAGGTCAAGCCGTATCTGCCGCTCGGCGAGGCGTTGGGCAAGCTGCTCGCCCAGCTCACGCCGGCGGCCGCCGACCGTCTGCACATCACTTACGGCGGCAACGCGCGGCTCCTGCCGAACATTGACCCGGTGACGCGTGCGGTTGTGCGCGGCTTTTTGTCCACGAGCAATTTGAAGGACGTGAACAACGTCAACGTCCGCAGCGTGGCGCAGAGCATCGGCATCACGGTCGAGGAAAAGAAGTCGGATGAGCCGGTGACGTTCAACGAATGGGTTCACGTCCAGGTTTTCGGCGGCGGCAAAAAACTGATTTCCGCCGGCGGCACTTTTTTTGGTTCGCCCAACAATCCGCGCATCGTGCGGCTGTTCAGCCAGTCGGTGGAGATTCCGGTCGCCGGCACACTGCTGCTGCTGAACAACACGGACAAGCCGGGCATCGTCGGCCATCTCGGCACGCTGCTGGCGAAGCATCAGGTCAACATTGCCAGCATGAGCCTGGGCCGTGACACGGTGGGCGGCCTGGCGTTGACGGTCTTGAGCCTGGACAGCGTTCCACCGCAGGCGGTTCTGGATGAACTGCAGAAAGACCATGACATCAGCAATGTAAAAGTGGTAAAGTTGTAATTCTGTTTTTGAACTCAAACGAAACTGGCAAGTCCAATTGAACCAAATGAAATTAAAATTGATCCGTTCCACCATGTTGGCCGCCGTTGTGGCTGCCGGCATGATTTCCGCCCAGGCCGCCACCATGCCGTCTGGTGCTTCCGCCACCAACTCGAATCCCGTGGATGCGATGACTGCTTTGTTCGGCGATCCGGTCATTGCCAAAGGCACCGGTTTCGAAATCAAGCGCAGTGATCTCGACAAATTGGTGGACGAAGCCAAGGCCAACGCCGCCGGCCAGAGCAAGTCCCTGCCGCCGGGCTATCAAATCGGCATTTTGGACCAGCTCATCGCCATCCAGATGCTGGTGCAAAAGGCGACGCCCGCCGACCAGGCCGCCGGCAAAATTGATGCCGACATGCAGTTCACCAATTTGCTGGAGCATTTTGGTTCGCAAGAAGCACTGACGCGGCAGTTGACGGCGGTCGGGATAACGGAACAAGAGCTGCGCCGCAAGGCCACCCAGGAGGCGGTGGCCAAAGCCACCTTGCAGCGCGAGTTGAATCTCAACATCACCGACGCAATGTGCCAGGATTATTACAGCAACCACACGGCGATGTTTGAGGAGCCGGAGAAAGCCCATGTGCAGCACATTTTGCTGATGACAATGGACCCGGCCACCCGCACGCCGCTCTCGACAAACGCCGTTGCCGCCAAGCGGAAGCAGATTGACGATCTGCTCAAGCGGATCAAGGCTGGCGAGGATTTTGGCGCGCTCGCCAAGCAGTATTCCGAGGATCCCGGCTCGAAGACGGACGGCGGTGAACTCCCCAAGTTCAGCCGGGGCGAAATGGTTCCGGAATTTGAAGCCGCCGCCTTTGCGCTCAAACCCGGCCAGATCAGCGACGTGATCTCGACCGCTTATGGTTTTCACATCATCAAAATGCTCGACCTGACACCGGCAAAAAAATACGGCTTCACGGACGAAATTCCGGAAATCAACCAGACCGTTGCCGCCTACTGTAAAAACCGACTGGAAGCCGAGCAGATGCAGAAACTCGCACCCGCTTACATGCAGAAATTGCGCACTGAAGAAAAAGTCCAGATTTTGGATCCTGATCTGAAGGCGATGGAGCAGTCCATGCTTGACGCCGAAACCAATGCGCCGGCGGAGAATTGAGCGATTAAGCAAACTTGCAAAACAAGGCGGGACGGGACAAATTGACCACCTTATGAAAATAAAGATAGCCATCATCATTCTGGTCGTCGCCTGCATCGGCCTGGGCGTGGCGCTGTTCGCCATCAAGAAGCAGGGCGAAGACCAGCACGTCAAGGATGTTGCGAACGTCTCCGACCTTTCCAGCCAGGTGGTGAATGACAAGAAGCAGATTGACGACTTGGGGCAGGTCAACCTCACGCTGACCAACGACCTCGCCTTGAGCCGGCAGCAGACCCTGGACATTTCCAAAAACCTGGCCGACGCCAATGCCGGGCTGGATCAAACCAAGTCCAAGCTGGCAGGCGCACAGGATCAGATCACCGACCTCAATGCCCATGTCTCCGATCTCAAAAACAAGGTTTCCGATCTCAACGGCCAGATTTCCGATCTGGAGGCGCAAAACAAGGTGCTCGACGAGCGCGCCATCTCCCTGACCAACACCATCACGCAGTTGAACGCGCAAATCGAAGACACGAGAAACAAGCTCGCCATCGCCGAAACCAACGGCGTGTTCCTGCAGGCGGAACTGCAAAAGCAGATGGCCCAGCGGGCGGAACTGGAACACCAGTTCAACGATCTCAACGAAGTCCGCGCCCAGGTGAAAAAATTGAAGGATGAACTCTTCGTCGCCCGTCGGATTCAACTGATGAAAAACGACAACAGCGGCAAGAAAGGCGCGGAACTGCTCATTTCCCGCACGCCGCCGGTCACCAATGCGCCGGCCACCAATGCGCCGAACTACAATCTCAACGTCGAGGTCGGCACCGACGGCTCGGTGAAGGTCATCCCGCCGGCCAGCGCCACCAATTCGCCGGCGCAATGACGTTTCACGCGCCGTTGGCAAGTGGCCATGCCGACTTACGAATACATCTGTGAAAAATGCGGGCACGAGTTCGAGGCCGTCCGCTCCATGGCCGCCCCGCCGCTGAAAATCTGCCCCGAGGACGTCTGCGCCCGGAAAAAATGGGGCCGCGGGCGTGTCACCAAAAAAATGAGCGCGGGTGCCGGACTGCTGTTCAAGGGCAGCGGCTTTTACATCACCGACTACCGCAGCGAAGGCTACAAGTCCGCAGCCAAAAAGGAATCCGGCGAAACCAAACCCGCCGCCAAGACCGAGGCCAAACCGGCCCCCGCAAAAAAAGCGGACAAAAAATGACCCGGTTGTTTCATCGTGGCGTCGTTTCATCGTGGCATCGGATGAACGGCCCGGCGGTTTCAGGGTTTCACATTTTTGCGCTGTCTCTCTGCGCAATTTTCCTTCCGGCGTCGGCCCGCGCGCAGTTTGCCTCTCCCGGAGTCACCCGCAGCGCCTCCGGCCAGTTCGTGGTGGGTGCCGCGCCAAAGTTTTCCCCGCTGTTCCGCCGCTCCGAACTCGCGACAAACACCGCGATCGTCCGGCTGGAACCGGCGTTTCTTGCCGTCTCCGCCGAGCATTTCAAGGCCTTGCTCTGCCAGCAGCTTGGTCTGGATCCGGACGCGCCGTGGCGTGGAAAAATTTTCCTCACGCTGCATCCGGCGCGGACGACAGACGACGGGGTCGCCATCACCACCGCCCCGCTTTTCAAGTCGTGGAGTTTCCGCGTGGACCTGCCGGACATGGTCCTGCGGGTGCGCTTTGGCCGCGCGCTCGCCGCCGCGCTGCTGCTCGAATTGGCCACCCGCGACACCACCGCCGTCAGCCACGATATTGAGATCCCGTCATGGCTGGCCGACGGCCTTGCGCAGCAGGTGCTGGCCGGCGACGCAGCCGGCGTCATCCTTTCCGCGCCCAGCAAAATGGTGGGTGGAATTCCCGAAAACCGGATCAGTCGCACGGAACGCAGTCCCGGCCCGCTCGCCGCCGCGCATCGCGCGCTGCAAAACTCCCCTGCGCTCACCTTTGATGAATTGAGCTGGCCGACCGATGCGCAGTTGAACGGCGACGATGGCGGTGCCTACCTCGCCAGCGCGCAGGTCTTCGTCCACAACCTGCTCGGCCTGAAAAACGGCGCAGCCAGGCTGCGCGCCATGCTCGCGCAACTGCCCGGCTGCTACAACTGGCAGACCGCGTTTTTTTCCGCGTTCCATGACGACTTCAAACGTCCGCTCGACGTGGAAAAATGGTGGGCGCTCCGGGTCGTCGCCTTCGCCGCGCGCGACCCCGGCCCGCAAATGTCGCCCCTTGACAGCCGCGCCCGGCTCGATGGATTGTTGAGCGTGCCGGCGGCGTTCCGCAGCAGTTCGAACTCTCTGCCCGTGCCGGTGGAAATTTCGCTCCAAAACGCCATAAAGAATTTCAGCCCCGCCGAATGCGCCATCGTTCTGGAAATAAAACTGCGCGACCTCGAACTCGCCCAGTTCCGCCTGGTGCCGCCCTTTGCCGGACTGGCCGGCGACTACCATGACGCGCTGGCGGATTTTCTCGGCGAACCGAACCAGCCCCGGTCACCGGCACCTTTCAACCCGCGCGCCGTTCCCATGCGCCGCACCGCCAGCGTGACGGACACGTTGCAAAAACTGGACGCGCTTGACGCCCGCCGCCGCGACGCCGGCAATAATCTAAAGCAG
This sequence comes from Verrucomicrobiia bacterium, assembly GCA_036511615.1. Lineage (GTDB taxonomy): Bacteria > Verrucomicrobiota > Verrucomicrobiia > Limisphaerales > UBA11358 > UBA11358. The sequence goes on along the minus strand of DATCBW010000024.1, from coordinate 13,720 downwards.
GCTCCCGCCTTGCCGAATTTGAACCGTGCCGGCCCGTGAGCGGTCAACTTGACAGGAAACGATTCGCAATTATAGTGCGCTAACTGAAATGCAGGCTGAAAATTCATCCACGGAACGCGGGGAACCGCCTTTGGGCAACTCATTGCAAACATTGAAAAAATTCTCGTCCGCCGGGCGCGGCTTCTGGCACGACGTTTCGGAAAAAGACTGGAACGACTGGCACTGGCAGCTCAAGCACCGCATCACCACAGTCGGGCAACTGCAAAAATTTCTGCCCACGCTCACGCCCGAAGAATACGCCGGCGCGAAACTGGCAAACACCAAGCTTGCGCTCGCCATCACGCCGTATTTTTTCAATTTGATTGATCCGGCGGATGAAAATTGCCCCATCCGGTGGCAGGTGATTCCGCGCATCGAGGAAACGCACACCGCGTCCTGGGAAATGAGCGATCCGTGCGGCGAAGATTCGCATTCGCCCGTGCCCGGACTGGTGCATCGCTATCCCGACCGCGTGTTGTTTCTGGTCACGGATCGTTGCGCGAGCTATTGCCGTTATTGCACGCGTTCGCGGCTCGTAAGCAACGCCAGCGGCTACGATTTTCATCCCGAATTCGACAAGCAGATTGAATACATTGCGCAGCATCCTGAAATCCGCGACGTGCTGTTGAGCGGCGGCGATCCGCTGCTGTTGAGCGACGAGAAGCTGGAAAATTTGTTGAGCCGCCTGCGCGCCATTCCGCACGTGGAATTTTTGCGCATCGGCACGCGCATCCCGGTTTTCCTGCCGCAGCGCATCACGCCCGAACTGTGCGCGATGCTGAAGCAATTTCATCCGCTGTTCATCAGCGTTCACACGAATCATCCGCGCGAACTGACGACGGAAGTGCGCGACGCGCTGGGCCGCCTGGCCGACGCCGGCATTCCGCTCGGCAACCAGAGCGTGCTGCTCAAGCACGTCAACGACGACCCGGACCTGATGAAGGCGCACGTCCAGAAACTTTTGATGTGCCGCGTGAAACCGTATTACATCTACCAGTGCGATTTGATCGCCGGCTCCGCGCATCTGCGCGCGAGCGTGGCAAAGGGCTTGGAGATCATGGAAAAATTGCGCGGCCACACGACGGGCTACGCGGTGCCGACGTATGTGATTGACGCGCCCGGCGGTGGCGGCAAGGTGCCGATCAATCCCGAATACGTTTTGTGCCGGAACGCGGGCCGCGTGCTCATCCGCAATTTCGAGGGGAAAATCTTCGAGTATCCCGAAACCGCCGACGGCAGACCTTGCGGCCAGCCGCCGAAAGAAATTGAAGAGCCGCAACTGGTTTGAATAAAATTTCGCGCGTCTGAAACGAAAATTAAAAATAGTTGCGTGCGGAATTTTCATTGCTGCCGTCGCCTTTCTATTGTTCGCTTGGTGCGCCGGAAATGTTCTTGTCGCGCCTGCCAATTGTGAAATTGGAAATCCACCCGCCGATTTGCCGGTTCAAGCTGTTGAATTTTCAAGTTCCAGCGGCGCGACGCTGCATGGCTGGCTTGTTTCGGGGCAACCTGGAAAAGGCGTTGTCATCTTGATGCACGGCATTCGTGCCAACCGACTGCAACTGCTGGATCAAGCCCGATTTCTTTTTCATGCCGGCTATTCGGTGTTGTTGTTTGATTTTCAAGCCCACGGTGAAAGCATTGGGAAACATATTACCGCTGGATACTTGGAAAGTCGCGATGCCACCGCCGCCGTAGATTTTATCCGTCAAAAATTTCCCGGCAAAGAAATTTGCGCCGATGGTTTTTCAATGGGCGGAGCCGCTGCCGTTCTTGCGAAGCCGCCTTTGCAAGTCAACGCAATGATTTTGCAATCAGTTTATCCGACAATTGAGCAAGCCATCACTGACCGTTTGGAAAATAGATTTAGTTGGTTCGGAAAATTCGGCACGCCGTTTTTGACGTGGCAGTTAAAACCGCGACTTGGATTTGGCACGGATGATTTGTGTCCGATCCGACAAGTTGGCAAAATCACAGTGCCGAAATTTTTCATCGCCGGAACGGCCGACCGTGACACCAGATCGGCGGAATCACAGGCTTTGTTTGATGCCGCCGCCGAACCGAAGCAACTTTGGCTGGTGGATGGCGCGGCTCATGTGGATATGCTTGCATTTGCCAAAGTTGAATACGAAAAACGAGTTCTGGATTTTTTGGCGAAGAACTTGAATTGAAATTTGCTTCCGCGCATTTTTCTGCCAGATTGTTGCCGTGAGCGGAATCACTTTCATGGTGGATGAACGCGGCCAGAAGACGGCCGCCGTCATTGATCTGCGGAAGCACGAACAGCTTTGGGAAGATTTCCACGACGCGCTGCTGGCCAAGTCGCGCGCCCGCGAACCGCGCGAGAGCCTCGCCTCCGTCCGGCAACGGCTAAAATCCCGACGGAATGGCTGATTACTCCGTCAGCTTCGCCCGTTCCGCCCGCAAAGAACTGGAACGGCTTCCCGATGAGGTTGCGGATCGGATTCTCGCAAAGGGCGAAGCGTTGGCCGGGAATCCGCGACCGGTCGGCGTCATCAAACTTCACGGGCAGAAAAATCTCTGGCGGATGCGCGTCGGAGATTATCGCGTGGTTTATTCGATTGATGATTTTTCCAAGGTGGTTGACGTTTCAGTGATCCGTCATCGGCGGGATGTTTATCGGGATTTGTAAGCCGCAAAGTTTTCTTGGCGTCTCCGCCTATCTGCGTGACAGCGCGTTGACAATTTCATTTAATCACCGCGCATGAGTGAAGCGTCACGGCAGCGGGCCGAAGAATTTTTGAAGATCAGCAGCCAGTTCAAGCTCGGCGCGCTCGTCACCGAATCCGCGCACCCGGTCACGGCGGACTTGAGCGACGTGGCCAAGAATGACATCGCCGCCGCGCTGGATCGGCTGTTTCAGGCGGACGAGGACGTCGTGAAAAAATACCGCGAGTTTGCACAGTCGGGGCGCGCGGAGCAGATTGCGGCCACGGTTCTGGTCGCGGTCAAAAACGGCGGGCGGATTTATTTCACCGGCTGCGGTTCGACGGGGCGCTTGAGCATTTTGCTGGATTCCATCTGGCGCGATTTCTGGCGGAAGCATCGCAGCACGGAATTTGAAGACCGCACCTTCAGCGTGATGGCCGGCGGCGATTTTGCCCTCATCAAATCCGTGGAGGGCTTCGAGGATTTTACCGCGTTCGGCAAAAAACAGCTTGCCGACCTCGACGTGTCGCCGCAGGACGTGGTGTTTGCCATCACCGAGGGCGGCGAAACCTCCTTTGTCATCGGCACGGCGTGGCAGGGCGTCGAGGCCGGCGCGAAAGTTTATTTCGTCTATAACAATCCCGACGAAATCCTGTGCGAACACGTCCAGCGCAGCCGCGAAGTCATCCAGGATGCGCGCATTGAAAAAATAAACCTCACGACCGGGCCGATGGCCATCACCGGCTCGACGCGGATGCAGGCGACCTCCATCCAGCTTTGCGTCATGCTCACGATTCTGGAAATCGTCGCGCGCGAACTCATCGGGACGGATTCAAAAAATGTCGCGGCGCAATTTCTCGCCGCGCTGGAGGAGGCGCATCGCAGCCTGCGTTCGCCGGATTTTCTTGCGTCGCTGGCGAAACTCGTGGCGTTGGAGGAGAAGGTTTATCGCGGCGGCCACAAGACCAATTATCACGCGAACCGCTTCGGCGTTGATGTTTTGGCGGACACGACCGAGCGTTCGCCGACGTTTTGCACGCCGCCGTTCCGCAAGTTTGACGACGCGACCGCGTCGGAATCCTGGGCATTTCTGTTCGTGCCGGACGACTGGACGGATTCCGCCTGGCAAAACATTTTGAAGCGCAAGCCGCGTTGTGTCGAATGGAGCAAGGCGGAAGTCCTCGCGCTCGTCGGCGAGGAAAAACTGGAGCACACGATGGAAATCGTCGGTAAAATCAGCCCGACCGAACTGATGCGCTTCAAAATCGGCATCAACGGCCTGAAGTATCGCGACCAGATGGTCGGCGACTGTGCGGTCGCCGTGATTTCGCGGAAGGAGGATGGCGAGGTGCTTTGGAAGCAACTGGAACGCGCCGCGAAAACCAACGCGAAGACCGCGCAGATTTATTTCGGCCACCAGCATTCGTCGGAAAGCGTGCTGCAAATCACGGACCGCATCCCGAACTGCGTGACGGTTTTTGTTCGCGTGCCGGAGACGATTTTTTTGCTCGACGGCGTCACGCGCCTGATGGTGAAGCTGGTGCTGAACGCGCTTTCCACCTGCACGATGGTCCGGCTGGGCCGCGTGCTGGGGAATTACATGGTCTGGGTCGTGCCAAGCAACTTGAAGCTCATTGACCGCGCGACCCGTTACATCGCGAGGCTGACCGGGCTGACTTACGAGGCGGCGAACGAGCTGCTGTTTGAAATCATCGAATACGTCGAGCCGCGCATGAAGACAGACCAGGCGTATCCGCCGGTCGTGCGCATGGCCGTGCTGCGCGCGAAGGACAATCTGACGAACGAGCAGGCCGAACAGCAGTTGAAGCCGGCCGCATGATCCATGCGCCAGTCAAAAATGTTGCCACGCAGATTTATTCCCGGTATTGTTTTCTTGAAGCAGATGACGGTCGGCAAGGTCAAAATGTCTGCCGGTTTTGGGATCCCCATGAGGTTGAAATGAATCAAAAGCCAATAAAGATGGCCTTGTTTTAACGGGCGCGCGGTTAGCTCAGTGGTAGAGCATTACCTTGACACGGTAGGGGTCGCAGGTTCAAACCCTGCACCGCGCACCATTCCACCACTCGACGAGTCAGCGGCACCATCGCGAAAATCACCGCACTTTTTCAAACGCGAAGCCCTTCAAGTATTCCGTTTCGGGAATCATCGGGATGACCGGGTGATCTTGGTTCTGTGCGTAGGTCGCCACGCGGCGCAAAATGTGACGCGTGTCAAACGCCGCCGACAGCAGCGAGTCCAAAAACAAATCCGAACTCACGTGATGCGAACAGCAGAAGGTCGCCAGCGTGCCGCCGGGCTTTAACAGCTTCAACGCGCGCAGATGAATTTCCTTGTAGCCGCGCAACGCATCCGGCACGGACGCGCGGTTGCGCGTGAACGACGGCGGATCGAGGATGATGAGGTCGAAGCGCGGGATGACGCGCTCGTGCGGCTTGACGGCGGTGTTGTTCTTGAGCCAGTCGAAGACGTTGATGGCGTCCAAGGAACATTTGTCCGCGAGGCCGTTGGCGGCGGCATTGCGTTTGGAGGCTTCAATCGCGTCGGCACTTTGGTCGAGCAAGTGGACGTGTGCCGCACCGGCGCGGGCCGCGTGCAAACCGAATCCGCCGAGAAAACTGAAGCAGTCGAGAACATTCCCGCCTTTGGCAAGCTGCGCGACAGCCTGATAATTCGCCTGCTGATCCAGATACATTCCCGTCTTGTGGCCGCTGACCAGATCCGTTTCAAACTTCAAACCGTTCAGGCTGACCGAAACCGGCCCGCTCAATTCGCCGGCGAGCAAGCCGTTTGATTCCTGCAATCCTTCAAACTTGCGCGACGACACATCGCTGCGTTCGAGAATGGCGCGCGGTGAAAAGATTTTTTGCAGTGCAGCGACAATCATCGCCTTGCGCTGGTCCATGCCGAGCGCGGAAATTTGCACCACCAAAACGTCCTCGTATTTGTCCACGATCAGGCCGCTCAAGAAATCGCTCTCGGCGTTCACAACGCGGAACGAGGTTGCGCCTGGCAGATGGTTTTGCCGGACGGCCAGCGCGGTGCGGATGCGCTCCTCGAAAAACTTTTCGTTCACGTCCACGCGCTCCTGCGCCAGGATGCGGACGTTGATTTTGGAGCGCGAATTGAAAAAGCCGGTGCCGATCAGACGCTGGCGGTGGTCCTTGACCTGCACCAGTTCGCCGTCGCCAACAGGCGCGGTGAGGCGCAGAATTTCTCCGTGATAAATCCACGGATGGCCGGCGACGATGCGGTCGGCTTCGCCGGGCTTCAGCAGGACAGTTGGCAATGATTCCATATTCGTAAAAGTGCGCAAAGACTTGCCGACAAGGTGAGGAACGGAGCAAATGTTTGACGGTCAACGCGGAAGTTTATTTGATTTGTTGTCGGAAGTCATTTGAAATTGGGCGACTGGCCGAGAAACTTCTTCGGGTTTTGGAAAATGATGCGCTCAATCGCACTCGCGAGATGCCCGCGTTTTTTCATTTCCAGCGCGGTCTTCGGGACGGCCAGCGGATCGCTCACGCCCCAGTCGCACGCGCTGTTCATCCAGATTCGTTCGCTGCCGCAGGTTTCCAAAATGTCAATCGCGCGCGCCGGCGTGCATTTCGTTTCGGGATAAAGCGTCATGCCGGCCCACATTCCGCAGTCCAAAACCATTTCGACCGTGTGTTCCTCGACGTGGTCAATGATGACGCGCTCCGGCCGGATGCGCCGGTCATTTTTCAAAACATCGAGAATCAGCCGCGTGCCTTTTAACTTGTCTTCCAGATGCGGCGTGTGAACGAGAATCAATTGTTTGTGCTGCGCGGCAAGTTCGACCTGCATTTCCAGCACGCGCAGTTCGTTCCGCGAATTTTTGTTCAGGCCGATTTCGCCGATGCCGAGGACGTTCGGACGGTTGAGAAATTTCGGGATGAGCGCGACAACTTCCTCGGCGAGCTTCACATCCTCGGCCTCCTTGGAATTGATGCAGAGCCAGCAGAAGTGTTTCAGGCCGGATTTGGCGGCACGCTTCGGTTCATGTTCAGTGAGCTGGCAGAAATAATCGTGGAAGCCGTCTGCGGAACTGCGGTCGAAGCCCGCCCAGAACGCCGGTTCGCAGACCACCTCGCAGCCGGCGAGCGCCATGCGTTCGTAGTCATCCGTCGTGCGGCTGACCATGTGGGCGTGGGGTTCAATGTAGCGCATGAATGAAAGTTAATCTCGGTTGCGAATAGCGTTGAGCTTCTTTTCCAACGGAACAAATTTCAATCGTCTTTCCATTGGTTTTACTCGGTCAAAAATTTCATACCAAACTTCATCCGAATCACACACTGGATCAAGACAAAGCAGTTCTTGAACACCGACAAATTCAAATCGAACGAGATTGCCATCAGAATTTTTGAAATTGTGCTGCTTTTTGATCGCCCGAAGTTTGGCTTCGCGAAGAGCTGATGAGGCATTAGTGGAACCAAATTGAATTATTTGGCATTCACAAATGCGGCGCACTCCAGAATCTCCGTTTACAATGACGCGAAATTGAAAAAGGAGTTTCGCCGCGAAGCGTTTAACTGCCATTACGGGTGGTTTTATTGTTTTTGGAGCTTTCATTTCTTCGAATTCGACCACGCGCCATAAGCACCTTTGCCGGCAGCTTTGGCAATCGATTTTGTCGTCGGATCGCTGAACGCGAATAAAACATCCTTCGCCTTGTTTTTCTTTTTGCCGTCCAGCTTGGCCAGCGCGGCGCGGAAACTTTTCAGGCGAAAATCATCCATGCCGCCGGCGCGTTCGACGCGGTCGAGAAAGGCGGCGAGATCAATCAGCTTGTGGCGCGCGTCGAGAAAGTAGAGGTCAAGGACTTGTTGCCGGGTCATACGTTGCTTGTGGCAATAATAAAGCGAAATCGCCCGGTGGCAACGGCAAATAAAACGGCCCGCCGGCTGCCTTTCCGTGGCAGACCGGTGGGCCGGAACCCCATCCCACAAAAGTCAGTCGTATTTGGCGAGCGTAATCAGGCCTTCGGGATTGCTGATGCCGTTGCCCTGGAGAAAATAGATGTGCGCATAACCAAGACTCCGCAGGCCCACAAACCAAGTCGTGCTGCGGTCACGAAAATCGCCGCCCAAACGCGGCTCGTTGCAGTTCTCCAGAATCACCACGGCGGTCAGGTGTTGTGGAAAGGCATGAGCCTTGGTCAGAACCTGGTCGTTCGGGATTTTCGGCGACGCCGACGGCTGGAGGATCTGGCTGGTGCGGTCGTCGAGCGACTCGATGATGAGCGCGTTGTTGTCGGTCGTGTGATACGCCTGCGGCGGCGGCGGCGTTGCGCAGGAGGACAGTAGGAGCGGCAACGCGGCAAAGGCGGCCAAAAGCAACTTTTTCATGTGTTTCAATTCGGGCAGATCGTTTTTTTCCACACGCCGGTGAAAATGTTTCCGTTCACATTTATTGCTGCATTTCCGATGCCATTGTCCCTGGATTAAAATATGATTTTGAGCCAGTTAATTTGAGGAAAAATCCGCCGGGTCTGCTTGTTTCCCAACCTGGAAAACATCGCCAAGCATGACGTGAAAACCACGATTTGAGAACGTGTCACAAAAGAAGCCAGCACTGGCACATTTTGAGGCGTCAGCAAAGTTTGGGAAAAAACTCGTGCGCAGTGCGGCACGTCGCCGCGCTCAATGCGTCGGGCGAACACATTTTGACCCGCGCGACGACTTCGGAAATTTCTTTGACGAACGCCGGTTCGCACCGTTTGCCACGATACGGCACGGGCGCGAGGTAAGGACAATCCGTTTCCAGCATGAATTTGTCCAACGGCGCGGCGGCGACGCAATCGCAGACGTTCTGCGCGTTCTTGAACGTGACGATGCCAGTGAAACTAACGAGCGAGCCGATCTCAAAAACTTGCTTCATGCGCTCCACGCTTTCGCCGAAGCAATGAAAAACGCCGCGCACTTTTCCGACGAAATCTTTGAGTTGCGCGAAGGTGTCGTCGAAGGCGGCGCGCTGGTGGATGATACAGTTCAACCCCAGTTCCGCCGCGACTTCAAGCTGCTGCTGGAAAATCTCCGCCTGTCGTTTTTTGTAATGAGCGTCGTCCACCGCGCTGCCGTTCTGCGAACTGGGCAGACGATAATAATCCAGTCCGGTCTCGCCGATGGCGACGACTTTAGGGTGACGCGCGAGTTCGCGCAGGGCCGAGCGCAAATCTTCCGGTGCCGCCAGCGCCTCGCCGGGATGCCAGCCGACGGCGGCGTAAATCGCAGGAAATTTTTCGGCCAGCGAGACTGCGCGCCGGCTGCTTTCCAGGCTCGTGCCGATGGAAATCATTTTGACGATGCCGGCGCTTTGCGCACGGGCGATGACTTCGGAAAAATCCTTTTCGTATTCGGGATAATCCAGATGTGCGTGGGTGTCGAAAAAATCGGGCATGACTTGGTTGGAAAGTGAAATTTATTTTGCCACCGCGTTGGTCTTGGCGGCGGCCAGTTTTTGTTCGAGCTGGTTGAGTCGTTCGCGCACGCTGGCGAGGCCGGGGTAATCCGGCGAGTCGGTGATGAGCTGCCGCCAGTTTTTCGCCGCGTCCGCATCGCGCCCGGCGGCGAGCAATTTTTCCGCGAGAATGAAATGGAGCCGGATGCGCTGCTGCGGCGAAGGATTTAATTTCAAGGCGCGCTGCCAGGTTTCAATGGCCGAGGACGGTTTGCCGAGTTGTTCGTAAAGGCCGGCCAGCTTTTCCGTGAGGACGGCGCTGTGGGCCGTGGTGGAATTTTTTTCCAGAAAAACGGCGAGCACCGGGGCGCGAACACCCCGGACCAAGTCAATGTTGACCATCTGGTTGAACGACCATTCGATGAGCGGACTGTGGCTGCGCGCGAGCTGGGCGTTCAATTCCTGCGGCGATTTCTTCAACGGCTGATACAGCGGATCGCCAATCACGGTGATCTGCCATGACAAGGCGATTTGCGACGCCCACGCCGCTTCACCGAACGTCCAGAAGTTGCCGAGCGCCTCCAGGAAAAAGGCGATGTTGGGCGTGAATTGCAGATACGGTTCATACACGCAGCCCATCGTGCAGGTCGCGCCTTTGGCCAGCAACGGCCCGCACCAGTTGCGCGTCGTGCTGCGCAGCGTGTCGGCGCTGAACGAGTGCAGATGATACGCAAACGCGCCGGGCATGAACTCGACCGTTGGTTCCGCGAACGGGCCGTTGGCGTCATTCGCATACCAGCCGGCATAAATCGCGATCTGGCTCATTGGCCGGGTCGCGGGCCACGTTGCGCCGTTCGTGTCGGTCTCGACATCAAATCCCATCTGGCGGCAGATGTTCGCCCCGACCATCATCCAGGCGTCGCCAAGAAAATAATTCGTGTTACTCTTGTCCAGCCCGCGTGCGTCAAAATAAGCTCGGCCCCAAAGCCCGTTGCTTTCGGCCTCCATCGCCTTGTCCACGAGGCCTTCGGCAATTTCCGGCGTCGGCCCGTCCAGCCGCGCGACCATCAGCAGGCCGTTGGTGCAGTTCAGCGCCGCGCGGTTGGTAATCGCGTAAAACGGATTTGGCATCGGCCCTTCCAGCAACACGGGATTGCGCGAAAGCGGCAGCCAGGCCAGCTCCGAATCCACCGCCGCCTCGTTGCGCCGCAATTCTTCACGCGTGATTTTGTCCGCCAGTTCCTTGATCATTGAACTCGGCGCGATCTTCAACGGCATGCCGTAGCACAGGACGGCGTAACGGATTTTGGATTTCACCACGCGCTCTTCCACGCGCGCCGGCTGGCCGTTGGTTGCGGGAAAACTGACCTTGCCAAAAGTCCACAGGCCGGATTTTTCCAGCTTGTCGGCCAGCGGCTTCTGCAAATCGTCCGTAAAATCCGCGCGCGTCATCACTTCGTTTGTCGTCAGCGCAAAGCCGAAAATCTGTTTTGCCGGAACCTTTCGCGCCAGCGCGTAGTGCATCGCGACTTCCTTTGACTCCGGCATCTGTGAATTGTAAATCACCGCCACCTCGTCGCCGCCCGCGTGGGTGGACAGCGGCAGAATTGCCAGCAGAAAAAAATAGAACCATCTCAAATTCATGATCCGTGGATGTAGATTCCGTATGCGTTCGCAGTTCAATTCTTTTCGCCGAACAGCGCCGCCCGCATACCCGGCATCGGGCGGTTATTTTCCTTGTCCCAGTAACGGAAACTCGCGCTCCAATCCCAAATGCACCAGCCGAGATGCTCGTTTTCTGCCGCGTGACGGAACGCCGCGTAAAAATTCGCCCGCGATTGCGCGTCCGCCTTGGTGAACGCGCCGAACTCGCCGATGTGAACCGGACGGCCGTAAAAATCCGACCACGCACGGGCGTATTTTATTTTCCCCTCAAACGCAACCGGGCTGCTCGGATTTTCGTCTGCCGGCAGCGTGTTGTATTGTTTGATCCAGTCCCGCATTCCCGGTTTCAAATTCAATTTTGGGTCGGGAACCAGCGGTTGCGCGGGCGGGCCGGGAAAAATGATGCCGGTGACCGGTGTGTTTCCATCCGTCCACGTCGCGCCTTGATGCGTGAAATAAAACGGATCGTAGCAATGCACCGAGACGATGACGTTGTCGTCCGGCGGCAGCACCAGATTTTTCAGTTCGCTGAAGCTGCCCCAGCTTCCCGGCTCGACAAAAATCGTTCGCGCCGGATTCGTCCTGCGGATTTCCGCAATGCCCCGCGCATAAATGGAATTCATCACCATCGTCGTTGCGTGATCGTGCGGCTCGTTGTCCAGCTCGAACGCCAGCGGCTGTGGAAAATCTTTGTAATGAGCCGCGATTTGCCGCCAAATGGCCACAAATTCCGTCGCGACGTTTGTCGGATTCGCGTCGAGTTCATCGAAATGATGGATGTTGATCATCACCGCCAGATTGTTCTTCAGTGCGTTCGTCACCACAAAATCCACGCGCGAAAAAATCTCCGGAGACAATTTGAAATCCGGTGCCGGCCCGGCGTAATGTTGCCAGCCGACGGGCACGCGCACATGGTCAAAGCCTTCGCGTTTCATCTGCGTGAATTCGTCCGCCGAAACCGTGACGCCCCAGCTTTGACCTGGCGGCACTTCGAGATAATTGCCGAGGTTGGCGCCGCGCATGAACAGTCTTGCCGCGCGATACGCCGGTGTTTGATGGCTGGCAATGGGTCTCATTTCCGGCGGATTCGACGGCACGAACGCCGGCTCACTGGCCGGCTGGGCCTGCAGTCCGCTGCAAAATAAAACCGCAAAGACAACTGCTAAAAAAATTTTCATAAATCAGCCGTTACTTTTAATCCGTCCCACGCGAGCGTCACGCCCGGCGGCAGTTCCGCCTGCGACTTGTCGTGGTCGTAATCATGCGTCAAATGTGTGAAATACGTCCGCGCCGCGCCAATGCGCCGCGCCGCCGTCAGCGCCTCGTCCAGGCACATATGCGTCGGATGCGGTTTGTGGCGCAGCGCGTCCAGCACGGCGATCTCCACGCCGCGAACACGTTCCATGGCCGGTTCGGGAATCTCCTTGCAGTCGCTCAAATACGCCAGCCGCTTGCGCCCGTTCTGCTCGAACAAAAATCCCGTCGTCGTCATCCGCCCGTGCGGCAGGTCAAACGGCGTGATTTGCAAATCACCAATTTCAAACGGCCCGGTGATGACCCGCTCTTCGGGGATGAAATAGCCGCGCGGCCACGGCCCTTGATGGAACGCATAAATGAACACGCGCCGCAGATGCACCATCGTCGCCTCGCTCGCGTAAATCGGCAGCGCCGTTCCGCCGCGCAAATCGCAGAACCGCCGGCAGTCGTCCATGCCGAGGATGTGGTCCGCGTGCGCGTGCGTCACCAGCACCGCGTCGAGCCACTTGATTTTCTCGCGCAGACATTGCATCCGAAAATCCGGCGGCGTGTCCACGACCAGTTTCACCTTGTCCGTGGCAACGTAAATCGCCGGGCGCGTGCGCCAGTTCTTCGGGTTCGCCAGATACTCCGGCGGATAATCCACGCCGATGAGCGGCACGCCCTGCGAGGTGCCGCTGCCCAGAAATGTAAATTCAAACGCCATGCGAATTTGAAATTAGCAGAACCGCAAAATTCGGCGAATGAAAATGATGCGGCAGCTCGTGCAAACTACGGCAATCAACTTTGAGTAATCGCAGAATATCACGAATGGAATTGGCAAGTTGGGTTGCTTCGGCGATTTGCAACGCACCTATCGGCAAAACCAGTTCGCAGTCACATGAAACGTCGTTGATGACACGGACGTGACAATAACGAATTTCGGCAAACAGGAAACTGTCTTTGGATTTGAATGTGATTTCAAAATCTTCGCCTGTGTTGCTGAATTGCGCGGAATTATTTTTGCCGGTCGTTAAATCATTCAGCTTTGACAAGAATACATCAAGGTCAAACCCGTAGCATGTAGTTTCAAAACTGGTTTTGAGGTCGCCCTGATAATTCAACACGTTTCTCCAATTTGTCTGAACTTTGATAACGAACTCCGAACTGCTCCAAAGAGAAAAATGAACAATCGTTTCGTCGCCAGCCTCATTCCAGCGAAGAAGCAAATCAAGTTCTTCTGTGATGTTTGCAACCATGTTCGTAGTTGTTTAATAACCTAATTTTCATTTCTTTGCTATTTCGCTTTTGCATCTGTGTCCATCTGTGCCCATCTGTGGCTAAAAATTTGGCCATGCTGACGACGATGCGCATTAAAAACCTCGCCTTGGTGAGCCATGGCGTGAAAATGATTGGAAACAAAACAGCCGGAACGACGAGAGTGGTCGCTCCCGCTGCGGTGTTCGGACCCGGCACAGCAGGTCAGTCAGGCCGTTCCCGAAAAATCACGTTGCCATGATGCTCACCGGATTGCTCCATGCACTTTGGCCCGTGCTGCCGCCCAGCGCGCAGATTTGCATCACATACATCTTGCCCGGCGTCGTGGGCGTGAGCGTCATGCGGCACGCACTGGTGAAACTGCCGCCGTTCGTCCACGTCGCGCCATTGTCCA
>DATCBW010000023.1:0-2047 GCA_036511615.1 Verrucomicrobiia bacterium | reverse complement strand
ACCTGTGAAAAGTGGCGTCTGATCTGCGGCAAGTGGCGTCTCACCCGCCGCAGGTGATGCGCCCCTTTTGGAAAGTGGCGTCTGATTTGCCGCTGGTGGCGTCGCACTTACGGCAAGTGGCGTCTCTTTTACGGCAGGTGGTGGCGCACCGGCCGCAAGTGTCGGTGCTTTTAGGGCAGGTGATGCAGCACTTGGGGAAAGGGACGCGCCACTTGCCGCAGAAAATTCACCACCCGGCGCAAGTGCTACGACTGCCGACAAATAACTCGCCGCACTATTGCGCGGTTGCGCGGTTGCGCGGTTGCGCGGTTGCGCGGTTGCGCTTGAACTACCATCTGTTACGAATCCAATCATCAGGGTTGAGATGAATCTTTGAAGGATGGCGCGGGCCGTGTCAAGAAATTTCACTCGCTATTTTCTGCCGCCCCTGCCGGGGCTTGAACCTCCATTATGACGAAACCCACGGTTTTACCGTGGGCCATTACCGGAGGCTGCTCCGCAGCTTCAAATGTGATTTCATCAAGCGCGGCATTTTTGAAAATTTTCACCATCTTCCGCCGCGAACCGCAAAAACCGCAGTAACTGCGGCGATAGCTGTATCCACGCCGACCGGCCACCAAAGTCCGGCCCTGGCTGAACCCACGGCGAACAATATCAGCGCGCCCAGCCAGACTGCCAGCGGATGATAGTCCGGCGTGTTCCGTTGGCTCGGCTGTTTTTTGATCAATGCCGGCGTGGCAAACGCGAGGATGAGCAGCGAGACCACCGCCCAGCCGAGAAAATTCAGCGGGGTCGCGCCAAACCAGGTGAACTTTATTTTTGTCGGCTGCCAGAGCCAAAGACCTTTTACCTGATGCGACGCGAATGGTTCGAGCGCAACGTCAAACGCCAGCACCAGCACCGCCGTCAGGCCAATGAGCCAGAACCCGTAGGTTTTTATCTTGCGCCACGGACGCAGAATCAGCCGCGCCAGGCCGCGCGCATTGAAAACGGCGACGATCCAGAGCAGGGGAATGATCCATGGAACCAGATAGAATATTTTCGCGCCGGCGGCCGAACTGAAAACAACCGGGCCGAAAGGGATTGCAAAAGTTGGTCTTGCGCTCAATCCGTGCGCCGCGCCGCCAATGAGCGCGGCGATGAACGCGGCGAGCAAAACATTTTGCAGCGGCAGCCGGCAGTTGAGCGCGGCGATGCTGGCAACAGCCGCCAGCACAATGACCAAATCATCCAGTTTGGGCAAAACATCCGGCATCACGACATCGAGGATGAAGGCGGCTCCCAGCGCGGCATTGATGGCCCAGCGAAAATATTTCAGCGTGTCAGTGGATTTGGGTTGGTTGTCGGAACGTGGCATCTGATTTCAGACATTGTAAGAAAACTGTGCGCGAGGAAAACCTGAAAATGGCGAAATTTACATGACACTGGCGCCCGGATTGACGCTTTTCAAGGCAGCCCAGGCGTCTCGCCTGTCGGATTCGGCGTCCTCGCCGAATCCATGAGTTACGGCACCACCGCCCGATAAAACCGCGCGCTGGAATTCGTCACCGCCGAATCCATGAACTGCACCGTGCCGTTTGTGTTCAGCAACAACGCCGCCATCGTTCCCCAAACGTAGCCGAGATAAGTGACATCCGTGACGCGGCGATATTCCTCCGCCGTCATTTCCATGATGGGCGCGAAAACCGAGGCCATGGCGTCGTTGATCCAAATGTCAATCGGACCAAATTCGCTTTCCAACTGTGCCGCCGCCGCTTCCACGGCTTTGTCGTCGGCCACATCCGCAACCAAAATCAAACCGCGTCCGCCCAATTTTTCCACGTCGGCTTTCGCGCCTTCCAGTCCGACGCGCCCGCGTGCGAGCAGGCCGATATGGGCGCCGCGTTTGGCAAATGCCTGCGCCGTGGCGCGACCGATGCCGGCGGCAGCACCCGTGATCATCACGACTTCCGGTTTGGAATTTTTTTTAGTGCTCATGATGGGCCAGTAGCGGCGGCGGTGGTTCGGTTTGTTTAATTATGATGACCCCAAATGGTGAATGACCTTT
>DATCBW010000022.1:0-41340 GCA_036511615.1 Verrucomicrobiia bacterium | reverse complement strand
TCCGGCAACCGGCCAGCAGCCAAATACAAAGAATGCCGAAGAATGCCTGCCGATTGAAGGTTGCCACGCGCCGCCGCGATGCGCTAAATTCCCGGCGCCGATGTCCATGAACACATTTCAAATCATATTTACGCCTACCAGCGCCGCCGAACTGGCGCGGATGCCCAAGGAATTGCAGCTCCAGATTCTCGGCGATTTTCGTGGGCTGCCGCAGCACGTTCTCGGCACGGAACTCGAAGATTTCGGCAAGCTGGAGAGCAACGGCCACATTCTGCACCGTTTCCGGCTGGGCGACTATCGCGTCTATTTTGAACGCCACCGGCTCGGCGTGCTGGTTCACCGCATTTTGAGCCGGCACACGCTGAAGGATTTCTTTTTCCGTTCCGGCATCAAGACCGGCGAGGACGAGGCGCTTCAGGGAAACCCCAAATTCTGGGAGCTGATCGAGGCGGCCAAAGCCGTGGAAAACGAGTGAATTCCCCCCGGCCGTCCCGCCAGGGAAATTGGTTGAAAAAAATTTGAACAGAACCCCGGTCGCCCGGTCTGATGAATGTTGTTGAGCAATTGGGCAGGGTTAAGAGCCTGACTATTTTTTAGGTTTTTTAGTCAGGCTCTTTTTTATTTCGGCAATCCCAACACGTTCGCAGCTTCAAAGCATAAACGCCGCCAGCACGGACACCGCCGCGCTCCGGTTGAGCTTTTGATTTGAAATCCCGCGACACGTCAATTCCTGAAATGGATGATTACATATTGGACAATGAACAAAATCCCGTCGCCAATCGCAATGCACGCAAAGATGGTTTTCAGCACCATCGGATTTGAGTGACGGCTCAAAAAAGGAGCCAACCGTGCGCCAAATACACAGCCCAGACCGGTGAAAGCGGCGATGTTCCACGGTATGCCGCCGAGAAAAAACTGGTGGATGAGCGTCAGGAAAATCGAGTTGATGGAAAGCAGCACCACTCCCAAGCCGATGCAGATGGTCACATCCACCCCGTAAACCAGCATCAGCAGCGCCGCCACAATTTCCCCTTCACCGATGGCAATCCAGCCCGTGATCAGCCCGCCGACGAAGGCGCTGACGAACAGCGGCAACGATGCGTTCGCCGGGATTTCCGTTCGTGCAGCGGAATTCATTGCCCGGCGGGACAGAACGATGGTCAGCACGCCCAGCAATATCGAGACCGGCCCGAAGAGCAACTTGACCAGCAACGCGCTGGGATGAATCATCAGTGAACTGATCGTGCTGCCCAAGAGCAGCGCGGGCACCGTGAGCTTCAAGGCGCGCACCGGCACCACCCGTTTCTGGAGCCAGCCGATGGCACCGCTGGTCATACCAAAACACTGGCTGGCCAGCGCAACTTTAAGCGCGGCCACGGGCGGCAGTTGAAAGATAAAAATGATGACCGGAATGAAGACAATGCCGCCGCCAACGGCGGAAATGTTTCCCAGCACCGCCCCGCAAAAGCCGACCGGGATGAAGACCCAGTTCTTTTTGAACAACGCCACCGGGTCGTCGGCCAGGTTGAAATAGCCGGCCGTCCAAACGACGACAAACAGCAGCAGCCACCAGGACCAGTAGCGGAAATGACGTTCGATTCCGTTGGCGGAAACGGGAATGGTTGAATCTTCAACCGCGATTGCGGGCATTTTTTCGACGGGCGCGTCTTCGCTGGCGGATTTCATTGCGGCTCGGCAACCTTGACGGATTCAGGTTGCGCAACCGCCGCCGCCAAATCAAGCCGCAAGTTCGCAATGGCATTGAGTGGATGACAAACGAGACGTGGACGATTGAACGGCTGATTGATCAAGCGGTGAAATCCAACGGTGTTCACGGTTGACAATTTTGGCGGCGTGGCTCAACTTGCTACGTTGGCAAGCGAGGTTTTTCAGCGATTCATCCGGCTTCAATTTAATCCATTCGGGGTCAGGCTGACACAGAACCACACCGTTGCCGCTCGCAGGTTCCCAATGGGATTCCATCGTTCAACCCGGCGTTGGCGCGCAGCGCCTACGTTGGGGCATCCTTCAAACCATCATCAATTCCAACGGAGTTGCATCAACCAGGCCGCGAATTGATTCAACGCCTTCGGAGTAGGATTTCATGGTCACGTTTCACCCAGTGTAGCGGACTTCATCCGTCAACTCAGGGCTGGACGATTTAATTGCGTTGCGATAATTTTTGGCCACGCAACTCCGCCGGTTAAGACTGTTCCCCGGCTGGGCCGCGTTCGGTGAACTCATTGAATGCTACGGTGTATAAGCCTGATCGCATATCACAATTGCAAACGCGTGTCGCGGTTGCCAAACTGGGACACAATGCGCGGTGCCACCGGTGGCCTTGACTTTTCCCGGCTTCTGTGGTTTGGTTGATCTTGTCAAATCAGCCATGCTGACATAATAAACCAACGGTTTTGTCGTATGAAAACGATTCGTCCGCCCTCCCGGTCAAAAGGATTGTTCGCCGCAATTTGTTTGTTGTCGGCGCTCGTCTCGTCCGTTTTCGCGCAAAGCTCCGGCGGCGATCTCGTTCCCGTCGTCACCATTCAGGCGGCGGACGACCATGGCACTTGGGCCGGCGATCCCGCAAGCTTCACTGTCTTCCGAACCGGCAATCCCAACCTGGCGCTCAATGTGTATTGTTGCATCAGCGGCACGGCGTCCAATGGCGTGGATTACAAAACCATTGGCAGTTTCGTTTTCCTCGACGTTGGCGTCATGTCCAACACCATCGTCATCCAACCCGTCAATCTGGGGCAGACGGACATCCGGACGGTCACGGTGGACTTGTGTCCGTCGCCGATGCTGAACCCGGTCAATTATTCCATCGGCTCGCCCAGCAGCGCGACAGTTTATCTCACTCCCGGCAATGCCGCCAAGGTCAGCATCGTCAATCCAACGAATGGCGCGGTGTTTCACACGCCGGTTGACATTTCGCTTCTGGCCAAAGCCGTCGCGAGCGTCAACGCCGGTTCGGCATTGAAAGTGGAATTTTTCGCCGGCTCCACCGACCTGGGGCCGGGACTGCCGGTCGTGCTCGATCCGCCGGGTGTGAATGGCGTGACGGGGTTGGTGTATTTCTTTAACTGGCAAAACGTGCCGGCCAGCGCCTACACCCTGGCCGCCGTGGCCACGGATGATGGCGGTGTTTCGCCTACTTCCGCCGTGGTCAACATCACGGTAAATCCCGGCCCGGCGGCCACCAACGGCTACATCACCGCAGTGCTCCGAAGCGCTTGCACGGATTCACCGACTCCGCCGCCGCCGGTCGGCGGCACGCGGGTGGGACCGGGCTATGTCATCAAGACGGTCGCCAACGCTGATCCGATGGATTGGGCGAACGCCCAACAATTGGTCACCGACGCCATCTTTGAATCGCTCATGCCGCTCTACTGTGCATTGCCCAAGACCAACTGCGTCACTGATTCAGTGCAATGGAACATCATCACATACGACACAAATGGGAACCCTAGAATATCTGGCTGTGCGGCCAGCGGATGCCAATTGCATTTTTGCGACGGATTTGAATCCGGGCCGCCCGTCGTCCGCATCATCAGTCCGCCCGATGGCGCGGTGTTTCATGCGCCCGTCAATATTCCCCTCTACGCGTATGCACGCGCCAATGATTTGGGAGCCGATGCGCTTTTCGATGAGGTGACGAATCTTGAATTCTATGCCGAAGGCACGAATCTTGGCCCCGCGACTCATGTGCAATTCGGCCCGCCGCCGGCACCGCCAGGAGGAGCGACACCGCTATGGGTCGGTCTTTTGCCGTATCAATTCGTCCTGCTCTGGACCAACGCGCCTGTCGGGCCGCATCAACTCATTACCGTGGCCGTGGACCAATTCGGCAACGCCGCGACTTCCGCGCCGGTCAACATCAAGATCCTGCCTTCGCCGCCGCCGCCGACCAATTGTCCGGCGGTTGTCAGCATCGTGGCGACCGACCCGGTGGCCATTGAAGGCATCAATGGCTGGGCCTGGCGGGGCGAGACTAATTCGCCGCCGTCATGGACTGCCTGGCCTCCGCGCACGGTTTGTTTGTTCACCAATTACGGCCCGAAAATCGCCACGTTCGCTGTCCGCCGCTACGGCGACATCAGCAACGATTTGACCGTGTCCTACGCCATCGGCGGCACTGCCTCCAACGGGGTTGATTATGTTGCTCTGCCGGGCGTGGTCTTCATTCCTGCCGGCGAACGCCGCGCGGACATTACCATCGTGCCATTGGATGACGGCCCGCCTGACATCAACAGCAGCGTTGTCATCAAACTGGTTCCCGACGTTGCCGGCACGAATTACATTCTCGGTTATCCGCGCGCCGCCGCTGCGGTCATCCTCGACAGCCAGTCGCCGCGTGCCGTCACCGGCATGATGCCCGGATCGGTCTTTCACCTCAATGCCCCCGGTCCGGACGGGGCGTGGTTCCATGTCGAGTATTCCACCGACATGATTCACTGGACGCCTGTCTGCACCAACCAGGTTGTGAACGGCAGCATGGATTTTGTTGACCCGGACGCCGTTACCAACCCCGCCCGTTTCTACCGCACCGTGCCGGAACTTGGATCGCCGCAGTAACACGAGTGGTGGTGTTTGTTTGCGGAGAAAAACCACCGGTTGCGCGCGAAGCTCATTCCCAAAAAGCGAACCCCAAAGTGGGAACCCAAGTTGCATTTCGCTTTGCTACTGCGTGACGACGCGATAAAAACGGGTCGTAAATTGATTGGCTTTGAGATCGTCAAAATAATAGTCGCCGATTCCACCGGCTTGCACCGGCGTTCCAATGGTTGTCCAGTTCTTCAGGTCGGATGAGGCTTGAATTAAATAGTTGTTTGCCGGATCTGCTGAAAATTCCAGAACGGTTGTTTGATACGACCCGCCTATTTGAGGTTTGGTGTTCAGATTCTGCACGGTAATAGCCAAGTCGGTGACTGGTTCAGCGGGATGAGGATAGAGATCGGGAATCCGGGTGCTGCGATAACTTGAATATCCACTATAAGTTGAGGAGCCGTTGCCGTAATCCCAGAAAGAAATATCAAAAACAACCTGCGGCACAGGATCATGCGTGTATTCTTCAATCCGAACCATTTGCGCGTTTGGCGCGGAGACACTGGGATGAACGCCATTAACATATAGGATGTAGCCGTATGTGACCAGCACATCTCGCGTTTGTGGCAGCCATTGCGCCTTTCCCACGACAGATGTATAGAGCCGGTCTTGATTCGTTTGCCAAGCGGAGTTCCAGACATCGGACACCGTCATGTTGGTTTCGTTAATGGCAAATTCTTCGGCGCTGCTGTAATTATCCTGATCGGGCAGCTCGGGATCCCACGGCATGGCGCGGTAATTGCCATCATTGTAAAGAATGAGCGTGCCTTCGGTCGTGAGCATCGGCGCATGTTGGGCCCAGTTCCAGTCGAATGGTGTGCCCACCGGTGTCAACAGGTATGGCTGCCAGTTCGCTCCCCAGCCTTGAGGCGGGCTTAAAATCCATTTCAATTGTCCCGTCGCGCGGGAGAATTTATAGACCGCATTCTGGTCGCGCAGCGACACAATGAGGGAATCGTCATGGGTGTCTTCAATGATGGCATTGGCATGCACGTTGTCCCAGCCGTAAGAATTTGGAAGTATGTCGCCGCTCACCCAGGTGACCCGCGTTGGATCCAGCATCTTCAGCGGATCCCATACGTTGAGCAGCGCACCGTTGGTGATTGAGATTTCAACCACGGGATTGTCATCTATCTGCGTTGTGACCAGCGAAGGACTTATGTTGGTGTTGATCATGTTTCTTGGAAAAATGCTGGGAAAGTTGGACACCGTTGTCCTGACATCGCTTAAATACAAAATGGTGCCATGATCCGTCACATAACCCTCATGAACATTCACCGGGTAGGCTCTGGGCGGAGACAAGGTATTGACCGTTTGCCCCAGCATGTTCATTTCCAGAAAGTCGTTCGCCGGCAGCGGTTCGACGAAGAACAAATTGCCGTTGGCAAGCTGCCGCACATCCAAAGCGCCATACTCTGGATTCTTGCAATACCAAACCACCTCTCCTGAATTATCCATGATGATCGCATAAGACGCGCTGTAACTCCGGTTTTGAATGATGGACAATGTATATCCCGGCTCCATCTGGCTCGGCTCGGATTTCAGGACGACGCTGTTGGGAAAACTCGCCGGCAGCGGCGCGGTGACAAACGTCAGCACTTTAGCCGCCACGCAGACGTTCCGTTCCGCGTCATACACCGTCACCAGAATCTCGTTGGTCTGATCGGGCTTGAATCCAAGCAACGGCACCGAATGAGTCGTGGAATAATCATAGAAATTCTGTTCCCAAATGTCCGTCCCGTCACTGATCAGAATGCTGATCCTGGAATTGACATCCGTGGTCACCTGCAAAGCGCCGGCCAGCGGAGCGTTGGTTGCCGGCGTAAAGTCAGGCCCAGACAAGATGCTTATCGCGTGTGCCCGAGGCGCAAAAATCAGGGTTTCAAGCATAATGGCTGTAATCACAACCCTTTTCACAACTGGAATTTGCATAAGCATATAAGACGGCATTACTCTAGCCAGGGTTTCAATATTGTCAAAAAAAATTTCTAAAATATCAGATGCCAAGGCCAGGAATCCGCGCCCCGTCATTTCACCTGGGCGGCTGTTCGGCGGGTTTCGGCCAGCGCAGGTTTTTGTCGAAGAAATCCGCGATGATTTTTGAAAGCTCGACGAAGCCGGGGCTTGATTTCAATCCGGGCGGCGTAAAGCCGTGGCTGAAATTCGTGATCACAACCAAAGTCGCCGAAGCGCCGGCGGCGTTCAGCTTTTCATAAAGCTCCTCCGACTGCGCCAACGGCACCAGGCCGTCGTGATCACCGTGCAATATCAAAAACGGCGGCGCGTTGGAAGTGACATACGTCACCGGACTGGCGCGTGCGAGGATGGGATCGCTCGCGTTCGTCGCGCCAAAGGCCGTTTTCATGAGCGAGATGGCGGTTTCATTGAGGTTCGTCGCTCCGACCGCCAGATCATTGGGCCCATACAAATCCGCCACGGCCTGCACGCGGCTTGATTCGTTGCTCCAACCGCCTTGCCCGTCAAAGCCCGCGCGCGAATCCGTCAACGCCAGCAAGGCCGCCAAGTGTCCGCCCGCGCTGTCGCCCATGACGCCGATTCGACCGGGGTCGAGATTAAAATCTTTCGCGTGGGCGCGCAGAAAGCGCACGGCGCATTTGGCGTCCTCGATCATCGCGGGAAATTTATATGTCGGTGCCAGCCGGTAATTGATGGACGCCACCACATAACCGTGCCGGAGCAGTTCGGATGCGCCGGGGATGACGGCGACCATGGCCTTGCTGCCCATCTGCCAGCCGCCGCCGTGGACATACATCACCACTGGACGCGCCTGGTTTGTGTCGCAGGCCGGAAAATATAAATCCAGCTTCAGTTTCACGCCGCCCGCCCGGCCATAGACGACATCCCTTTGGACCTTCGCCGCGACGGCCGCCGGCTTGGGACCCGACCAGAAGGCGCAGGACGTGGCCAAAAGCAACAATGATCCGATGGCAAAAACGACCAGTGTCAGTGTTGTCAACAAGATTGATACCAGCCACTTTTTCATTCGCATAAAAAAATCACAAGTCCGGCCAAGCTCCTTCATACGGCGGCCAAAATCAATTTTTAATCCGCTTCCCCGATCCGGGCGCGCTGAAAAGCGGAAAAGTGGCCGAAGATTAAGTCAACCGTCCGCAAGCTGGAGGGTTCGCAAGAACCTTGCCGACGGCGGATGTGGTCGGGCATCATGCACTGCGTCCGATTTGAAAAACATGAGGAAATCATCTGCCGGTTTTATTTCAACTTTGTCGTTGGTTGCGCTGCTCGCGTCCTGGCTGGCCGCAGTCCAGGCGGGCTTTGCGGCTGGCACGACCAATCTGCCCGCCGCCGAAACGTATGACTATGCCACGCCCGCGCTGCTCACCGGCACCCTTTACGAAATCGGTTCGGACCGAAAACATACTCTCTACACCTTCCGGCGCACCGCCACGCGTTCGGGTTCCACCGTCAACGTCCGCCGGCAGTTCCTTGGCACCAACGGTTCCGTGGCCGCCGAGGAGGATGTCGTCTATGAATCCGGCCGGCTCGTCTCCTTCCAGATGAAGGAATTTCAGGAGCAAGTGTCCGGGGCCATTCAGATTGTGCCCGACCCGAAGAACCCAGGACAGCAAAAGCTCATCATCGGTTTCGGGCACGGACTGACGCCGCCCAAGGGTGTCACCGGGAACCTGCTGCCCGACACCGTGACGGACGACACCGTGTATCCCTTCATGATGGATCATTGGAACGATCTCATGCAGGGCCGCGCCGTCAGGTTCCGTTTTATTTCCCTGGAACATGAGCGGACCTTTGAGTTTCGCCTCGTCAAGACGGCGGAAACCGTGCGGGCCGGACGGACGGTGGAACAAATCAAAATGGAGCCGGTCAATTTTTTCGTTTCCGAGCTGATCAATCCGCTCGTCTTCAACGTGGAAAAAGACGGTTCGCATCGCATCCTTTCCTACATCGGCCGCACCACGCCTCGTATCAAAAAGGGGAAAGCTTGGAAATACCTCGACGCCGAAACCGTCTTCGACTGGAAATAAGCACGGTCACATTCCTTTGTCCCCATTCCTTTGTCAAAGACCGGGTTGAACGACCAAGGCATCGGACAGCGGAATGGGACAAAGGAATGAAGCGTCCCAGAAACCGGCCCTCCATTGGCAATGGTTTGGCCGGTCTTCACCTGCCGGGTGAACGAAAAGCAAAGTTAAAGCGTCAGTTTATCCTTGCTGGTTTCGTGATGGACGCAGAGACCCGGATCAGTTCGGGGAAATGACGTGGGCGGTGCCGTTGGAATTCACCTCCACATCCAATCCGGAATAGATGCTCTCGGCGGAAATCAACTCATCCGGGTTCGCTTTTATATACTGCATCCGAGCCTGCAACTCCGAAACATTATGATATTTTCGTTCCAGAACTACCCGCTCGGCCACGTCCCGGCGCAAACGGTTTTCCAGGAGGCCATAGTCTTTGTATGCCTGGACCAAATCCTTGTTTGTCTGCGTCAGGCTTGCCTGGGTCGAAGCAAGCTGGCTCGTGAGAACGGCCATCTGGTCAGTCAATTCCATGACGCGCTGGTCCAAACGCCGGCTTAAACTTTGATTCTCCGTCTCCAGTTCCGCGACGTGCCGGTTCAGGCTGGTGATCCGTTCCGTGTCGAGAGCCTTGGCGGATTCGGTTGCCCCCAGATGGTTCGACAACGTCAATGATGCCGACTGACACTCGTTGAGACTGTTGGACAAGGTGAGAATCGTCCCATTACCGATGGCGATTTTTGTCTGCGCCGAGTCCAGCCGGTTTGAATAATCGTTGATCGCGCCGGCATCCGTTTCATGCTGGGCATTGTCGCTCCGTTTCATGAGAACCAGGGAAACGACCAGAACGACGGCGACGAGAGCAAGGATTGTGGATAAAAATGATTTCATACGGCAATCGGATTTTCAGGGCGGCGCGGATTCTTCAGCGGCAAAGCAAAGCTTGGCATTGGCAAATTGAGCGTCATGTATTTTGTCCTCTCAACGCAGCTTGAAAAATTCGCTTCATTTTGACAAAGGCAATTGATGACAGTATTCGGACAGCCGCAGCAACGGTTGACGGCACCAGTTGGTCTGCGATCTGCAACGCTCCGACCAGGCAGGACATTGCCAAAAATAAAAAAGATTTCGCACCCGTCCGCCGGGTTGTTTTTAATTTCTCTTCGGGGCATCAAAGCGAAATCGGGACACGGTCACTCCGCGCGTCTCGCGCGCGGCAGCGCGTCTGCCGTCACCGGTGAATTTACCTGGCAAACGGATTTCCTTGAACTGGCTTGCCGCAATAAATGCAGAACAGCCGGTTGGCGGAATTGGGTCGGCCGCAGTTGGGGCAGGGTTGCGGCGGGTCTTTGGCCACCATGCCGCCCACGACGGCTTTCCGGCTGTCAATTTCCTCAATCAGTTTGGTCAAAACGCCGTCGGCATAGCCGTGTTCCCGCTTCATCAGCGTCCACAGCGCTTCCGTGATCAGCAACAGCCGGTCAACGTCATGGGTGAGCAGTTCGACATTTGTCCGGGCTTCGCGCGCGGTGTTTTGCGCGGCCAACGCCTCAATTGAAGCATAGCCGCCGGAAAGGGCGCCGCCGGTCATCATGGGGTAGAACATAGATTTGAATGGAGTTGTGGTTGTGTTTGCTGCTCATGCGAAACCGGCGCGTTTCACCGGCTTCTGGTTTGTCAGACGATTGTAGCCGACCGGGAACTGGTGCTTCAATTACAACAATAAGGATTATTTGTAATAACTTTATCGGTCGTGTTGGACAAAATTGTTGCTCTAGTTTGTTGATGGTGGCTCCGGCGTTCTTTTCAAATCCGGTAATTATATGGATAAGTCCCTAATAAATGCCATGCAAAATAAATAAAAATGCAGATGGCTATAGTGGCGCAAACTTGGCCTGCTGACTTC
Source organism: Verrucomicrobiia bacterium (assembly GCA_036511615.1). GTDB lineage: Bacteria > Verrucomicrobiota > Verrucomicrobiia > Limisphaerales > UBA11358 > UBA11358. Next base: position 30,813 of record DATCBW010000022.1, on the reverse strand, counting down.
CCGCATCTCAAGCCAGCAATGGCAAAGATAAGACCAACGCCAAGCCAAACAAATAAATCTGCAAACAATGAAAGCTGTGATGAGTTCTCGATTCCAAACAAAACATTAAAAAACGTCATATGTGGTGGATAATCAAGACGCTCAAATATCCCCACCATCCAAGCGATGGCAATCAAACCAGCCCAGCTTCTAAGAACTGTGGGTTTCATAGTGGCCAACGAATCTAAAGGATTAACTGGCGCGGGTGCATGGCGGAACAATTACTGCGGAACCAGCCGGTAGAAACGGGTTGGACTGGCCGGATTGACGTTCCCATAAGCGCAGATCGTGCCATCGTTTGTCACGGTGAACAGACTGATCCAGTCCGTCAAATTGGTTGCAGTTTGAAACGCATATACAGTGCCGATTGCGCTGACGGGTTTCCATTCAAAACGCGTCGTTGACCATGTTGGATATGTTCCCTTCTCCAGCCACATCCGAACCGTCATTTGATTCGTGCCCGTCTGCGGGATTGGATAAATCACCGGCGCATTGGATGAGCCGTCAAATGACGCCCAGAGTGTTTCGCTGGTTCCCCAATCTTCATAGCCATCTTCTGCGCCAAAGGTGATACTGAACTGCCCCATTTTATTGAAGATGATTTGAACTGGCGGCTGGATAACTCCTGGGCCTTCGCCGCCGATGTTTCCATTCGCGCTGGCGTTGTTAATCCAGTTGCTGGTGCCAGTCCTATAATAAAAAGGCGTGTCGGGGCTGGCATTGCCGGTATCACCGGCGGAAAAAAGAAAGTCCGGCTTTGTAATGATTCGCTGAAGCTGCTGTTGAACGGCGTTGCCGTTGGTGATGTAGGTGTCGGTGAAATAGTTGGTCATCGGCAGAAATGCGCCGGACTGCGAATCCATCAACTGCGGAACAAATGTGATTTTGTCCACGCCCGGACGCCAAGCGCCGTTCACAAAGGAATTTGAGTTCACACCAACGCCACTAACGCCGGGCAGCAAGGTTTCGTAGTTGACGGTGTTGGTGGATAGCAAATAACACAGTCCGCCAACATCGTCATAAGTTAGTCCGAAGAAAAATTGCCCTGAACTTAAAGCGTCAACTTCAGCGACGGCAGTATATTCATAAGCATATGGATCAGCTCCTTGCACGGTAAGCGTAGCAGGATAAGGAGCTTGGCTATACCAATCATTAACGTAGGCAGAATATAGAATCTCGTTAACATACTGACTTGGCTGAAGTGTTATTGGATCAAAGTTGAACTGACCGATGAAATCAGGAATGAACCAGTCTGGCCAATAATATTGCCAAAAAACTGAATTATGCGATAAGTAAAATTGAGAGGCGTATTGTTCGCAAATAGTTGTCCATTGTTTCAAAACAAAAACGTTTCGCGTCGGTGCCGCCAATCCGAGATGCTCAACCAACAGTGAAAGCGTTTGCGATTTCAAATCGAAAAGCCCTTCGGTTTCAGCAACATAATTTATTTGTTGCGAAATAAATGGATAATTCGTCAACACCATTTGCGAGGCCGGCGGCAAATCGTTGAGAGTTTTAATCGCGCCTTCCACCGCCGCCACGCCGTTTGAACCGAAGTAATCCAAAAAAGACTGGTCGAAACCATAAGTCACCACCGGCACGTTCCAGCGGTAGCCGCTGCCAATGTCCATCGGCCCGCCGATGTCGCCAGGCAAAATGACTCCATTGCTCACCTGCATCCACGGTTGAAACGGCCCAAGCAGGGCAAAAGCATTTGACTTTGCCGGCGAGGCGATCAGGAACGCCGCGCCCAAACCAACAACAAATGTTTGGAAGTTGAATTTCATTTTTCCCTCGGCCGTTTGACGACGACTTCAATCTCCGCCTTGTTCTTGGCAATGCTGTTCGCGGGCAGAATGCCGCGCCAGAAAACGTTCGGGTAAATCACCGCGCCGCGACCAAGGATGCTGCCGGGGTTCAGCACGGCGTTGCAGCCGGCTTCCGCGCCGTCACCCAGCAGCGCGCCGAACTTGCGCAAACCCGTATCGTGTGGAGCGCCGTCCACTTCGACGAAAATGTTTCCGGGCATCAGTTTGAAATTGGAAATTTTCACGCCCGCGCCAAGGTGCGCCTTGTGGCCGAGAATGGAGTCGCCGATGTAATTGAAGTGCGGCACCTGCGCGCCGTTGAAGAGCAGCGAGTTTTTCAGTTCGGACGAATTGCCGACGACGCAGCCGTCACCGACGATGACGTTTTCGCGAATGTAGGCGTTGTGGCGGATCTGGCAGTTCTTGCCGATGATGGCCGGGCCTTTGATCAGCACGCCCGGTTCGACAATTGTGCCTTCGCCAATGATGACGCGGTCGTCAATGCTCGCGCCGGGAAAGCGTCTGGGCGGATTCTGCCGCGTCACCTTGCCGAGATAAGCTTCAATTTTCTTAAGCGCTTCCCAGGCGAAGTTGCCGCCGTCGAAGATGGCGGCGTGCTCGGTCTGCGTCAGGTCAAACAAATCGGCGGCTTTGAACATGGCGGCAAGTTAATGGAAACGCGCGCGGCGGCAAAGGGAAATGGTTTTGACCAGACCGCCCGGCCGCAACCGGCGGTTGCCTTTTGCCTTTTCACTGCTATTCTGTCCCTCTTAAATTATGAAGAGGATGGAAAAACTTCCCGCCGACCCGGAATTGACCCGTCGCATTCAGGAACTGATCCAATTCAAGGGCGGCGGACACAACGAAACTGAAGTCGCCGACATCATCGAGAACGCGCTCAAACTGCTGGCCGACGTGAAAGACACCGGCGACGTGCGTGTCATTCAGACAGCCGTGCGTGAACTACGCTATGCTTTCCGCGTCTTCGCGCCGTATGCACACAAGCGCAAAGTCACCATCTTCGGTTCCGCACGGACGACACCCAATAAACCGGAGTATCAGCAGGCCGTCGAGTTCGCCCGAAAAATTTCCGCCGCCGGATTCATGGTCATCACCGGCGCGGGACCGGGCATCATGCAGGCCGGGCATGAAGGCGCGGGGCCGGCAAACAGTTTCGGCGTCAACATCCGCCTGCCGTGGGAGCAGAGCGCCAACCCCGTCATCGCCGAGGACAAAAAACTCATCACGTTCAAATACTTTTTCACGCGCAAATTGATTTTTATCCGCCACTCGGACGCGATAGTTTTGTTTCCCGGCGGTTTCGGCACGATGGATGAAGGTTACGAGGCCATCACGCTCATGCAGACCGGCAAAAGCCAGCTCATGCCGTTGGTGCTCGTGGACAAGCCCGGCGGCACTTACTGGAAGACCTGGGACCGGCAGGTGCGCGAACATCTGCTGCGCGACAAGCTCATTTCACCGGACGATTTGAACCTCTATCAGATCACCGACAACGACGACGAGGCCGTAAAAATCATTGCGCGTTTCTATCGCAACTTCGATTCCACGCGTTTCGTCAAAGACCGGTTCATCATCCGGCTGAAAAACGCGCCGAGTCCTTCCGCGCTCGCCGCTTTGAATGAGGATTTTGCGGACATCGTCGTCGAAGGCAAAATCGAGATCGCGCAACCGACACCCGAAGAAGTGGAAGACAACGAGCGGCTCGATCTCGCGCGCATCGGCCTCTACTTCAACCGCCGCGATTACGGCCGCGTGCGGCAGTTGATTGACGTGTTAAACGGGTTGTGAGCCGCGCAACGACGGCCAATTGAACCGGATCAGGGATTCGGACGTCAGGTTGATTTCTCATGGAGAAAGACGCGGCATCCGGCGGCGAAGCTGCAACCCGCCGGTTTGGTCACCACTTTCAATTCGCACACGGAACAAAACTCCTGACATTCCGACCTCCGAGGTTGTGCGCAATATGTGCGCAGCGAATTGTCGTTCGCGCAGTGTTTGCGCGGCGTGCTTTTGCAGTTCATTGGCAATCAAGCATTATTTGTGCTGGCACATTACTTGCGTAACAACCTTGAATCCTGCGGCAGCACGAGTGTGCGGCTACAGTGTCGGTCAGCAAATAATAAAAACAACCAACCACAACAGGAGAGTTCAATGAAACTGAATAAACTAATTACATTGTGCGCGATGACTGCCGCACTGGCGTTGAGCGCCAGTGACGCGTTCGCGCAGATTGGCAACGGCGGCGGCGGCGGTGGTGGTGGTGGTGGCTTTGGCAACGGTGGCGGCGGTGGCGGCGGTTTTGGCAATGGCGGCGGTGGTGGCGGACGCCGTAATCGGGGCGGCGGGAATTTTGACCCTGCTCAAATGATGCAACGCCAAATGGACTATTATCGCCAGGCGCTTGAGTTCACCAACGACACGGACTGGGACGCGGTCTCGCCGCTCGTTCAAAAAGTCATGGACGCCCGCACTGCGGTCGGCAATGGCGGACGCGGCGGATTTGGCGGACGCGGCGGACGCGGTGGTGGTGGTGGTGGTGGTGGCGGCATGTTCGGCGGCCAGACCAGCCCGGAAGAGGACGCCTTGCAGAAGGCGATTGACGAGGACGCACCGGCGGCGCAAATCAAGGATCTGCTCGCCAAATACCGGGCGGCGCACAAAGTGGCACAAGCCAAGTTTCTGGCCGCGCAAGCCGACCTCAAAGCGGTGCTGACCGTGAAACAGGAAGCCCAAGCGACGTTGATGGGGCTGGTGGACTGACGATTGATCGTAACAAAACACGATCCGCCTTGTCATAACCGGCAGCGGATCAAACGACCAACCTCAAAACAAAAAAAGCTGATGACTCTCATGGCCGACAAAACTGTTCAGGATTCAAAGGAATTGCTGGAACGCATGGTGGCGTCCCGGCAGCTTTCATCCTTGGACGCGGACGCATTGCTGCGCGCGAAGCCGAATGTGCAAAGCGAGGAGGAAATCCTCCGCTGGCTCGCGAACGAATACGGCCTCGGCTACACGACGCTGGAAGACGTCAACCCGGACCGTCAACTGCTTTCACTTTTTCCAGCACGCATTTTGCTGAAGGAGGAACTCCTGCCGCTCCAGCGCGTGAACGGCTCCGTTGAAGTCGCGACGAGCCGGCTCTTTGCCACCCAGGGTCTCGACGCGCTGAAAACCCTCACCGGCCTGAACCTCAAGCCGGTGCTCGCCTCCACCGAGGCGATCCAGCGCGAAATGAAAAAACGCCTCGGCGTCGGCGCGGACACCATCGGCACGCTCGACGAGGAAAAGACCATCCAGGTCGTTGACGAAAACATGGAGGACACCAATCTCGACGCAGCCGCCGAGGACGAGGCGTCCATCATCCGTTTCGTCAACCAGGTTTTGAAGGACGCGATTGAGTTGCGCGCCTCGGATATTCATCTCGAACCCTTCGAGGACGAATTCAAGATCCGCTATCGCATTGACGGCGATTTGCAGGAAGTTCCGGTGCCGCCGCAGTTGAAACAATTTCAACCGGCCATCGTCTCGCGCGTCAAGATTTTGAGCCATCTTAACATCGCCGAAAAACGCCTGCCGCAGGACGGCCGCATCAAGGTCCGCATTGACGAGGCCGAGGTGGACATCCGCGTTTCCGTCATTCCCATGCTGCACGGCGAGGCCGTCGTGATGCGTCTGCTGCGGCAGAATTCCACGCTGCGCGGCCTGGGCCAGATCGGGATGAACAAACGTGAGTATGAACATTTCAAAAATGTTCTTGGATTGCCGCACGGAATTATTCTCGTCACCGGCCCGACCGGTTCCGGCAAAACTTCGACGCTTTACACCGCGCTGAATGAAATCAACGATTCCATCCGCAAAATCATCACGGTGGAAGACCCGGTGGAATATCAGCTCAAGGGCGTGAACCAGATTCAGGTCAACGAAAAGTCCGGCCTGACCTTTTCGCGCGGGCTGCGCTCGATTTTGCGCCACGACCCGGACGTGATTCTCATCGGCGAAATCCGCGACGCCGAAACCGCGCAGATCGCGGTGCAGGCGTCGCTCACCGGCCATTTGGTTTTTTCCACGCTGCACACGAACGACGCGCCCGGCGCGCTGACGCGCCTCGTGGACATGGGCGTCGAGCCGTATCTCGTCGCCTCGTCGCTCGAAGCCGTGCTGGCGCAACGCCTCGTCCGTGTGCTGTGTCCGCACTGCAAACAGGTGGACAATTCCGCGACGGCACAGGCGTTCAAAGTAAAACTCGGCATTCCGGCGGAAACAACGATTTACAAATCCATTGGCTGCCGGGAATGTCGCAACACCGGATTTTTCGGACGGCACGCGATTTTCGAGTGGATGGACACCGACGAGGAAATCCGCCAGTTGATTTTGAAATCGGTTTCCACCGACCAGATTCGCGCCGCCGCGCGCAAGGCCGGAATGCGCACGCTGGCCGAGGACGGCTGGCGGCTCGTCGCCGCCGGCGTCACGACGGTCGAGGAAGTGTTGAGCGTCACCACGGCGAAAGAAATCGAGACCGCGACCAAGAATCAAGCCGGCGAATCCGCCGCGAGCATTGCGGTGGCGAGATGAAATGAAGAAACATTCAACAACCAACATTCAATGCCCAACGCTCAATTGCTGCGTTGCGCCGTCACTTGGATGTTCGGTGTTGAATGTTTAGTGTTGAATGTTTTCCTGATTTTCAAATGCCCACCTTTTCCTACAGAGCATTGCAGACCGACGGCAAGATTGCCGAGGGCGTGCTCGATGCCCCCGGACGGCCGGACGCGCTGCGGCAGATTGAAACGCTCGGCCTGCGGCCCATGAACGTGTTAGAAAAAAGCGCGGCGGCGGCCAAAAACGGTTCGGCAAGTTCAACCTCCGGCCTGGGAAACTTTTCCTTCAAATTTGAGTCCAAAAAAGTTTCCAACAAAGAACTGGAAAATTTCACGCGGTTGCTTTCGAGCCTGCTCGCGGCGGGCGTGCCGTTGAGCCGCGCGCTGGTGATTTTGCAGAAAGAGGCTTCTTCCACCGCTTCCAAGGCCCAGTGGAAGGAAGTTCACGATCTCGTCGTGGACGGACTTTCGCTCGCGGATGCGATGGCGAAATCGCCGCAGACGTTTCCGCGCGTGTATGTGGCGATGGTCGAAGCGGGCGAGGCGGGCGGCTTTCTCGACGTGGTGCTGGCGCAGATCGCCGAATTTCAATCGCGCGAAAAGGAGCTGAAATCAAAAGTGCTCACGGCGATGCTCTATCCGTGCATTTTGCTCGTGCTGGCGCTGGCCGTGCTGACAGTGCTGCTCACTTTTTTCATCCCGAAATTCCAGAACATTTTCAAAAACCTGCACAGTTCCCTGCCGCTCATCACACAGGTCATCATCGGCGCAAGCCATCTGGTGCGGTCGTATGGATTGCTGGTCGCGGCGGGACTGATCGGCGTCGGATTTCTGGTGCGGACGTGGGTGGTCTCGGAAAAAGGCAAGCGCGCCTGGGAGGGGCTGATTTTGAAAATGCCGCTCGTCGGCCCGCTCATCGGACAGTTTGCGATGGCGCGTTTCTGCCGGATGCTTGGCACGCTCATCGGCGCAGGCGTGCCGCTGGTGCAGGGACTAAATGTCGCGCGCCGTTCCATCGGCAACCAGATTTTGGTGGACGCCGTCGGCCAGTCCATCGAGCGCGTGCAGCAGGGCGGACGGCTCGGCCAGAGTCTGGCGGACTGTAAAGCACTTTTTCCCGGCTCGGTGCTGGAGATGATTTCCGTCGCCGAAGAAAGCGGCAAGCTGGACGGTGAACTCGTTCGCATCGCCGTCGTCACCGAGAACGACCTCGACCGCAATCTCAAGACCGCCGTGGCGTTCGCCGAGCCGGTGATGCTGTTTTTCATCGCGGGTTTCATCGGCGTCATTTTCATTGGCATGTTGCTGCCGGTGCTGTCCATGAGTGAATACATACATTAAAAAAATCAAACAACCAAAGTTTATGAAAACTGAAATCAAACGAATCGTTATTCAAAAAAACCTGCGGCAGCGCGCCTTCACGCTGGTGGAAATGATGCTGGTCGTCGTAATCATCGGCATCCTCGCGGCGCTGGTCATCCCGAAGCTCGCCGGCAACACCGAACGCGCCCGCATTACGGCGGCGCAGACGGACATCAACGGCGGCATCAAGGGCGCGCTCGGCCAATATGAGGTGGATGCCGGCTCGTATCCCAAAAATCTGCAGGATTTGATCGTGCAGCCGGCCAACGCGCGGAACTGGCACGGGCCGTATTTTGACCCGCCCAAGCTGCCGACCGATCCGTGGGGCACTCCTTACATCTATCATTTCCCCGGCAAACATAACCAAAGTTCCTACGACCTGCTCTCCGCCGGACCGGACCTCAAGGAAGGAACGGACGATGACATTGGCAACTGGCAATAATAACTGAAGAAGTCATGTGCGCCCGTCATATACATTTTGGCTCTGTTTTTGGCTCGCGATTGTGGGAATCGTGTTGCTTTATCCGAAATTTGGCAGTCGCGAGAAAGCTCATCATGGTGGACCAACGGACATACAGGGCGGCATTAAATCCGCGCTCGGCCAGTATCAAGTGGACATTGGCTTTTATCCCAAAAGTCTGCAAGACATGGTTCAGAAACCAAGCGATGCAACGAACTGGCACGGGCCGTATTTCGATCCGCCCGTGCTGCCGACCGATCCGTGGGGCGATCCTTACATCTATTACTGTCCCGGCAAACACAACCAGAGTTCCTACGACCTGCTTTCCGCCGGCCTGGACGGCAAGGAAGGAACGGATGATGACATCGGCAACTGGCAGAAATAATTGAAGAAGTCATGTGCGCCCGTCACTTACATTTTGGTTCTGGTTTTGTCTCGCGATTGTGGGAATCGTCTTGCTATATCCGAAATTTGGCAGCCACGAGAAGGCTCATTTTTCTTCGGGACCAGGACCCCTCGGCGGCGGCATTAAATCCGCGCTCGGCCAGTATAAAGTGGACAACGGTTCTTATCCCAAAAGTTTGCAAGACTTGGTTCAGAAACCTGACGATGCGACGAACTGGCACGGGCCGTATTTCGATCCGCCCAAGCTGCCGGTTGATCCGTGGGGCAACAATTATTTTTACAATTATCCGGGCACGCATAACACAAATGCCTACGACCTGTTTTCCGCCGGCCCGGATGGCCGGATAGGAACCGAAGATGACATTGGCAACTGGCAATAATAATTCACGGCGATGCGCTTTTACGTTGATCGAACTGATTCTCGTGCTCGCGCTGCTGGTGATCATCACGTCCATTGCGGTGCCGGCGATGGCGCGGTTCATCCGTGGCCGCGCGCTGGGTTCCGAATCGCGCCGGCTGATGGCGCTGATGCACGCGGCGCAGAGCCGCGCGGTGTCCGAAGGGATGCCGATGATGCTGTGGATTGACGAAAAGAACGACACATACGGGGTGGCCGCCGAGACGAGCGGCCCGAACGGCGACCCGAAGGCCGAGGATTTGACGGTGGATTCGACGTTGCAGATTACCGTGGCGAATGTTGGGACGGCCGGAATGGGTGGAACCGGCACGCCGACGACGTTCAAAAATCTGCCGGCCATCCGGTTTTTGCCGGACGGCACGGTGGACGAGAACAGCCCGCCGACGCTGAAACTGATGGATTCAGACGGCAGGTCGGTGGGTCTGATCGAGACGCGCAGCCGCATGGGTTATGAAATTAGCGACACCGGCAGTTGAAGGTGGGGCCGGCGCAATGGGCCGACCGGACGCCGCAGTGCGGCGTCCCCACCAGGCCGCGTTCACGCTGGCCGAGGTGATGGTGGCGATGCTGTTTCTGGCCATTGTGATTCCGGTGGCGGTGGAAGTGTTGAGCATCGCGAGCCGCGCGGGCGAGGTCGCCGTCCGGAAAAGCGCGGCGGCGCGCGTGGCCGACCGGGTTTTGAACCAAAGCATCGTCACGACCAACTGGAGCAACGGCGGCCTGCAAAGCGGCACGATCACGGAAGGCGTGATGGATTTTCGGTGGCGGCTGACGACCCAGACGTGGCCGGCGGATTCGATGACGCTGTTGACGGCGGAAGTGACGTATCCCGTGCAGGGAAATGATTATTCGGTGAAATTGAGCACGCTGGCCAGTTCGCCAAACCAGTCGCAGCCGGCGGGAATGAATGTGCGGTAATGAAAATTGAAATAAACAACAAAAGTGCGTTCACGCTGGTGGAGATGATCATCGCCATCGGTGTCGCGTCGCTGGTGTTGATCGCCGTGAACACCGTGCTGTTCTCCGCGCTGCACCTGCGCGAGGCGACGTTGGACATGGTGGACGCCGAGACGCCGGTGGATGCCACCATGTCCACGATCCGGCGCGACCTGCAATGCTGCGTCACGCCGACCAACGGCACGGCCGGGCTTTTGTCCGGCGATTTCCGCGCCGGCAACATCAGCAGTTCCGGCATCAGCGAACCGGTGGCGGTTGAGATGTTCACCGCCACCGGCGGATTGAGCGACAGCGTGCCGTGGGGCGACATCCAGCGTGTGACGTATGAACTGAAAAATTCAACCGATCCGTCCGCCGTGGGCCGGGATTTGTATCGCACCGTCATGCGCAACCTGCTGCCGGTCTCAACGGTCGGCTTGAACAACCAGCTCATGCTGACGGGCGTCGCCAGCGTGAAATTTTCCTGCTACGACGGCGCGCAATGGAACGACACTTGGGACACCACCAGCCTGACCTCGATCAACACCAACCTGCCAATGGCCGTCCGCGTGGACATCCAGATGGCCGGCAACCCGAACGCGCAGCCGGTTGAAATCATTGTGCCGATTGACGCGAAGACACAGGGACAATCGAACCTGGTGACCACGGCCAGCAACTGAAAATGAACATTCAACATTCAACATTCAACATTCAACGCCCAAGGCTGCCAGGAGCCTGGAATGCGTGCGCATTGGATGTTCAGCGTTCAATGTTGAATGTTGGGTGTTCCGAGAAAGGCTCCGTGCTGATCATCGTGCTGTGGATTTGCATCGGGCTGGTGAGCATTGCACTGTATTTTGTGAACTCGATGAGCTATGAACTGCGCGCGGCGGACAACCGCGTAAGCGGCCTCGCCGCCGACCAGTCCATCGAGGGCGCGGCGCGCTACGTCGGCTACATTCTGCAAAATTACGCAACGAACGGCGCGGTGCCGGACAGCACCAAATTCAAGTGCGAGGCCGTGCCCGTTGGCGACGCGAAAATCTGGCTCATCGGCCGCGACGCGTCCGGCACGCCGTCCACCGACCCGTATTTCGGTTTGATTGACGAAGGCTCAAAATTGAACCTGAACTACGCCAGCACCAACGCGCTTTTGTATCTGCCGAACATGACGACGGATTTTGCCGGGGCCATTCAGGACTGGCGCGGCACGAACGGCAACCTCTCGCTGAATTACACGACGCTCGGCTACTATCCGAAATATGCACCGTTCGAGACCGAGGATGAACTGCGGCTGGTTTATGGCGCCACCGGCGACCTGCTGAACGGCGAAGACCTGAATCTCAACGGCGTCCTCGACGCGAACGAAAAAGATTTGAACGGCAACGGCCAGCTCGATCCCGGTCTGTTTGATTATACCACCATCTACACGCGCGAACCGAATTTCCACTCCGACGGCTCGTCGCTGACCAACGTGAACACGGCAACGGTCAGCCAGTTGACCTCGTTGTTTCGCGACGACAACGTCAGCAGTCCCGACACCCGGGCGACCGCCATCTACAACTACACGCATCCGCCGGGAAGCCGAACGACAACGTCATTTCACAGCCTGCTCGATTTTGCCGTGGTCTGCCGGCAGTCGAACATGAGCGCCAATGACATTGCCAACCTCGCCAATGACGTGACCACCAGCACGAACGCCTACTTTTACGGGCGGGTGAACGTCAACACCGCCGGCGCCGACGTGCTGACGGCGCTGTTCGAGGGCTTGAACAACGGCAACCAGCAGACCGCCTACGCCGATGCCCAGACGCTCATCAACTACCGCCAGCAAAACGCCAGCAACCTTGGTTCCATCGCCTGGGTTTATGACGCGCTGGGCAGCGGCAACTCGACGCTCGCGTCCCTCCGCAACGGCGATTACGTCACCACGAAAAGTTTTCAATTCACCGCCGACATCGCGGCCGTCGGATCGTTCGGACGCGGCTACCGGCGCGTGAAGTTCATTTTCGATGTCAGCGACGGCTCGCCGAAAATTTTATACCGCCAGGACTTGAGCCGGCTCGGCTGGGCGCTTGGCGAAAAGGCCCGGCAAACTTTGCTCGCACAAAACACGCAATGAAACCTGAATCAACATTCAAAATCCGCAAGCGGAAAAAACTGACGGCGCTGCTCGGTCTCACGCTGGAAGGCAGCCGGCTCGACGGCGTCGTGCTGCGCCGCGTCAACGGCTCGCTGCAGCGGCTGCAGCAGTTCACCGCGCAGCTCACGCTCGATCCGCTGACCGGCGCGCCGGAACTGGTTGGGCGCGAAATCCGCAACCACCTCGACGCCGCCGGCGTGCGCGAGCGCGACTGCATCGTCGGCCTGCCGCTAAAATGGGTGCTGACCACGCAGACCGAACTGCCGCCGTTGCCGGAGGCCGACGCGACGGGGCTGCTGCTGCTGGAGGCCGAACGCGGATTCCATTCCGATCTGGCGGCGCTGCAGATTTGCGATTCGCGCAGTCCGCTGGCGGGGGACAAAAAATACGTCCTGCTGGCCGGCGTTCCCAACACGCACACCGGCTCGCTCGAACAGGTTTTGGCGGCGGCAAAATTGCGGCCCGCCAGTTTTTCATTGGGACTGCCGGCGTTGCAGCCGCCGGGCGCGGACACAGGGGACGGGGTGCTGGCGCTGCTGATTGGTGAACACAACGTCGGTTTGCAGATCACGGCCGGCGGCGGCGTGGCGGCGTTGCGCGCGCTGGAAGGCGCGATTGAAAATGAAACGGGCCGCCGCACGCTGGTCGCGGACGTGGTCACGCGCGAGGCGCGCGTCACGCTCGGCCAGTTGCCGCCCGAACTCCGCGCGGCGGTGAAGCTCATCCGCATATTCGGCCCGAACGATCTGGCGCAGCAGCTCGCGGACGAAATGGAACTGCGGTTCGAGCCGATGGGTTTGAAGACCGAGGTGATTTCGGCCTACGCGCCGGATGAATTTGGCGTGACGCTGCCGCCGGACACGTCGCTGTCGGCGGTGTTCAGCCTCACGGCCCGGTTTTTGACGGAGCAGAAGGCGGTGTTTGAATTTCTGCCGCCCAAGCCGACGGTCATCGAGCAGTTCGTCGCCAAGTATTCATCAGGACCGTTGCGGACGACCGGCATGGTCGCGGCAGGCATCGCGCTGATCATCGTGGGGTTCTTTTTGTTCCAGCAGTTTCAACTGTATCGGCTGCGTTCGCAGTGGAAACAAATGTCGGCCAAGGTTACGGAACTGCAAACCATCTCGGCGCAAATCCAGGAGTATCGTCCGTGGTATGACGATTCGTTCCGCTCCCTGGCGATTTTGCGGGTGCTTTCGCTGGCGTTTCCCGAGGAAGGCGTGGTGACGGCGAAAGCCATCGAGATCCGGGACGACGGCACGGTGAACTGTTCGGGCACGGCGCGCACTTATGCGGATTTGCTGGAGATGCTGGGCAATCTGCGCGCGGCGAAAGGCGTGAGCGGGGTGAATGTGGACTCAACCCGCGGCAAGGCGCCGATGCAGTTCACGTTTGATTTCCAATATGGAGGCGCACAATGAAAATTAAGAACCGGCAGGATTTTTTGGTGGTGCTGGCCATATCGGCGGTGGCCCTGTATGTGGCGGTGACGTTTGTTTTCACGCCGCTGGGCGGCTGGTGGTCGGCGCGCTCGACCAAGATCAAGGATTTGCGCACGCAGGTCAGCGACGGGAAACTGATGATTGCGCGCGAGGCGAGCCTCCGCAGCAATTGGAACAGCAAGCTCAAAAATGCGCTCCCGAACAACACTGCGGTGGCGCAGCAGCAGGTGATCAAGGCGTTCGCCGCCTGGGCGAACGACAGCGGCACGGAGCTGAACACCATCAACCCGCAGTGGAAAAACGACGCGACGAATTACATGACGCTCAACTGCCACGTGGAGGCGTCGGGCACCCTCCGCACCTTGAGCCAGTTTATTTACGATGTGGAAAAGGGCCAGATGGCGCTGCGGCTCGACTCGGTGGAATTGAGCGCCCACGACACCACCGGCCAGCAGCTCACGCTCGGCATGGATGTCAACGGGCTGGCGCTTTTGGAACAGGATAAAAAATGAAACTCACGCATATACAAATCATTTTGGCGGCGGCGTTCGCGCTGGCCGGCGCGTTTCCCGCCGGCGCACAATCGAACCGCGTGCCGGGCGACACGGATTACCCGCAGTTCAGCCAGTTCATCACGGATCGGAACATTTTCAACCCTGACCGCTATCGGCGCAATTCGGGGACCCGGCCACCCCGGCCCACACCCACGCACCCACCACGCACGGCGGGTGCGCCGGAGTTCACCTTCGTTGGCGTGATGAGCTACCAGAAGGGGCAGTTCGGATTTTTTGACGGGAACAGTTCTGAATTGAGACAAGTCCTGGCGGTCGGCGGCAGCATCGCTGGCTACACGGTGCAGGAATTGACATCCTCTGCTGTAAAGCTGCTGGGGCCGGACAAAAAGGAAATTGAACTGAAGCTCGGCGTCCAGATGCGGAAGGAAGGCGGGAACTGGCTGATGGCCGGCCAAGTGGCAACGCCGGGAGCCGCGGCGACCACAACCTCGTCGGCGGGCGACGGAAGTTCAACGGCTCCGGCGGGAGAGCAGTCCGTCGCACCGTCGGCGGCCATTCAAGGAAACGATGTATTGAAACGACTGATGGAAAAACGTGCACAAGAAAAATAATAATATGAAAAAATCAATCTTCACCCTCGTTGCGCTGGGCGTCGCCGCGCTGCTCTATTCGGCAGCGGCGCAGACCTCGCCCGTTGCGCAGGACGACAACAACACCAACGCCGCGACGGACGAGAACGCGCCGCCGCCCGACCCGGGAAACGCCGCCGCCGCACCCGCCGATGCGGGCGCCGCAATGCCGGACATGGGTGCCATGATGCCGGATCAATCCGCGCCGGGGGACAACGCCCCCAGAACCCCGACGGTCATTTTGCCTTCCAGGCGGCTTGGCCTGGAGGACAACACCCTGCGCCCGTCGTTTCTGCCGCCGGGCGGGACGGGGACGAATTCAAACGCGATCATGCTGAATTTCGTCAATACGCCGCTGGAAATGGTTTTAAGCTACTTGAGCGACGCGGCGGGTTTCATCATCGTGCTGGAGACGCCCGTGCGCGGCAACGTGAGCGTCATCAGCAAACATCCGATCACGAAGCATGAGGCGGTGGATTTGCTGAACTCGGTGCTGAACCAGAACGGTTACGCGGCCATCCAAGGTGAAGACGGGCGGACGCTGACGATTGTGGACAAAAACGACGCCAAGACGCGCAACATTCCGGTGGTGATCGGCGAAGATCCCGCGAACATTCCCAACAACGCCGAGATTGTGACCCAGATCATCCCCATCCGGTTCGTGACGGCGGGCGATCTGGTGAAAGACCTGTCTTCCTTCGTTTCACCGCAGGCCACGGTGGTGGCCAATGAAGATGGCAATTCCATTGTCATCACGGACACGCAGTCCAACATCCGGCACCTGGTTACCATCATCAAGGCGATTGACGACAGCGCGGAAGCGGAAACGCAAATCCGCGTGTTCAAGCTGCATTATGCCAATCCCTCGGACGTGGCGACCGAACTCGGCAACGTATTTCCGAACAGCACCACGGGCGGAACGCAGGCACCGACCCGGTTTGCCGGCGCTGCCGGCGGACGCGGCGGCGGCGGCGGTCGTGGCGGGTTTGGCGGCGGCGGACGCGGCGGGTTCGGTGCCGGCGGCGGCAATCCGTTTGCAGCAATTTTTGGCGGTGGCAATACCGCGAACAGTTCTGCTGATCGCATCCAAAAACAAACCCAGGTAACCGTCGTCCCCGATCTGCGCATCCAGGCGGTCATCGTGACGGCCCCGAAAGATTTGATGTCACAGATTGCGAGCATGATGGACGACTTGGACGTGCCCTCGGATCGCGACCAGCAGGTTTATGTATTCAAGACGGAGAACGGCGACCCACAACAGATGTTGCAGGTGCTGCAAAACATGTTCCAGAGCAGCAGTTCGTCGCGCGGCACCACCACCGGTTCATCTACGACCAGTATGCTCCAGCAACGCGTTCAAAACGCCACAACTCAAATGGGCACCTCCAGCTCCCCCAGTTCCAGCACTGGCGGCACCACCGGCGGCGGCGGCGGCAGGGCCGGCGGCGGCTGAGTCGGAAAAAAACTTTCTAACGCAAATAAAATATGAAAATGAAAAACTTCAATAAAATCTTCGGCTGCGCGCTGGCTTTGGTGGTCTGCGCTGTAATGCAAACCCACGCGGGCGGCGGCTTCGGCGGCTTCGGCGGTGGCGGCGGCGGCGGTGGTGGCCGGGGCGGTTTCGGCGGCGGTGGCGGCGGCTTAGGCGGCGGCGGTGCCAGTGCCAATTCCACCAGCCAATACAACAACAACGGCTCGGTCGGCAGCGCGGTCATTTCCGTGGACCCAGTGACGCATAACATCATTGTCATCGCCGACAAAGACACGGCAGCGCAGATTCAGAATGTCATTAGCCACCTGGACGCGCCTGAACTTCAGGTGCTCATCAAGGTCGTGTTCATGGAAGTGCAACGCAACAACGACCTGGACATCGGCATCGAGGGCGGCTGGACCAAGGGACTCGGCGACCAGTTGACCGGCAGCGCGGCGAATTCGTTTGGTCTGGCGGGTGCGAATTCCGTCATCACGAATTTCAGCGGCATGGGCCAGGCGCTCGCGCCGGCGCTGACGCCAAATTCCGGTTCGCCGAACGGTTTTTATCAAGTCGTGGGCAGCGATTTTCAGGCAACCCTGAAGGCCATCGCGGTGGCGGGCAAGGCGCAGATTCTTTCGCGCCCTTCCATCCTGGCGCGCGACGGCCAGCTTGCGGAAATTGTCGTCGGCCAGAACATTTATCTGCCGACCGGCGTTTCCTACACCTCGGTCGGCGGCACCGGCACCACGGTCCCGATCATCAACGGATCATATCAACCCGTCGGCATCACATTGGATGTCACGCCGTTCATCGGTGCGGACAACCTGATCCAGATGATCCTCCAGCCGCAGATCACCGCGATTGACACCTCGGTGCCGGGACAGGTCATCGCGGGCGGCAGCCTGCTTTCTGCGGCGGTTTATGCACCGAACATCAACAGGCGTTCCGCCAACACCGTGGTCGTGACGCCCGATGCGCAGACGGTCGTCATCGGCGGGCTGCTCAACAACAACAAAGCCTCCAGCGACAACAAGGTGCCGATCTTGGGCGACATTCCGCTGATCGGCCAGTTGTTCAAGTCCAGCAGCAAGAGCGAAAGCAAGACCGAACTGATCATCTTCGTCACGCCGCACATCGTGCAGGCACCGGCGCAGCTCGCGAGTTTGACCGTCCGGGAAATGGGACAGGTGCCGAACATCACCAATTCCGTCTCCGAACAGGAATTGAACCAGTTTCTGGAAAAAGTGCCGGCGAAGAAAAAATAAATTGTCTTTTACGGCATTTACGTCATAACTCAAATTACGCATGAATCCTGAACAACGGGGCCGTTGGGTGACCGGGCTTTTGCTCCTGGCCTGGCTGGTCGTCGTGGCGTGGCAGGTGGACGAACATCACCGCGTGGGTGTAGCGGCGAAGACAGACCTGGAAGTCAGTTCGCAGGAGATCGCCCACACGTTGGGTGCCGTCACCCGCGCACTCGGGTATCGCGGTGCGGTTTTTCAAGCGCGCCTCGACCCCGTCCTCAACGAGCTGGTTAAAGTCCGCACCAACGCCCTGGCCAAATCCAGCGGCCTGCTCGCCGTCGGCCTCCTGAACGCCGAGGGCGATCTGGTTGACGCCGTTCCCAACACCAACCTGCTTTCACGGGATTTTCTAAACAACCGCGAACATTGGTCGGACAATTATGTCACGTTCGTCCTGCCCGTCGAAGGTGCGACCAACAATCCCGAAGGCACGACCAACAACTCCAATCCCACCGTCGTCCTGCCCTCGCCACCGCCCTTCCGCGACATGACAAACGGTGAAATGCGCGGGCCGGATTTTCCGCGCAACCGGCCGTTCCCGGATGAAACCAATTCCAGCGAAACCAATGGACTTTCCGCCAACAGTTTTCCTCCACCGCCGCCAGGGGGCGACCGGCCGCGTGGTGAGAACCGTCGTCAGCCGTGGATACGTTTCGGATTGACCGAGGCCGATTTCAGGGCGCTGATCGCCAGGCGCGAACTGCACGGCCTCGTGCTCGCCATGTCCACGGATCACTACCGCGACACCTGCAACAAAGACTGGTGGCTCCGGTTTTTTATTGCATTTTTCGCCGGCATCTCCGCGCTCGGCGCCGGCCTTTCCTGGCGCAACACCGCCCGGACGGCGGACTTGCAGATCCGCCTGGTGCGCGCGAGCGAATTGAACTCGCACCTCAAGGAGATGAACCTCGCCGCCGCCGGCCTCGCGCATGAAACGCGCAATCCGCTCAACATCATCCGCGGCCAGTCCCAGATGCTTTCGCGCCTGCCCGACGCCCCGCCCGAAGTCCGCGCCCAGTCCAAAATCATCATGGACGAGACTGACAAGGTCACCGCGCAGCTCACCGAGTTCATCAACTATTCCCGCCCGCGCGAAGTCCGCCGCTCCAAAATCGCGCTGGCCGCCGCCTTCGGCGAAATCGTCCGCACGTTGAACTTTGACATTGAGGAAAAGAAAATCCGCGTGGAAACCGGCGGCGACCCGCTCGCCATCGAGGCCGACGAACAGCTCCTGCGGCAGGTGCTGTTCAACCTGCTCATCAACGCCATTCAAGCCGTCAGCCCGGGCGGACAGATAAAAATTCAGGTGCGCCGCGCCAGCGCCACGGAAGCCATCCTGGAAATCCAGGACGACGGCCAGGGTGTGGCGCCCGAAAACCGCGTGGAAATTTTCAAGCCGTATTTCACCACGCACCAGAAAGGCACCGGCCTCGGCCTCGCCGTCGTTTCACAAATCGTGCTCGCGCACGGCTGGGAAATCCAGTGCCTGCCCAACGACCCCAAGGGCACGATCTTCCGCCTCACGCATTTGAAAATCGCCGCCTGAACGGCGACTGGCGTCCCCGGCCATGCGCCGCCGCCAATCTGCCAAAATGAAACACTTGACGCGCCGGGCTTTTTGCGGATGATGTTCCGGTATGAAGAAAATGATTTTTGCAGTTCTCGCCGGCGCGGTCATCGTCACCGCCGGCTGCGTCCACACCGTCAGCGACACCAGCACGTTCACCATGACGTTCGGCAAGGACACGTTGAGCAACCGCTATCCGCGCTCGCTGGACCAGGTTTATCAGGCGTCGCTCTACGTCATCAACCATGACGGCGTGGTGGTCACCGAATATATCCCGCACAACAGCACCAATGCCGTCCGGTCGTTGATGGGACGCGTCAATGATTGCAATGTCTGGGTGCGCTGCGAGGCGGTCAGCTCCCAAATTTCGCAGGTGGACGTGGAGAGCCGCACCAAAATGGGCAACAGCGACTTGGACCTCTCGCATCAACTGGCCACCGAAATTTCACTGCAGCTTGTGCGGTGAACCGTATTTCAAGCCGATGTTCTGCTCATAAACGCCGAGCTTCACGCCCGGCGTTTCGGTTTTGCCCTTGAACTCCGAGTTCAGCCGTGCCAGCCGCCGCCGCGTGACCTCCGCCAGCGGCAGTTCGGGAAAACGCTCCACAATGTTTTGCAACGTCGCGCGCACCGTCTCCACATCCGCGCCGAGTTCCACCTGGAAATTCGCCAGTTGGTTCAGCCAGCCCGCGATCTGCTTCGGCGAATGGCGCGGCTCGTTGATCAACTGCGCCAGTTCCAGCGTCGCCAGGTCCAGCCGCTTGAAATCCTTCGCATAAATCACCGCCAGCTTTTCGCGCACTTCTGAATCGTGCGGATGCGTTTCAAGATGCCTGACGTGCGCCGCCGCCATCCGGCCCGGATCAATCTCCTGCGGACGCAAGAACGCCGATGAATCCATCAGCCCGATGTTCTTCACGCCTTCCGGCACGACGACGGCGTGGCGGTCATGCTGCTCCAGCAGGATTTTTTCCGTGCTGCCGAGATGCGCCATGCGCTGCTCCGCGCGCAGCGCCAGCTCCGTTTCGGGATAGCGCCCGATGATTTTCTGGAGCGACGCCCGCGCCGAGTCCACGTCCACGCCGAATTTCAAATGCCAGTCCGCCATCGTCGTCCACGCGGCGGCGACCTGTTTCTCCGGCGCCTTCGGCCGCATGCAAAAATGGTTCAGCGTGTTTTCCGCCGCCTGCAAATCGTTCTGGTTCTCCGCCTGGATGCCCGCGAGCAGCATCACGCCCTCGAAATCGTTCGGAAATTTTTCGAGCTGTTTGCGCACTTCAGCAATCGCCTCGGAATACTTCCCGCGTTTCCGCTTGGTGGTGGCGATGGAATAAAACGGCTTGTAATCCGGCCTTTCATTGCCGCCGTCAAAAAGATTCGTCAGCGGGCTGGAAATCCATTCGGCGAGATGCGGCGTCCACATATACGACAAAACAACCGCCATGAAAACAATCAGGAACGGCCCAAACGGTCCCATCTTCTGCGCGAACCCGAGGCAAAGAACAACGAAAGGAATCGTGACCGCGATTTTTAACAGCATCTTGGCCGGCTCGTAACTTTTTTTGAGCATGAAGAAAACCCCCGCGCCGACCAGGCCGATGGCGACCACCAGCCCGACCGTTCCCAGCACGATGTCAAAGGTGTTATTGTGACTCATGGCAGCGGAACCAAGCTCTGCCCGTTCACCCGGCAGCGCAAGCAAAATTCAGCCGTAACGATACGGACGGCTCAACGAAAACGTGTTCGGCAGATGCCGGATTTCCCGCACCGCGCCGTCCGCCAGCAAAACCTCCACGATGTCGAACCGGATTTTCACCTGCGGATTTTTTAGCCGCCGCAGATAATCCAGCGCCGTCTGCGAAATCAGCTTCCGTTTCCGCGCGTCCACCGCCGCCGCCGGCCGCGTCCAGTCTTCCGACGAACGGGTTTTCACCTCGATGAAACAAAGACAATCCCCGTCGCGGAAAATCAGGTCAATCTCGCCGCGCTCGGAACGGAAATTGGCCGCGAGAAATTTGAGGCCGGCCTTCTGCAAAAACTTTTTCGCCGCCCGCTCGCCCAGTTCGCCGCGCCGCAAATGCTCCGGCCTGTCCTGGCCGGCGAACCGTGCCTTGAGCTTTTCCAGAAGATTCATTTTTCTTGCCGCAGATTTTCACAGATGAAACGCAGATAAAGCAAAACGTTTCTCGTATGCTCATTTCAAAATTTGTGTTTCATCTTTGTCATCTGTGGCTAAAACAGTCTTGGCTCCGATTGTTTCATCGGCGCAAAACTTCTCCGGTGAATCGTACACGCGCCGAATTGCGCAATCGCCGCCAGATGTTTTGCGGTGCCGTAGCCTTTGTGCTGGTCAAAACCGTATTCTGGAAACTGCGCGTGAAATCCCAGCATCAGCCGGTCGCGCGTGACCTTGGCCAGCACGCTCGCGGCGGCGATGGAATAGCTCCGCGCATCGCCCTTGACGATGGCCGTCTGCGGCACGCGCAGCGATTTCACCGGACGACCGTCCACCAGCGCGTGCGGCGGCAGCGGATTCAATTGTGCCAGCGCGTCATTCATTGCGCGATGCGTCGCCTGCAAAATGTTGATCTCGTCAATCACGCCCGCGTCCACGGCGGCAATGGCAAATTCGATTTCGGTGCAGCGGGTGAGAAATTCAAAATACTTTTCCCGCTGCGATTCGGTGAGCTGCTTGGAATCGTTCAGTCCGGCGAGTTCGGCGGGCAAACCCGTTTCCGCCCAGCGCGACGGCAGGATGGCGGCGGCGGCGACGACCGGCCCGGCGAGCGGCCCGCGCCCGGCCTCATCCACGCCCGCGACACGTGTGAAATTTTTCTGCCAAAGCACGCGCTCGAATTCAAAACGGTCGGAAAGTTTGGCGGACATGGAAATAATTTTTAATCTGCCTAACGCTGCCTTTGCTTTGTGCGATTGATTAACTCAATCATCAATTTCGCCGCTGAATTCATCACAGTTTGAGGCGGCGCAATAATTACATAATTTCCTGAACGTGTGAGCAACGTAACTTGAGCAACTGATTTTGGAAGAGCGTTGCTGTTTCGAGGTTTCGCGCTGCTGCTTGCAGGAATTGCAGATTGAATAAAATCTCGGCAGAGATTTTTGATTATGGCATCTGGCTTGTCCCAAAATATTGCTCTTCCAGAATAATTGAGATAGCGAGCCGAACCATCTGCATATGCCGACAAGGTGTCGTAACCATCCTGCATCGGAACTTCTATGATTACACCGAGAACTTTAGTCGCAGTTTTTTGTTCCGGCTTTTTACCAAGCTCACGTAATCCAGTCCAAGTCCAGAGTTCAATGCGTGTTTCCAATGGCTGCATTTGAAGAACACTTTGAAGTTTGGCAATTGCCTCGTTCGTTTTTCCTTCATCCACCAATTTTGAAGCGTCTGAAATTCGCTGAAGCGGACTGTCAGTTCCATCAAGCTTTGCTTGTTTGGCTTGTTCCTTGAGTGATTGATTCGCAAACAACATTTGGCGAATTGGGTCGCCGTCCGTGCCAAGTTTTTGTGCTTGAGTCATAGTGGTGAATAGAAAATTGATGGCGGAAAGTAGTAGAAATAGTTTTTTCATTTCATTGTGGCTTGAGCCTAGCGCGTTTTGAAAAAGTTGTCGCCTTGATTTTTTGCCGGATTCGCAACCGCGAAATACGCGAAAACAGAATTGAACAAAATTCGTTCGCGTATTTCGCGTGGTTAGCGGTTCACCGTTTTCATTTTGAAAAATCTGTGTTTCATCCGTGTTCAATCCGTGGCTAAAATGGGCCTTATGAAAATCGAAGCATTGCACATCGGCATGAGCGTCCGTCATCCGCAATACGGTCTGGGAACGGTCAGGACGATTTCCGAAGTCACGGCGGAAATCCAGTTCAACGACGGCAGGCGCACGGTCGAGCCGAACGCCGCCGGCCTCGAACCCGCCGAACCGCAGGCCGCCGTCAGCGGACTGGCCGTGCCGTTGAAACAGTTCGTAGCCGAGACGCTGGACGCGGCGTTGCGCAAGCTGGGCCTGGAAAAGCCGGATGCCGTCGTGGAAAAACTCGGCCTGCGCTGGCATGGCGGCAGACTGGTGATGCACCCGGCGGACGCGGCGTTGCAGACGAAGGAAGTGCCGCTGGAAACTTTCTTCCACAAGATCGTGATGGTGCGGAACAATCTCCGCGTGCTGGAACAGAAAATCAACGCGCACGAAAAACTTTCCGACGGCGAGAAAGTCGAGATGCAGCAATACATCACGAAGAGTTATGGTTCGTTGACGACATTCAACGTGCTGTTCAAGGAGAAAGAAGATCAGTTTTAGAAGTTGCCACTTGTTGGCTCCGCCGAAATTTCATCATGGGCAATTGCCTCACTTTAATTTGACGAGCCAGTTCATGACCGATGAAATTAGCAACAAACACCAGGGCTGTCAGCCGTGCCTGCTTTGGGGAGCGACGGTCTTGAACAATTGGCGGACGAAACCGTCCCTTTCAATTTCCTCCAGCAGTTTAGGCAGCGCGATGCACCAGTTCGGCCATTGCGTCGTGGTGCCGGGCATGTTCGGACGTTCCTCGACCGCCAACGCGTCGTCCAGCGTGACAGTGAGCAGGCGGCACGGCGTGCGGTTCAGCAGGCGGTGCGCGCCGAGAATGGCTTCGTGTGCCGAAGCCGTTTTGTTCAAGCCGGCCCGGCGACGCAGCCGTTCACGGACCGCTTCCATTTCGGCAGCATTGGGTTGCCGGCCAATCTGCTTTTGGGCGGCGAAGTCTTTTCCCGACCACAAGCCCGCCACGGTGAACAGGTCGTGCGTCGTGACCGCCGCCAGTGCCTGCGGCGGATAATTTTCCGGCGAACGATTTTCGAACCACAGCAGGCTGTAGGACAGCACACCGGATTGGCGGAGCCGGGGACGGACGCCGCGTTCGACGGTGCCGAGGTCTTCCCCAACAATGGTGGCTTTCGCGCGCCGGCTTTCGATGGCGAGCACGGCCAGCAGTTCGTCCGCGTGGTAGCGCACATAGCCGCCGTCGCGCGCGGTTCCGTCGCGCGGAATCCAGTAGAGCCGGAACAGGCCCATCACATGATCAATGCGCAGGCCGCGCGCGTGGCGAAGCATCGCGCGAATGGTCTGACGGAATGGCTCATAACCCGAAGCGCGCAGACGATGCGGGATGAACGGCGGCAATCCCCAGTTTTGTCCGAGCGTGTTAAAAGCATCTGGCGGCGCGCCCACCGACGCGTCGAGCGCAAGCGAGTCCTGCCAGAGCCAGGCATCGAATCCGTCGGAGTTGATGCCGACGGGCAAATCCAGCATCAGCGGTGATTCGCGCGCGGCGCGGGCGAGCTGCTGGTCCAGCAGCCATTGCAACCATTCGTGAAACCGCACGCGCCGGTGGTGGCGCGCGGCAAATGCCCGCACCGCTGGCGAGGCCGGATGTTGAAATGATTTGGGCCAGTTCTTCCAACCGCCGCCGTGTCGCTCGGTCAGCACGCAGAACGCGGCGAAACGATTCAGCGTCTCGCCTTGCTCCGCGCGATAACGGTCAAACGCCCGCGATTCGCCGTAGGCTGACGAGTTTTGAGAATTGCAGGAGACGACGTGAGGAGTCTCTAACTTTCTTTTAGTTTGAGCCTCGTTACCTCGGCTGCCACTTGATTTTGAAAAAGGCCCGGCGGCGTAGATTTTTTCCAACGCCCGCAGCTTGAGCCGGAAGATGGCGTCGCGATTGATCAACCGCTTTTCATTGAGCTTGCGGCCAACAGCGGCGATTTTTTCCAGCGCCGCGCGAAGTTTGGCCGCACCTGGCACTTCCTCGATGCACAAGTAAAGCGGGTTGAGGAATAGCCGACTGCTGAGCGAATACGGACTCGCCTCCTGCGACGGCAGCGGCAGCGGCGCGCCGAGCGGATTAAGCAAAATGAAATCGGCGCCGGTTTCCCGTTTCGCCCACCGGGCAAACCGGCGCATATCCGCGAAGTCGCCGATACCCCAGCTCCGGCGCGAGCGTAGGGAATACAGTTGCAGTGCCCAGCCGCGTTCGCTTTTTTTACAGGGCAGATAGCAGCGAGGCGGATGAACAATCAGATGCGTCTCCCCATTCATGCCGGCTTCACGCAAGGTGTGGTAGCCGACGGGCAGGCTGGCGGGAAGCGTGTGCTTGACTTTCAGCACTGCGCCGCTTTCGAGCCGGATTTCCGCAGGCCGGTGCAAACGCCGGGATTTGCCGGCTTCAAGCATCAGCACGGAACGACCGTCCGCCGCCGGGATTGCGCCCATCGCGCGCCGCAATGCGGCGCGATTGCGCCGGCTGATGGGTTGCCATTCGTGCTGCCCGTCCTCGTAGGCATCCATGATGCCCCACGAATCAACCGATGGAAATGCGGCGCTCATGTTTTCAAAACAACCACGGCGTCCGGCGGCAGGATCGCTTCACTGTTGAGAATTTCAACCGCCTGGTCCGACGCCAGCAAGGTGGCGTGTTTCCCGGCGCGCAACGGAACGCGCTGCGACCGGGCGGAAAAATTACAGGCAACGGAGACCGCGCCGCGCTCCACCACGAGCCAGCGGGCCGACTCGTCGAAATGCGTTTGCACCATGTCCAGGCGACCGTCGGCGAGCGCCGGTTCACTTCGGCGCAGTTGAATCAATTGCCGATGCCAGTCCAGCAGAGCGGCGTGCGATTCATTTTTCAGTTCCGACCAGTTCAACTTCGAGCGCTCGAAGGTTTCTCGCGCCTGCGGGTCGGGCACTTCCTCCGGCTTCCAGCCGAACGCAACAAATTCTTTGCGCCGACCCTCGCGGACGACTTTGGCGAGTTCCGGTTCCGAGTGATCCGTGAAATACTGAAACGGCGTGAGCGCGCCCCACTCCTCGCCCTGGAAGAGCATCGGGACAAACGGCGAGGTGAGGACCAGCGCAGCGGCGATTTTTAGCCGGCCCGGACTGACGAGCTGGCTTAGGCGCTCACCGCAGGCGCGGTTGCCGACTTGATCGTGGTTTTGCGCGTAGCCGAGAAAGTGATTTCCGGCGAGGCCCGTTGGCGGTCGCCCATAACAGCGCTGGCGATGGAGCGAGTAATTGCCGTCATAGACATAGGCGTTGCACAGCGCCTTGGCGAGGTCGGCGAGCGTTCCGAAATCTTCGTAGTAGCCGTTACGTTCGCCGGTCAAAACGCCGTGCAGCGCGTGATGAAAATCATCGCTCCACTGCGCGGCCAGGGCGAAACCACAACGTTCGCGCGGCCAGATCAGGCGCGGATCGTTCAGGTCACTTTCCGGAATCAGCACAAGGCGGCGATTGATTTGCTTCGCGAGCGCTTGAACTTCGTCCTGAAGTTGTTCGAGGAATGGCCGGGCCGACGTGTCGCAGATGGCATGGACCGCGTCGAGTCGCAGGCCGTCAAAATGATAATCGCGCAGCCACATCAGCGCATTGTCGCAAAAGAAACGCCGCACTTCATCGCAGTGCGGGCCGTCGAAATTGAGCGCCGCACCCCACGGCGTGTGATAACGATTCGTGAAATAGGGCGCGTATTTGCCAAGATAATTGCCAGCCGGGCCGAGGTGGTTATAGACGACATCAAGCAGCACGGCGAGTCCGCGCGCGTGACAGGCGTTGACGAACTGCTTGAGGCCGTCCGGCCCGTCGTAGGCCTGATGCGGCGCGAACAAGTCCACGCCGTCGTAACCCCAGCCGTGGTTGCCGGAGAATCCGTTGACCGGCATCAACTCGACGTGCGTGACGCCGAGCTGAACCAGGTGGTCGAGCCGTTCGATGGCTGAAGCAAACGTGCCCGCCGGCGTGAACGTGCCGACGTGCATTTCGTAAATCACCGCCTCCGCCAGCGGACGCGCGTTGAACCCGGCGTCGGTCCATTCGAACGCGCCGTGATCCACGAGGCGCGAGAGCTGGTGAATGCCGTGGGGCTGCCACGGCGAACGCGGATCGGGAAACGGGCCTTCGCCATCAAGAACAAAACCGTAATTGTCGTCTGGTGTGGACAGTTTGGCTTCGGCCTGCCACCAGCCGTTTTCGCCGCGTTGCATGGGCAGGCGTTTTTCGCCGAGGACGAGTTCAACTTGTTTTGGAATCGGTGCCCAGACTCGGATGGTTTGCATCAGTTGTTCTCCTTTTTTTCGAAAGCAGCGCCACGGGAAATTTTTGCAGCAATTCAGCCAGCCTGCATTCGCCGCCGGTTACGGTTTCACCGGTGAGTTCGTTAAGCCAGTCGTTTCCGGGCAAAACCAAAGTCGTGCCGGCCCAGTTGTTCGCCAGCCGCATCACGAGGCGCGGCACGACGGTGACAACGCCGCCACCACGACTGAAAGCCACAACATGAGCGGCCTTCTCGCCTTGCGCGAACAACGGCGCATACTGGCCGCCCGCGCTGAAAACTTCAGGATGGCGGCGGCGGAATGCGAGCGACTTTTGAATCAGCCAGAGCTTGGGCAGGCCTTCATTGCTGCGCGCCAGGATTTGCGCCGGCGTCAGGTCTGGCAACTCCGCCAGCAGACATTGACGCACGGCATAATCCACGGGACGACGATTGTCCGGGTCCACCAAGCTCAAGTCCCAGAGTTCCGTTCCCTGATAAATGTCCGGCACGCCGGGCGTGGTGAGCTTCAACAAGGTTTGCGAGAGGGAATTGATGCGGCCCGGTGCAATCAGCGACTTCAGAAATAGCTCCACCCCGGCGACAAAATCTGCGGAACCCAAGGTCGCAGTCACAAAATGTTTTAACGCGGCTTCGTAAGACTGGTTGCATTCCGTCCAGGTCGTATGTTGCCTGGCTTCGCGCACGGCTTTTTCCATGTAGGCGACGGCCCGGTCCACAGAAAGCGGCCACGCTCCGAGCACGGTCTGATAAAAAAGATATTCCGCGTTGCGATCCGGCAGGTGGTCGCGGCGATGCTTTTCATTCAGCGCCGACCAGCGGCGGACAGTTCCCGCCCATTCATCCGGAATTTCCGAAAGCAAACTCAACCGGGCGCGCACGTCTTCACTGCGCTTGGTGTCGTGAGTGGATGTGGCCAGCATGGCGTTCGGCCAGTGTGCTTGAGCGTGTTCAGCCGCCGCATGAAAGTCAGAAGTTTTCCAGCCGAACTGGCCGGGATTGCCGCCGACCACGTTCAGCGCAACGAGACGATTGAAGCAATAATAAGTCGTATCCTCGACGCCCTTGGCCATCGCGGGGCCGGTGAGCTGTTGAAAGCGCATCACGAATTCGGCGGACTTGTCCGCGTGGATTTTCAACCGCAGCAGGTCTTCCAGAAAATCAAAAATGTCTTTCAGTTCCGGTTGCTGCCGGACGGCCTGACTGACGGCTTCGGCAACGTGATGAATGTCTTGCTCGCTGACGCGGCGTTCGTCCGCCTGAACGTAGGTGCGATACACAGGAAAATCCGCCACCAGCTCGATGAGCCCTTCGCGGAAATGTTCCAAGGTAAATTTCTGAAGCCGGAGTTCATCCGCCGCCAATGGTTGCAACAATCGTAGTAAACTGCTGATTTCCGCCGGCAACAGTTGTTGCAACGCCTGCCGTTTCTTCTCGTGCACAATCGCGAGGTAATCAGTGGGTTCACCAGTGAACGCCGCGTAAAAGTCCGTCACCGGTTTTTCGCCGGCGGGATCAATGAACAGGCCGGTGACGCGGTTGAGAAAATCATAACCCGTGGTGCCGGCAACCGGCCAGCGGGCGGGCAGATTCTCGCCGGGTTCGAGAATTTTTTCGACCGTGATCCAGGCACCGGGCGCGGCCTGCCGCAGGCGTTGCAGATATTGTTCGGGATCGTGCAAACCGTCCGGGTGATCAATTCGCAGGCCGTCCAGCCAGCCGCGCTGATGCCAGTCGAGAATGCGGTTATGCGAATCGGCAAACACCTGCGGCAGTTCGACGCGCAGCCCGGCCAGTTCGATGATGTTGAAGAACCGGCGGTAATTGAGCTGCGTGTTGCCGTGCCGCCAAAACGTGAGCAGATAATGTTGTTGCTCCAAAAACGCCGCCATCGCGACGCGGCTCGAGTTGAAGGACGCCACCGCTTGTTCGTTGGTTTTTTCAGGCATCACGAGCGAACCGGGGCTGGCGGGAAAACGGTGGTCGTAATAACGCACCGTCACTTCGTCATTCTCGCAGACTACATTCAATTCGCCGCGATTCAGCACGTGTTCCAGTTCATCGCCCAGCACCGGCAGCAGAATTTTCCCGCGCAGTTGCGGATCAGGCGCGTCCCAATCCACATCGAAGTAGTTCGCATAAGCGCTGGCCAAACCAAGTTGCAGCACATCCCACCACCACGGATTTTCCGGCGACGCGACCATGTGGTTCGGCACGATGTCCAGCACCAGCCCCATGCCGCGCGTGTGCAACGCGTGAGCCAACGCTTCCAGATCGGCTTCGGTGCCGAGTTCCGGGTTCAGCTTTGTCGGATCGTAAACATCGTAGCCGTGCGTGCTGCCTTTCCGCGCCGTCAGCAGGGGCGAGGCATAGATGTGGCTGACGCCCAGCGCGTGCAGATACGGCACCAGCGCCAGCGCGGCCCGTAACGTGAAGCCGCGATGAAACTGCAGCCGGCAGGTGGCACGCGGAATTTTTAGTTCCGGATTCATTCGTTCGTGCGGAAGCCCAGATGCTCACCCAACCGGTTGAAGTGCGACAGCCATTCCCGTGCAGCCGCATCGCCGGCATCCGCCTGGGTCTTCCGTTCCGCCGCAACGGTGCGCCGCATTTGGAAGTAAAGATTTTGGGTTTTCCACAGGTTGACCTCCATCGCCATGAAACGGACGACCTCGGCGAGATCAGCCGTGTGCATCAGCGCAGCAAGATTGTCCGGCGTTGCCGCCAGGGTTTCCAGCCGCAGATCCATGTGGCGCGCGATGACGTAGCCAAGAGTTTCCTGCTGGTAGTCCACGTTGCCGGTGCGGGCCTGTTCCACCAGCGCCCGGACGCGGTCCAAGTTCGGCTCCGCACTTTCAAATTGACGGCGCAGATCGCAGTTCAAAATAAAATCCACGGCGGTCTCGAGCGCCACGGGCATGGGCGCATTGATGTCCTTCAAGAAACGCGTGAGCGGCGTGTATTGGTCGGAAATCTGGCGGTAATGGCTTTCGATGTCCTGACCGGTGGTGACGAGCACCTGGTTGAGAATCTTGCGCTGTTCATCGCGGAACAGGTTTTTGAGCGAAAAGTGCGATTCGCCAAAATGGCGGTCCATCAGCCGGATCAATTGGGGGAAATCCGCGCGGCTGAACGCCTCCTTGCATTCATTGATCAGCCCGTGAAATTCCTCCTCGCCCCGGAAATAGCGGACGCCACAGTTCACATTGTGGTCGCCAAGATGCAACGCCGCATAACTCAACATGTCGGAAGCGCGGGTCACGTCGAAGATGACCTTGGAGCGACCGATGATCAGCCGCGCCTTGCCGGCCTCGAACATCTGTTTCTCCTGCTGCTCAAAGGTGCAGGAGTAAATCCGGCCCGTGGTCGGATACTGCTCGAACAGCGAGCTGACGGCGAAATGCGCGCCCATTTTCTCGCGGTCAATGATGGCCGGCTTGACGAATTTCTCGTAAATGACTTTCCCGTTTTTGTTTTCCGGAATGTTGCTGGGCGCCAGGGCGAGCCGTTCCACGAAGGCGGGTTCAAGATTTTCGCCGGTCAGGTTCTGTAAAATCTGCAGGGCACGGCT
>DATCBW010000021.1:0-12795 GCA_036511615.1 Verrucomicrobiia bacterium | reverse complement strand
TTTTTTGTTTCGTCACGGCTGACGACCAATCCTGCCTTGGACAACATTTTAAGGCCCTCGGCCAGATTCGGCGGGTTGGGAGACGGTGTGACGCCGCCGGTATCCGGGTCAAACAAATCAGTCAGTCCATTGGTGTCCATCGGCAGCGTTTGCTCCGTCACCGGGCCGAAGGAAATATTTTGCAATGCCACCAGTGACTGCGTTTGAAGTTGTCCGGCGCGGGTTTTGGCCGCAGCCATCTGCGCCTCGGCTTGCGCTTTGGCGGCAACCATCTGGGCGCTGGAAGATTCCACCCTGACGTGTCGGAAGCCAAAAAACATGAGCAGCAGCAGAGCGAGAACCAGAAAGGCTCCGACCACCAGCACACCGCAGCCAATGGCCACCGCTTTGCCCGTGCTGGATTTCGATTTCTTGAGCGCCAGCACGAACACGACCACCACGCCCGCGACAACCACGAAAAGCAGCCCGGCCAAAAAGATGATCGGGATTCCAAACTTGGCTCGTTGTGACTGCATGACCGCAACGGGAGTTGGTTCAAAGTTGGCTGGCACGGCGGCTGCCGCCACAACTGACGGTTGCACCAGTTTGTAGCGAGCCAGTTCCATATCACGCGCCAGTTTCGCCGCGTCGTATTCCTGCTGGGTGGCTTTACCAACGGCCTGCAACTGTCCGGTCACTTTCAAGTTGAACTCCGCGAGCTGTAGTTTCAGCCGGGCGACTTCCACGGTGTCGCCTTTCAATTCCGTCACCGTGATGTCGTGGACGATTTTTGCCCGGTCGTAGTCAACTGGTGGAGCCAACCCAACAGCGACTTTTTGCTTGATTGCCGCCAACTCCTGATCCGCCGCCTGAAGTTTCAGGCGGGCTGCCTCGTCGTTGGCTGGTGCCGCCTTGACCTCGCCGCTTTGCACCAGCTTGTAGCGGATTTTTACGCCGCGCGGGTTCTCGGTGAAGCGGAGGATCTGTAGCATTCCTATGTTCCCCTCGCGCGTCATAAATCCGTAAGTATTGGTTTGTGGGTGGTAATTAAAAAGTTCCGAAGGCGAAAATGTCCACGCCAGATTCCAAGACAAACCATTAGAGTATTTGACGGCGGTTGATGGATTTGTCGGCGTGTTGGACAGAATCGTGGCTACATGATTGGCAGTTTGCCACGACCCGTCCCAATCCCATTTACTGTCAGCAAAAAATTGAGTGTGCATCCCGATAAAATAAAAGAAAAGCTCACCAGTCGACTCCGACTGGGTCAAAACCAAGTCAGCACCCGGATGAGTTGAGTCGCCAATCGGGACCATCCGCCCTGTATCCAAGTCGTAACCCTGTTGCCCGTCGCTTGGCTCAAGCTCCACTTCGATCACCGGACCGAACGAAAGATTTTGCGCGGCGGCGGGGGATTTGGTTGTGCTCGCGTTGGAGCCGACTTCATAAACGACCACGAGATAATGCGCGGAATCATCTTTGCGAAAAAATGGAACGAGAAAAGCCAGCGCGCCGTTTTGCGGAATTTTTCCCGCGTAGAAAATTTTTGAGTTCAAATCCACCGTGCCGCGACCGGTCAAATCAATGGTGTGGCCCACATTATATTCAATGCGAATTTCCTTCTGCCCGTTCCGCACGCGTAATCCCAAAACACCCGTTCCGCCGCCGTTGCCCAACAACTTGTCGCTCGACCGGCTGTAGCTCCAGGTGTCGGCCAAGCCCGGCCACCAAAAGTTGGAAAAAATCGTGCGCGATTGATCCGCCAGCAAGCCCGGTTTTTCGCCGATGGCATTTAGCAATGTGTTGAACGTGTCAGAACTGATTTCCGCCATTTGCGCATCGGTGAATTTTGTGCCGTGCGTGGCCACGGAAAAATTTCCCATGCTCTGGCCGCCGCTGTCCAAATCATCTTGCGAATTGGAATTGACATCGGAAGGCGCGACGCACTGCCGCTGCGCGACGGGAATCAACTTGTCCACCAACGCCGCATCCGCCTCGAAAACGCGGTAATGAAATTCCGCGCTGGTCAATGAAGCCGGGTGTAATTTGTTAAACGATGCTTGATGCACGAACAATACCGCAATGCCAGCGCCCAGCACCAGGAGACCGCAGACAATGGCAATGAGTTTGCCTGTGGAACTCTTGCGCGGCGGTTCGGCAGGCGGGACGCCCGCGCTACCTGCGTTCACCGCGCGCCAGACGCGGCGGATGATGAGGCCGAGAACGAGCAATATGCCTAGACCAAGAATTCCAAGAATGATGAATGGCACGATGCTCCAGACGAGATTCAGCCACATCACGTTTGGTGTGTTCGTTTCGACCTTGTCGGAAACCAGTAATTCATTGAGCGTCTTTTGCGTCAGGAAAACATTTGGCGCAACGAACGGAACTTCCTCTTTCGTCACCTTGCCGTTGTTATCTGTTTTGAAATAAGTGCCGGTCACCGGAGTCAACGGCGAACCTTGTCCTGCCAGCTTGATCGTCGCGTGCGCGATTTGGTTCGAGTGAAATTTGCCCAGAAATTCCGATTGCGACAACATTATGGCCGAGGAAGTGTAATGACTTTTTATGGTGAGCAACGCCACGGTTACCGGGATGACGATAATCGCCACCCACACGGCAACCATGATGACCGAGCGCCAGAAGCGCGGTTCTATATTTGTAGGAGACGACGTGAGGAGACTCTGATTTTTGTCTTCGCCCGCGTTTGATTTTTCAGTTTGAGACTCGTCACCTCGTCTCCTACTTGAATCGGGTGTTGCCACAATCGTTTCCACGCCCGTCTTCACCTCGCTGACCTGCTGGTAGCGGAGCGCGGGATTTTTTTCCAGCGCGCGCAAAACAATTTCATCCAGCCGCACGTCAATTTGAACTTTCGTGGACGGCGGCGCGATGGTTTTGCCGGGCAGTTCGCCGGTGAGCATCTGGTAAAACACCACGCCCAGCGCGTAAATGTCCGCGCGGTTGTCCACCTCGCCCGGCGCGGTGATCTGTTCCGGCGACATGTAATTCGGCGTGCCCATGACGCGGCCCGCGTCGGTCAGGCTTTCCTGTAGGACAGGCATCTTGCCTGTTTCCTTATTTCCATGCGCTCCACTTTGAGGAGAAGTTTGCGACAGGCTGGAAGCCTGTCCTACGATTTTCGCCAGCCCAAAATCCGCCACCTTCACGCGGCCGCGCCGGTCGAGCAAAATATTTTCCGGCTTGATGTCGCGATGCACGATGCCCTGGTCGTGCGCGAATTGCAGCGCGTCACAAATCTGCGGCACGATGGCCAGCGCCTCGCGCGCGGACACGCGGCTGCCGGCGAGCAACTGGCGCAGGTTCACGCCGTCCACAAATTCCATGAGGAAGTAAAACAGCAGGACAGGCGTTGCGCCGGTCTCCATTTTTCCTGAGTTTCCGCCTTGAGGCGCGGGTTTCTCTGGAGTTTGCGACAGGCGCGACGCCTGTCCTACGTTGCCGAATTCATACAACGTCACGATGCCGGGATGATTGAGCTTCGCCAGCGCCTTGGCTTCGCGGGCGAAGCGCTCGGCAAACGCAGGATCGTCACCGATGCCGGGCGGGAGAATTTTCAGCGCGACGATGCGGTCGAGCTGCTTCTGCCGCGCCTTATAGACCGCGCCCATGCCGCCTTTGCCGATGAGTTCGAGGATTTCCAGTTGCGGAAACAGCGGCGCGAGTTCCGCCACGCCCGGTGGATTGAAGGCGGATTGTTTTGCGTCCGTGACGCTGTCCGCCGCCGCGCCCATTTTGAGCAGGCACGCGGGGCAAAGCCCGGCCAGCGCGCCGGAGGAGAGCGGCGTGCCGCATTGCGGGCATTTTTTTGAAACCAACGGAACCGGCGGAGCGGG
The DNA here is from genome assembly GCA_036511615.1 of Verrucomicrobiia bacterium. Classification (GTDB taxonomy): domain Bacteria; phylum Verrucomicrobiota; class Verrucomicrobiia; order Limisphaerales; family UBA11358; genus UBA11358. The sequence continues at coordinate 8,959 of DATCBW010000021.1, read as the reverse complement.
GGGCGGCGCAACCGGCGGAGTGGATTTTTTTTTCCGGCGCGCCAGCCAGATGACGAAAAAGACCGCCAGAATCGCCAGGCCAATCAACATCAGCAACAACAGGGCGAACAGCCCCAAGGCTATCGTCGCAGGTTCTGCGAGCATTATATGGTTCATGGCGATGATCTGGATTGTGTTCTGGTGTTTCGGGTTAAACAAGCGCAACACGCGTTCACCCGTTACAGAAGCAAAACCGGAAAGATGTTACCGGATTTTTTTAATCACGAAACACACGAACTGCACGAACAGGAACGCGAACAAACGATTTAGTGAACAATTTCGTGTGTTTGGTGTATTTCGTGGTTAAATAAAAATCACCGCAGCCGAAATCCGCCCTGAAAAATCACTTCCATCGCCACGACGACGAGAAACACCGCGCCGACCAGCGCGTTCAGCCGGAAGAACGCCACATTGATCCAGTTCAGACTGCGCCGGCGCGCAATCCAATGTTCCAGCACGAGGCAGCCGACGATCATGAACCAGCCGACGAGATACGCGAAACGGAACCCGCAAAGAAATCCAAACGCCAGCAGCAGCCCGCACATGATCATGTGCGCCAGAAACGCGGCGGCCAGCGCGTTCTGCGGTCCCCACGCCAAGACGAGCGAGCGCAGCCCGTGCGCCTTGTCGAACTCATAATCTTGCAGTGCGTAAATGATGTCGAAGCCGACGAGCCATAAGATCACGGCGGCGGCCAGAGTGGTCATCTGCAAAATTTCCGAAATTGAAACATTCGCGCCTTTCACCGCCAGCCACGCGCCGATCGGTGCGAGCGCGAGCGCGATGCCGAGAAAAACGTGCGTGTAATCCGTGAACCGTTTCGTCAGCGAATAAAAACAAACCATCACCAGTGCAACGGGCGAAAGGTAAAAGCACAACGGATTCAGGAAATAGCTGACGGCAATCAATCCCGTTGCTGATAAAACGCAAAGTAAAATAGCGCTGGCGAGAGAAATTTCCCCGCGCGGCAGGTGCCGGTTTTTCGTGCGCGGATTCAGCGCGTCGAACTTGCGGTCAACAATACGGTTGAAGGCCATCGCGCAGGTTCGCGCGCAGACCATCGCCGCCAGAATCAGTCCGAAGGTTTTCCAGCCCGGCCAGCCGCGATTGTCCCGCGCGGCCACGAGCATCGCCGCCAGCGCAAACGGCAGCGCGAAAACCGTATGCGAAAAACGCACGAATGAAAGCCACCTGGAAATTATAGAAATCACGTCTCTGGAAAATTGCGAGCGGCTGACTCAAGCAGATTAATAATTTTTTTTGAGTTCGCATCTTTTCTTGTTTTGGCCCGATCCAAAGCATTCAATTGCATCCAACCTCTGATGTTAGGATTCGCTCCCGCTTGAATCAGGGCTTGTAACATTTCGTATGATGCTTCGTCCGCAACTCCGCTGATTGTTGTATTTCCAATTTTGGCTTCATCATGCGCATTTATATCTGCGCCTGCTGCAATCAATAATTTCATCGCTTCAATGTTGCCGCTCTTTGCAGCCCATATTAACGGAGTTAAAGCGAATTCATCAAATTCATTGATTGATTCTAGATAACCGGACTCAAGCAACCGCTTAATTTCACCAACGTCTCCGTTCATTGCTGCAAGGTGTAATTGTTCTTTCTTAAACCAATTTTCCAAAGTTGAATCTCTTGAATTGCTCATGGCGTTTATTCTTTTTCTTCCGCCCAGCGCGGCGCGAGCTTGTTTGGAATGCCGATGTGATCCAGCACGCGCGCGACAACGGTGTCCACGATTTGCACCACGGAATCCGCGCCGGAATAAAAACTTGGATTCGCCGGTAAAATTGTCGCGCCCGCCAATAAAAGTAATTCCATGTTTTTGACGTGGATCAGGCTCAATGGCGTTTCACGCGGCACGAGGATCAATTTTCTCTTTTCCTTCAGCGTCACGTCCGCCGCGCGCAGCAAAACATCCTCGCTGTAACCGTGCGCGATGCGGCCCATCGTGCCCATCGTGCAGGGAATGACGACCATCGCGTCCGGCGGATTCGAGCCGCTGGCGAACGGCGCGTTCATGCTCTTGAGATTGTGCGTCTGCACGCCCGCCGGCAGTTTCAGGCCGTCCGGCAGTTCCACGCTGATGACCTGCTGCGCGTAGTTGCTCAACACGACGTGGATTTCGTGTTCGCGCGGATTCAGGTTGTCGAGCAGCCGCTGGGCGTAAAGCGCGCCGGTGGCTCCGGTGATGGCAACGAGAATTTTCACTTCGCCAATCATGCCGCAAGTTTTGCCGGCAAACAAGCCGCGCAAGAACATCATTCTCATCCTCATCGTCATCCTCAAGCTCACTTTCGTAAGTCGAAATGAGGATGAAGCTGAGGATGAGGACGATCCCTTTTGCCCGAAACAGCTTGAGTCCGCATTTCCGTTCCGCGAAATTGGCGCGTGTTCAAATTCGCGGGAATCATTCTTGGCGGCGCGCTTGTTATTCTGGCGGGCTGTGCGACGCAGCCCAATGAACCGCTGCCGCCCAACTGGTCCGCCCCCGATGCAGTTGTAACCGCGCCGGCTCCGCGAATGAAGAAATCCGTCCCGCCGGCCGTCAAAACCAACTCACCGCCGGTTAGCATCACCAAGGCCGCACCGGTTCTGACCTGGACCTCGCTCAACCGCTGGGCGGCGGAACAAAAAATTTCCGGGCCGGCCAAGCTCGCCAGCTCCCCGGTGACAACTTATTCCGTCAGTTCCAAAAACGGCGTGATGGTCCTGGCCATCGGCGTGCGCGAGGCGACTTGGAACGGTGTGGAAATTCATCTCGGCTTCGCGCCGGAGTTCATTGACGGCCAGGTTTTCGTTCACGGCCTGGACCTGCAAAAAAACCTGGAGCCGGTGCTGCTTGGCGAACCACTGTCATTCCCCGCCACGAATCGCGTCATCGTGATTGATCCCGGCCACGGCGGTTTGAATTCCGGCACCATCAGCGTGCTCGACAAGCGGCTGGAAAAAGAATTCACACTCGACTGGGCGCGCCGGCTCAAGCCGCTGCTCGAAGCCGAAGGCTGGCGGGTATTTTTGACGCGCACGACTGACTCGGACGTGTCCCTTTCCAATCGCGTCGCGTTCGCCGAATCGCATCACGCGGACTGTTTCATCAGCCTGCATTTCAATTCGGCCGCGCCTGACAAAAAAGAGAGCGGCCTCGAAATTTACTGCCTGACGCCGACTGGAATGCCCTCAACCCTCACGCGCGGCTACGCCGACCCGTTGAATGAAAAACTCCCGAACAACGCGTTCGACGCCGGGAATCTCCAGTTCGCCGTCCGGCTGCACAGTGCCATTCTGGGCGCGAGCGGCGAGATGGATCGCGGTGTGGGCCGCGCCCGGTTCATGGGTGTGCTGCGCGGGCAAAAGCGTCCGGCGGTATTGATCGAAGGCGGCTTTCTGTCCAATTCAACGGAAGCGGCAAAGATTGAAAATCCGGCGTTCCGGCAAAAGCTGGCCGAAGCCGTCGCCGTCGCGCTCAAATGAAAACGAAACACATTCTCGTCACGGGCGGCGCGGGCTTCATCGGCTCGCATCTGGTTGAACGATTGCTGAACGACGGCAAAAGGGTTGTCGTCATTGACGATTTTTCGACTGGTAGCCGGGAGAATCTGCAAACGGTCAGAACAAATCTGCGGTTGAAAATTATCCGCTCGAAAATTTCTGTGTGTGCCGAACTGCCAAAACTCGCCGCCAATTCAGAATTCATTTTTCATCTCGCCGCGACCGTCGGCGTGGACCTCGTTGTCAAATCCGCGCTGCACGTTCTCGAAGCCAGTTTTAATGAAACGCAGATTCTGCTGCGCGCCGCCGCGAGACATCCCACGCCGCTGCTGCTCACTTCCACCTCGGAAGTTTATGGCAAGAGCGCCAAGCCGGAGTTCAGCGAGGACGACGATTTGCTCATCGGCCCGCCCGGACAGTCGCGCTGGAGCTACGCCTGCTCCAAGCTCACGGACGAATTTCTCGCGCTCGCCTACGCGCGCGAAAAAAATCTGCCCGTCACCATCGCGCGGCTGTTCAACACGGTCGGCCCGCGCCAGACCGGACGCTACGGCATGGTTTTGCCGCGATTTATTTCCGCCGCAAAAAAGAATGAACCGCTGAAAGTTTTCGGCGACGGCAGGCAGTCGCGCTGCTTTGGTTTTGTTCACGATGTGGTCGAATCGTTGGTGCGTTTGCAGAATTGTAAAAAGTCGTGCGGGGAAATTTTCAACATCGGCGGCACGGAGGAAGTTTCGATTTTGGATTTGGCGAAGCTTGTGGTGAAAACGCTCGGCTCCAAATCAAAGATTGAACTGATTCCCTATGACAAAGCCTATGCGCCGGGCTTTGACGACATGCGCCGCCGCAAACCGCGCGTGGAAAAACTGGAACGCTTCGTGAAATTCAAACCGCAGACGCCGTTGCGCGAAATCATCCGGCTGACGGCGGGGTGAAAATCCCTTTGCCAACGCCGCGAACGAGGATTAGAGTTTGCTCATGCAAAGTTGGTTGTCAGACCGAATCAGTTTCGACCCTGCCATTTGCCACGGCAAACCTGTGGTGCGCGGCACGCGCGTTCTCGTCGCCAACATCGTCGGCGCGGTTGCCAGCGGACAGTCTGTTCAGGACATTTTGCAGGATTATCCCTCGCTCAAAGAGTTGGACATCCGCGCGTGTCTGGAATTTGCCGGAAACCTGACGGCGATGGAAAGTGTCGAAGCCTGATGGGTTCCGCGAATGAAATTTTTCCTCGACGAAAATTTCCCGCGCCCGGCCCTCACCCAACTTCAATCTGCCGGACACACCGCCGTTCACGCTTTGGAAATCTTTCCGCCCGGCACTCCGGACGAACAACTATTCGCCCACGCCCAAAGTGAACACGCCATTTTCATCAGCACGGACAAGGATTTTTTCCACACCGTTCCGCTGACCTTTGCTCAACATCATGGCGCGATTGTCATTACTTTGCGTCGGCCAAACCGTGACGAATTGTTGCGCCGTTTGGCAGATGCGCTGGCCGCGCTCGGTGAGAGAAAACTGAATGATTCCGTCTGGCTCGTTACCGACACTCGCATTTACAGTCGCCAGAAAGCATAAGCTGCCGGTGGAAAACCTGGAACGCTTCGTGAAATTCAAACCGCAGACGCCGCTGCGCGAAATCATCCGGCTGACGGCTGATGTTCAATGAGAAAAATTCAACCGATAAAATGCTGACTGGTCGTTGCCTGTAGGCTGAAATATTACAGGAGACCAATGAATGAGATCTGTGGACTTTTCAACGGTGATCACAAATGAGCCGGTAGGGCCTTGAAGGACACCGTTTGGAACATTAACAGAATCGTCGGTCAGATAATACGAAACAAAATTGTCATGCTGACTACCAATCGTTAGAGTTGCAGGCCCGCTAAATTCTTCGCCACCGCCAATGAAAAGGCCTGACACAGTATTTGAATTAACTTGAATACTTGCTAGCGGAGGATCGAATTCATCTATTTGTTGCAAAATATGGCAAGTCATTCCGGTCGGAACCTGTAAAGTATTTGTTGTGTTTGCAGGTATTGCTAAAGATCGAATTGATGTTCCATGTATACGCTGGAAGCAGAGACAAACGGGAACCGAATTTGTGCCGGAATTAGATGGGAAACTTAATGTCGCTGGCCCGGCCACAGCACGAGGCTGACCATAAGTTTTAATGTCGTAGGTTGTATTTGTTAGATTTGTTCCGTTCAAGTCCAAGTGGAACTGTATTCCATCCACATCCAAAGGTATTTTAATACTTGAAATTAGGATTGCCTCATTTGAGGCTACTGTTAGAGTGTTCACACTCGTGTTAGAACCAATAAAGATTTCGGCTTGAACATCTGGTGAGGAAGCGAAAGCAACAGCAAAGAATATAACCGCTCCCAAAAAAGCTTGTTGATTAAATTTCATATCGAAATCTTACAATTGTGAGTTCAATGTTACAAGCCCAATTCCTTCGCGTGCAAGCAAGCTGCGTTTCCAATCCAATCCGCCGGTAAAACCGCCGAGTTTTTTGTTCGCGGCCAGCACGCGATGGCACGGAACCAAAACCGGAACCGGATTCGCCCCGCACGCACCGCCCACCGCGCGGACAGCCTTTGGATTACCAATTGCCGCCGCGATTTCGCCGTAGCTTTTCGTTTTGCCGGTGGAAATTTTCAGCATCTCGCGCCACACGGATTTTTGAAAATCCGTTTTGTCCGTCCAGTCCAGCGGCGGCAATTTTGATTTTTTCCCGGTGAGAATTTTTTTCAACGCCATTTCGGTTGTGCGATGCCATTTCTTAATTTGTAGGAGACGACGTGAGGAGTCTCTGACTGAAGAAATTTGAGACTCGTTACCTCGTCTCCTGCGATTTGTTTTTGGAAATTCCAGTCCAGCCAGCCCTTTTTCAGAATAGTGCGCGAGAAAAGTTCCGTCGCGGGTGGCGAGGGGAAGTTTGATGAGCGGCGTTTTCATATCAGCGATGTTTCACCCACAGCAGCAGCGTGCGCAGCAGGATCACAAACAAAATCGCAGCCAGCACGATGACGCGGTTGCGGGCGACGCGCTTTTCGTAGCGCAACGGGCGCAGTCCCTGCACGCCGCCGGCCGCGAGGTAGTTCACGAGGCGCGGATTGCTGGTGGTCGGCCCGCGAAAATGATTGCGCAGGCGGTTCCACAGCGCGGGCAGATCGTATTTGCGCACGCCAAGTTCGTTGAAAATTTCCGGCGTTTCGCTGTCGGCGCGCGGGGCGAGCGGGCCGCGCTTGATCTCCTCAAACACCGGCTCGACTTTGGACGGCGCGGGCGCAGGTTTTTCGGCGGCGCGTAAAATCGTTGCGCCCGGCGGCATGGCGGTGGAACGGAATTTCGGCGATGGCGTGCGCGCCAACTGCGTGTCGAGTTTCTTGATCTCGGCTTCGAGCGCGGCAATCTGGTCGTTCAGCGTGCGCGCCTTGTCGGAAATCGGGTCGGGCTTTTTTTGCGCCATGCGGCCTCACTTTCGCAGCAGGATGGCGATGAAGACGCCCAGTGCGGCCAGCGTGACGAGCAGCAGCGGCCAGGTGAACGCCAGGCCGATTTTGCAGAGCCGGCCAAAGCTCAAGTGCGCCAGTGACGGCACGGCAGCGGAAGAATCTTTATCCAGCGGTGCGGCGGCATTCTTGGTTTCGCCGGCGAGCGCGGCGATTTTCAGCCGGGCGGAATTCCATTCCATGCGGGCGTTTTCGATGGCGGTGAGCGCGCGGGTCAGTTCGACCTGAAAATTTTCCTTGGTCCAGGTTTCTTCGCGGACGGATTGCACCTTGGTGAGTGCGTCGCGGAATTCACCGATGGTTTTGACCATCTGTTCGGCGTCGCGGCGCGCGGTGAATTCGGCCTCCTCCAACAAACCGAGGCCGCGCGTGAGGTTCAGGATGATTTCGTCGCGTCCGGTGTGAAATTCATTCTGCCGGCGGCGCAGTTCTTCGAGGCCGGCGCGCTCGCGTTCCAGTTCCTCCTGCGCGCGTTTGAGTTCGACGAGTTTCTGCTGCGCCTCGACGACCTTGCGATCCACGTCGTCGCGCGTGGGCGCGGCGTAAGGTAATTTCTGCGCCGTGAAATCGGTATCAATGAATTCGGTCGAGTCGTATTCGCCAGCCATGAAGCGACTTTAGACCCGCGCCGTGAAACTGTAAAGGGGGTTTGCGCTTGTCAAAGCTACGGCGTTCGCGGAAAACTTTCGCATGATTGAACTCATCCAGTTTCCGTGGAGTCCGTTCTGCATTCCGCAGCGGCGCATTCTTGAATTTTCCGGCGCGAAATTCAAAGTCACCAACATTTCCAGCACCGACCGTTCACAGGTCTGGAAATTGACGGGCGAAAAATACTACGGCGTGCCAATCCTCCGCGATGGCAGAAACATCGTGTTTGACGACACCGACGACCAGCAAATTGTCGCCAAGTATCTCGATCAAATATTGAAACTCGGCCTGTTCCCCTCCGAACGTGAAGGCGAGCAATCCATCCTCTGGCGATACATTGAAAATGAAATCGAGGGAACGACGTTCCGGCTCAACGACAGTCACTACGCGGAATTTGTCAAACCCGCCGAGCAATTGCAGTATTTGCGGTTCAAGGAACGCAAGTTCGGCCGCGGCTGCATTGACCAGTGGCGCAAGGATCAGAAAGTCTGGTTGAAAAAACTGGAGGCCGGCCTCGCGCCGTTTGAACAGATGCTCGCGCACGCGGAATTTCTTCTGGGCGAACGCCCGCTGTTTGTGGACTTCGATTTGTTCGGGATGCTGGAAAACTTTCTTTTCTCCGGCCATTACGCGCTGCCGAAATCGTTGCCGCATTTGCGCGGCTGGCATCGGCGGATGAAGACGGTGCGCGCCACGCGCTGAAAAGGAAATTCGACGAACCGTGTTTGCGGTGGCAGAATGTTCGTTGAATAAATGTCTTTAACCGCCACAACTGAACTGCGCGTCAGCGGCATGACGTGCAACAACTGTGCGCGGCACGTCACGGAGGCGATTCAATCTGTCGGCGGTGTCCGCAGCGCCTCCGTGTCGCTTGAAGCCGGCCGCGCGACCGTGCGCTGGAGCGCCGGCCCGGACGTCGCCGCCGTCCTTTCGGCGGTTGCCGCAGCCGGTTATGAGGCAAAACCGGTTGAGGCCGCGCATGACCACGGCGGGCCGCACCGGTCCCGCTGGCGATGGAATTTGATTCTCGGCCTCGCCGTCACCGGCCTGCTGATGATCGGTGAATGGGGCTTTAATCTCAATGGCTCAAGCTGGTTTCAATGGCTCTCGTTTGCGCTGGCGGGCGTCGTGCAAATTTTCTGCGGCGCGCAGTTTTATCGCGGCGCCTGGCGGCAGCTCAAGGTCGGCCAGTCGAACATGGACACGCTCGTCGCGCTCGGCTCGACGACGGCCTTTGGCTACAGCGCGTGGGC
>DATCBW010000020.1:0-8959 GCA_036511615.1 Verrucomicrobiia bacterium | reverse complement strand
AGATGGTCGGCGGCCTGAAAAATGTTGTCTTTTGCAGCGCGGATGCCAACATTCGCTCCATGAATGAGGATGACCATGCGAATGTTCTTCCGCCGGCAACCCTGGCCCGCGAGAAGAAATTTCAGGTCGTCTATTTGGATGATGAACTGCCCAATTTCGAGTTCCTCTTTGAAGGTTTTACCGACCGGTTTCAATTCCATAAATTTACCGATGGCGACCAGGCCTGGAAGGAATTGTCGCAGGCAGACCCCGACGTTTTCATCACCGACATTGCTCATCCCGGTTCGGATGGATGGGAGCTGGTAAAACGGCTGGCGGCCAAAAAAGTGACGTATCCCATCGTGGTGGTCACGGGATACAACGACTCGGCGTTTGAAGTTTTTTGCAAAAAGCAATACCCCAAACTAAAGGTGACAGTGATCATCAAACCATTTGGTGCCGATGATTTTTTAAAACAACTCACCGCCTTGGTGAGGGATTGAAGACAAAATAAGCGGCCAGAATCCACAGCCAAACGGCGAAGGTTTCTCCCCGTTCATCAGCGCGGTGAAAACTTCCACCTGTAGTGCGTGACAAAGAAACCGTGTGTTCGATGGTTTTCAAGGATGAAGGAATTTTATTCCGCATCCACATTTCTCCGCGCGGATTTCTTTTCCGCATGACGTGATTTGTCGGCGAGCATCCGCTCTTTGGCGCGGCGGGAGCGTTTGCGTTTCTGCCGGCGGATGCGTTCCATCTCGTCGCGCCGCGCCGCGACAAATCCCCGCTGCCGCTCCTCAATCTTGTCCAGCAACAGCCGCCGCGCGATGAAACGGTTGAGTCCCTGCTGGCGCGTGGCCTGGCATTTGACCTGCAATCCTGTCGGACGATGGAGCAGCATCACGCAGGTGGAAGTCTTGTTGACGTTCTGGCCGCCGTGTCCGCCGGAGCGCACAAAGGATTCCTCGAGGTCGGCTTCGCGCACGCCCAGCGCGGCCATGCGTCGCGCAAGCTGGGCGGCCTTTTCCAGGCTGACGGGAAATGCGCTCATGGTTTGATTATAGCGGCGGTTTTGGGATTTTCAGCAACCAATCGCCTTTTTTGCAATTTCAAGCTGGACTAGAATGTCCCGGCAGCGGATTTTTAACGGGCAAGAATTATGGCATTCATCCACGAAGATTTTCTACTGGGCAACAAGCCCGCGCGCCGGCTGTATCACAAGTTCGCCGGACCGGAACCGATTTTTGATTATCACTGCCATGTTTCGCCGAAGGACATCGCGGAAAACCGGCAGTTCAAAAACCTGTTTGAAATCTGGCTGGAAGGCGACCACTACAAATGGCGCGCGATGCGCAGCAACGGCGTCGCCGAGAAATTTGTCACCGGCAGCGCCACGCCGGAACAGAAGTTCAACGCCTGGGCAAAAACCGTGCCGCATACGCTGCGCAATCCGCTCTATCACTGGACGCATCTGGAACTGAAGCGTTATTTCGGCATCTCGGATTTGTTGGACGAAAAGACTGCCGCGAAAATCTGGCAACAGGCCAACGCCAAACTGGCCACTCCGGCGTTCACCACGCAGGGTCTTTTGAAAAAAATGAAGGTCAAGGTCGTCTGCACGACGGACGACCCGGTGGACACCCTGGAATTTCACCGCGCTTTCGCCAAGTCCGGCCATCCGACCAAGATGCTGCCGGCGTTCCGCCCCGACAAGGCGCTGACCGTGAACCAGCCCGCCGGTTTTAACAAATGGGTGGAACAGCTCTCCGCCGCCGCGAACACGGACATCAACGGTTTCAGCGCCTTCATCAGCGCGCTGGAAAAACGGCACGACTATTTTCATTCGCAGAACTGCCGGCTGTCTGATCACGGACTGGAACAATGCTTTGCGGATTTTTGTTCCGAGAAAACGGCGGCGGGAATTTTCGACAAGGCGCGCAAAGGGGAGGAGGTTTCGCCGCTGGAACATTCGCAATTCGCCTCGTTCATGATGGTCTTCTTCGGTCACCTCGACGCGAAGCGCGGCTGGACGAAGCAGCTTCACCTCGGCGCGTTGCGCAACAACAACTCACGCCTGCTCGCCCAGCTTGGGCCGGACATGGGCTTTGATTCCATTGGCGATTTTCCACAGGCGCAATCGCTCGCGGCATATTTGAACAAATTGGATTCTGAAAATCATCTGCCGAAAACCATCATCTACAATCTGAACCCGGCGGACAACTACGCCTTCGCCGCGATGGTCGGGAATTTTCAGGACGGCACGGTTCCCGGCAAAATTCAATACGGCTCCGGCTGGTGGTTCCTTGACCAGAAGGAAGGCATGGAATGGCAGCTCAACGCGCTGTCGAATCTCGGCCTGCTTTCTCGTTTCATCGGCATGATCACGGACTCGCGCTCGTTCATGAGCTATCCGCGTCACGAGTATTTCCGCCGGACGCTCTGCAACCTCATCGGACGAGACATCAAAAACGGGCTGATTCCCGACGACGAAACCCTGGTCGGACCGATGATTAAAAACATCTGCTACGCGAACGCCAGAAATTACCTGGCGTTCCCCGGCGTGAAGTGAAACGTGCATGGCGCGGGTTTGGCAAATTTGTGGCACGAAATATCAAAGCGATTTGCGAAAATCTTCGTTTCACAACGGCGTGTTATGACGCATCTTTCTGGATTCCCAGTGAAAACTGCCGCCGTCATTTTTCTGTCCCTGGCTTTGCCGCTGTGCGCGGCGACTTTCAATGTCCGTGAATTTGGTGCGACGGGCGACGGAAAAACTTTGGACACGGCAGCAATCCAAAAGGCGCTCGACACCTGTGAAACTTCCGGCGGCACCGTCGAGTTTCCGCCGGGAACTTATTTAAGCCGGCCGATTTTTCTGCGCAGCCGGACCACTCTCCGGCTTGAGGCCGGCGCGGTGCTGAAAGCCACGGACGAACGCGCCGATTTTGCCGACCCCAATAGATCCAGGGGTTTCGTCGCCTTCATCAACGGCACCGGACTCACCAACGTGACCATCACCGGCTCCGGCACGATTGACGGTTCCGGCGGCAAATGGTGGATTCCCGCCGAGGCCGCCCGTGAACAAAAATCCGGCACCACGCTGCCTCGCCCGCGAATGATCATTTTCACCCGCTGCACCAGCCTGCGCTTGGAAAATGTGACGTTGCAAAACTCGCCCAGCTTTCATCTGGTTCCGGTGGATTGCACGGATGTCGTCATTTCCAACGTCACCATCCTCGCGCCCGAACGCGCGCCGAACACGGACGCGATTGATCCCAGCGCCTGCAAAAACCTGCTCATCACCCATTGCCGCATTGACGTGGGCGACGACAACGTGGCGCTCAAGGCCGGCCACCAAGTTGCCGGACGCGAGTTCGCTTGCGATCATATCACCGTCAGCGATTGCACGTTTATGCACGGCCACGGCATGAGCATCGGCAGCGAAACGTCCGGCGGCGTGCGCAATCTGCTCGTGACCAACTGCACGTTTAACGGAACCGACAGCGGCATCCGCATCAAAACGTCGCGCGAGAAAGGCGGCCTGGTCGAAAATCTGATTTACACCCACCTGACCATGACCAACGTGGGCGTGCCCATCAACCTGACCTGTTATTATCCAAAAATTCCGGCCACCGACACGCCACAGCCCGTCACCGCCACCACGCCCATTTTTCGGAACATCCTCATCAGCCATGTCACCTCGGTGAATGAACGCAGCGCCGGATTCATCGTCGGCCTGCCGGAAAGCTGCATCACGAACGTCGTGCTGGAAATCGTCCGTCTCTCGGCCCAAACCGGCCTGACCATCCGCAACGCCCGTGGCATTCGCTTTCAGAACTCCGCCGTTGGCGTGAAGAAAGGTTCCCGCTTGATTTTGGAGAACGCGCAGGTTGAAGGTTTGGAAAACGCCAGCAACTAAAGCCGCAAATTGCCAGATGAAAAAAAATCTTTTGTTCGCATGGCTGGTTTTGTTTTCCACGACACTGCTCCGGGCGGACCCGGTTTCAGAAACGGCGTGGGCGCAAGTGCCGGAGATTCTCGCAGGCATTCAGGAACCCGTTTTTCCGGCGCGCGATTTCATCATCACCAGCTTCGGTGCCGTGGCCGATGGCAAGACGGATTGTTCCAAAGCGATCCGTCGGGCCATTGACCATTGCGTTCAGGCTGGCGGCGGCCGGGTCATCGTTCCTGCCGGAGAATTTTTGACCGGCGCGATTCGCTTGCAAAGCGGCGTGGACTTGCATTTGGAGACGAATGCCGTCTTGAAATTCAGCACCGACCCGAAGGCGTATCTGCCGGTCGTGTTCACGCGGTTTGAAGGCACGGAACTTTACAATTACTCGCCGCTCGTTTACGCGCTCGGTCAAAAAAATGTCGCGGTCACAGGCGAAGGCACGCTCGACGGCCAGGCCGACGGTTCCAACTGGCTGGCGTGGAAAAACAGCAAAGCCCGCGCGGTGCTGGTGAAAATGGCCGCAGACGGCCAGCCGGTGGAACAACGCCAGTTCGGCGAAGGTTTCAACCTGCGCCCGGATTTTATTGAGTTCAACCGCTGCGAAAATGTTTTGATTCAGGGCGTTCACATTCGCCGCTCGCCGATGTGGGAAATCCATCCGCTGCTCTGCACGAACGTTACTGTGCGCGGCGTGGACATTTCTTCGCATGGCGTCAACAACGACGGCTGCGACCCCGAAAGCTGCCGCGATGTGCTGATTGAAAAATGTTTGTTCGACACCGGCGACGATTGCATTGCGATAAAATCAGGACGAAACAACGACGGCCGGCGTGTCGGCGTGCCGGCGCAAAACATCATCATCCGTGACTGCACGATGCGCGACGGCCACGGCGGAGTGACCATTGGCAGCGAGATTTCCGGCAGTTGCAGCAATGTGTTCATCGAGAACTGCGAGATGAGCAGTTCAAATCTGGTCTGCGTGCTGCGGCTCAAGTCAAACGCGGTGCGCGGCGGCGTCATCCAGAATATTTTCATGCGCAACGTGAACGTCGGACTCGTAAAAGATTCCGTCTTGCAGATTGATTTTCTTTACGAGGAAGGCGCGCAGGGCGATTTCAAGCCGGTCGCGCGCAATGTGGTGATGGAAAACATCACCGTCGCCCAGACGCCGCGCGTGCTGAACGTGCGCGGATTCCCCGCCGCCGACATCAGCGGCGTGCGGATTTACAATTCAACTTTCAAGGAAATCAAAAGGCCGGACGTGGTGCAGGACGCCGACGTGAAGCTGGTGGATTGCACGCTGAAACAGGCAAAATGAATCCCGTCATGGCTTCCACCCACCAAGAACTTTTTCCACGGTGATCTTTCCCGACTCGGCCACGTTGATCTGTTTTGTCCAAACCGGTCGGTTCATCGGGCTTGCGCCCGCGCCGGTGCTGTTGAATTCCGCGTAGCGCGCCGTCGTGTGAGTCTCTGGCTTTTTCCAATCGTTCCAGCCTTCGGGCCGGACGACTTCGGACATTTCACAATTCAGATAAATCGTGCTCGCGTAAATCCGCCACGGACGACCCAGAAAAGTTTTTACGTTCGGCTTGCCGCCGGTGATTTTGCAGTTGGAAAAAACAAATCCAAACGGCTGGTCCATCGGCGTGGAAGCGGCGGTGATGTGGCCGTTGCCGAGGCAGTTGATACGGCACTTTTCAAACCACGCCGTGGCCGCGCCGAAAATGAAATCTACCGCGCCGGCAATCTGGCAGTTTTCAAAATACTGCCGCCCACGGTTCAGCAAAATCGTGTCCTGCCAGCCGAGAAAACGGCAGTTACGGAACGTCGCGCGGTCGCCGTCCACGCGGATGGCAAGCGCTTGGCCGACCGCGCCGGCGGAATTTTCAAATGTGAGGTTTTCCGCTGTGAAATCGTCCGCGTCAATCGTCGTCGAAGGGGTCTTGAACGTGCCGATGAGCTTTCCATCCGGGCCTTTGAAGTTGGCATTGAGATCGTAGGTCAGCACCGTGTTCGTCGGATTTTCGCCGACGAGCTTGAAGAAACATTTTTCGCGCTGGACGTATATCAGTTCCGAGTAAGTGCCGGGCGCGATGTGGATGACGACGGGTTTTTCGCGGCTGCCGGATGGCACCGACATGATGGCCGCCTGCACGGATTTGAATTGCGCGCTGCCGTCGGCGGCGACAAAGAGATTGGTTTGCGCGGACAGGCTGGCTGCGAAAAGGAACAGCGCGGCGGCGGCGAAATAATTGCGGGACGGCGCGGGCATGAAAAGATTTTCGCCGGCACCGCCCCGCGCACAAGCTTAAACTCAAAAAGTGCGCGGGTTGAAATGCTTCGCCGGCGTCAAGTCCTTGAACGAGCGCGGCAGTTTCCGGCGCGGCGCGGGACGGCTGGATTTTTCTTTCGTCATCGGCGGTTTGACTTTAACAGTCCGTGCGCGTTCGACCAATTTGAAAATTAAAATCGCGCGCGCTTGTCGCGAGGTAATGAAACGAAGGCGAAAAGGATGCAAAGAAATTAGCGGCCTGTCATGCTGTTAGGCTAGACATGCTCATTTTTCAAATTCTTCAAATTCATATATTTCTTTACCTTGCAGGTCGCAAAACGGATACACCTGCCACCCATGTATCAACACTCCATTTGTGTGGAAAGAAATTGAAGATGTCAGGTTAGTTGTTTTAAGTGTATACATATTGTAGTCATTCATGCAAATGAAAGAGATATCGTTTGTCTTGAATATCCATTCAGTGCCAACTGCGTCCGTTACTGGTTTGAATGATGGCCCAGGCGAATCTTTTTCATCCGATTTGCTAGACGGATGCTCGCACGTTGGGATAAACGGTAGACCTCCGTCTATGATAAAGACTGCACCTTGAATTTTCGATACCGTTATGGTGTGCTCACCAATGTTTATATCTTTCTGATATGGAAAACCCTCGCTGACCAGAATATCCCCACTTGGTAGGTTTGTCCAAGTGAACCTTTGAGCGCGCGGGTAACTATGCCGGCCTCGCTAGAAGCGGGATACTTGGAGCGAAAATCCCGATAGTCTTCAATAGTGCCTCCACAAATAGAAACCCATGCTTTTGTAATTTCGTTGGTGCTGACCGACTGAATTTTATTGGCTTTGTTGTCAGAAGTGCCTCCTGTTTGGCCATTCGAGGAATTTGTAGGTTCGCTCTGGCCACCAACTGTGGTCAATATTGTGATCAAAATGGCCAAAGTGATAGCCGCCTTGAACTGTGAATTTGTCGTTTTTTTCATTGTCGTTCTCTTATTAATCGAGTGGCTTATCCTGTTTCACGATTCTGACTTTGCTCCCGGCAAAATAATTTTTCAAGCGTTTTCGCTCCGCGACAAATTACAGACACGAATTTCACCAATCAACAAGAATTTAATTTGTGCAAAATCCGGCCGTGCGACCAGACGCACGATTTACCACATTCGCGGCGGCCAGAGGACTGCCCGCCCTACCTTCGCCGCCTATGCGTCCTTTGCGCGACAATTTTCTTTCAATTTGTGCCGCCGCCGCTTCGTGTTAAAATTTTCGTGTGAACAAACTGGCAAGGCAGCTTGATAAATTTCTCCGCAAAAAACCGGCGCTCGGCAAAAATGTCTTCATCGCCAGCACCGCCGTCGTTATCGGCGACGTGACGCTTGGCGCACATTCCAGCGTCTGGTATGGCGCGGTGCTGCGCGGCGACATCAACCGCATCATCGTCGGCCACCACTCGAACGTGCAGGACAACGCCGTGCTGCATCTCGCCGATCAATTCCCCTGCGTGCTGGGCAACTGGGTCACCGTCGGCCACAGTGCTGTCGTTCACGCGTGCAAGGTGGGTGATGAATGTCTCGTCGGCATGGGCGCGGTGATTTTGGACGGCGCAGTCATCGGCAAACAGTCCATCATCGGCGCGAAGGCGCTGGTGACACAGGGAACGAAAATCCCGCCCGGCTCGCTTGTGCTCGGCGCTCCGGCGAAAGTCGTCCGCAAACTTTCAAAAGAAGAACGCGCCGGACTGAAATGGTGGGCGGAGAAATACGTGGACAACGGCGCGTATTGCCTCAAGCACGGCATCAGCATAGGCGGCCCGTTGCCAGGCTGAACCGGTGAAATTAGTCCAAACTGGCGGGAGAACCTGACCGTTCAACTCTTCCCGAAGGCTTCCTCAATGACGCGTTTGAAATTGTTTTCGCCGGGTTTGACGATGCCAAATTCGCGTTTCGCGTTTTCGGGCGAATCGCTGGCGTGGGCGGCGTTGACCATGATGGTGGAGCCGAATTCGCGGCGGATGGAGCCGGGCGGTGCTTTGGACGGATCGGTCGGGCCAAGCACGTCGCGGATTTTATTGACCGCACCAACGCCTTCATAGACAAGCGCGATGCACTTTTCGGTGCCGGGCTTGTGCCATTCGCTCTGCGGAATTTCTCCGGGCGCGTGGCCGGACATGAAGCGGACGATGTTGTCGAATTGCGAATCGCCTTGCAGCGGCCCAAGGATGTCGCCGAGCGCCTTCTGATCAGCTTCGGACATTTTGAAGCCAAATTCTTTTTCGAGCAAATCCCTGGCCTTGTCGCTGACGCCTTCCTTGAGTTTGACGCGGAGAAATTCGCGGACGGGGCCGTAAAATTCCATCGCCTGCGCGGTGCTCATGTGCAGGACTTTCGCGCCGACGATGTAAAGTCCCGTGCGCGAGAAGAAATCAATGACGTTGCCGGGGCGTCCTGTCGCGAACTTGAAATTGTCCGGCTTGATGAGGACGAGCGTGCGCTGGCCGGTTTCGGCGGCGGGATAGGTGATTACATTTTCCAGAATGCCGCCGTCTTTGTCCGAATACTTCGCCCACAATTTTAATTTGGTGTCGGCTTCCAGTTCGTTCGGCGCGGCGAGCACGGCTGGTTCGAAATAACGGACATTGCCGTTGTCTTCCAGAATGAGGTCGCTGTAAGTATCGCGGATGGTTTCGCCGCTGCGGCGTTCGGGACTCAAGTTGCCGACGACGGAACGCACCTTGC
>DATCBW010000019.1:0-6715 GCA_036511615.1 Verrucomicrobiia bacterium | reverse complement strand
GACGCCGACAAGCGCTGGAAGTTTTATCAATTCCTCGCCGCGCGCGAAACGAAGCCCGAAGTTACAACCACCACAACCACCGCGGATACTCACGCCTGAAAATAACCGGAGAAAAATTATGGACCTGACCACAAGTTATCTCGGCCTGAAGCTTCGCACGCCGCTCGTCGTTAGCGCGTCGCCGTTGTCGGAGGACATTGACAACATCAGACGCATGGAGGACGCGGGCGCGAGCGCGGTGGTTTTGTATTCGATTTTCGAGGAGCAGTTGCGGCAGGACCGGCTGGAACTGCACCAACGGCTGGAGCAAGGCACGGACAGTTATGCTGAGGCGCTGACTTACTTTCCCCAGGCGGATGAATACCGGCTCGGCCCGGAGGAGTATCTTCGTCATATCTGGCGCGCGAAGGAAGCGACGAAGATTCCCATCATCGCCAGCCTCAACGGTTCGTCCGCCGGCGGCTGGACGGATTACGCGCGGCAAATCCAGCGCGCGGGCGCGGACGCGCTGGAGTTGAACATTTATTACATTCCAACCGACCTGCATCTCACCGGCACGGAAGTTGAGCTGACTTACATCGAAATCTTGAAGGAAGTCAAAGCGGCGGTGAAAATTCCAGTCGCGGTGAAGTTAAGCCCGTTCTTCAGCAATTTTGCCAACATGGCTAAACGGCTGGATGATGCCGGCGCGGACGGATTGGTTTTGTTCAACCGGTTTTACCAGCCGGACATTGACTTGGAATCGCTCGAAGTGAAGCCGAACATTCTTCTAAGCACGCCGATGGCGATGCGCCTGCCGTTGCGCTGGGTGGCGCTCCTTTATGGAAAATTGAAGGCGAACCTGGCCGCGACCAGCGGCATTCACCGCGCGGCCGACGTGTTGAAAATGCTCATGGCCGGCGCGGACGTGACGATGCTTTGCTCCACCCTGCTCCGTCACGGTTTTCCTCAAATCGCGCTGATTGAATCCGACCTCACCCGCTGGCTGGAGGAACACGAATACGAATCCGTGGCGCAGATCAAGGGCAGCTTGAGCCAGAAAAATTGCGCGGAACCGGCGGCATTTGAACGCGCGCAATACATGAAAGCGATCACCGGCGACGCCCTGCCCCGCACTTGAGAGGCTGTCTGAAAATGTGGAGGCAGGCATCCTTGCCTGCCGTAGAGGGCGGCATCTTGCCGCCCGGAAAAAACGTCCGCAGGGTGGAAAGCTCTGGTTTAACAGTGGTTTTCCAGGTGGCAACGCGGTTCCGCCGGGCTGGAAGCCACGGCTCTACGTCAGCCAAGATGGCCGACGCTACCATTTTCAGACAGACTCTGAAAATTACCAGAAACAAAACAGTTTGTTGGATTTTTCCAGCGGCCTGTTGATTTGTAAAAATAATTTGAGTTACGGAACCGTTACCTTGAGGCGGTAAAAACGGGCGGGCGCGTTTGTCAACGGATCGGTCACAGCCTGGATTGTCGCGTCGCCGGAAATTCCACCGGTCAATTCCATCCAATCGTTATTCAGCAAATTCGTAATCCACTCGACGGCGTAATGCCGGTTCGTCAGCGTCAAAAATGACAGCGCGAATCCGTTCTGCTTAGTGATGGAATCAATTCGCGGCGGCGGTTCGGGCGTAATCGTCAAATCCAAATTCGCGCTGCCGGTTCCGTTTCGATTTACAGCGCGGAGCGTGATGGAGAAATTTCCCGTCGCGGTTGGAATTCCAAAAATTCTGCCGTTAGATGGGTCGAACGAAAGTCCAAGCGGCAGGCCAATCACAAAAAAGCTCGTCGGATAATTTGTCGCGGCGATTTGATAACTGAAACTCGCCGACAAACTTCCCGTCGCGGTCAGTGCGCTCGTGATGACGGGCGCGGGTGCGGCGCCGTTGTAAATGACGATGGTCAGCGAATTGGTGGTCGCGCCGGTGGAATTATTGGCGACGATTGTGACGTTGAAAATGCCGGCGCTCGTGGGCGTGTTGGTGATTGCGCCGGTCAATGAATTTAACACGAGGCCCGAAGGCAATCCGCTTGCGCTGAAACTGGTCGCGACGCTCGTCGCCTGAATCGTGTAATTGAAAGGCGTGTTCACTAAGCCGTCGGCGACGGCGGAACTGGTGATGACGGGCAGCGGCAATTTCACTGTAAGCGCGAGATTCGCGTAGCCGACACCGCTCGCGTTGGTCGCGGCGAGTTGAATGTTGTAAGTTCCGACGATTGTTGGCGTGCCGGAAATCACTCCGTTGCTGAACGTCAATCCCGGCGGCAAATTCATCGCGCCAAATCCGACCGGACTGCCACTTGCCGTGATGATGTAAGTGAACGGCGTGCCGACGATGACGCTCGCTGTTGCCGCGCTGTTGATGACCGGCGCGCCCGGCGCGGCGCTGACGGAAATCATCTTGTCTTGCGTCGTCATGTGAATGCCATCAAAGGCGCGCAAAGTAAAAGTGTAGTTGCCGGGAAGATTCAGATTGCCGACGGTTGTGTTGGTCGCGCCCTGATGATCGAATTGCGGTTGCGCGCCGACGGGCATTGTTTTTATCGCCCACCAATGGCGCAACGGTTGATTCGTCGAGCCGCTCGTCATCGCGGAAAGTTGAATTGAATTTGTCGGCAGCGTCACGCTCGCCGGAGTCGCGGTGATGGAACTGATGACGGGCGGGGAACTTGTGGGATTAACGGTGCAGACGATTTGATTGGTGAGGTTGGGTGAAGTGGGATTGGTCACGACGAGCTGAAAAACATAATCGCCGGGAACGGTCATGTTGGTGACGTTGGCGCGGATGCTCACAAAAATATAAACCGTGCCGGTGCTCAAACCCGCGTTCGCTCCGTCGGGCTGGCTCACGAGACTCCAAGTGCCGCGCCCGGCGAAACTGCTGTTCGCCAAGTCGGAAATTCCCGCCTGCAATGTCACGGATGAAGTCGGTTGTTCTATGACCGCGTGCGTCGTGCCGCTCGGATCGCCGAAGACCAGTCCGTAAGGCGCGGCCATGCGGAATCCCGTCTGACCGAGAACCGGCGGCGGATTGGTGTCGTAAGCGGCGAGATAAACTTGCCGCGACGAAGTGTTCGTTCCGTCGCTCACGTTCACGTTGAAAATGTAAGTGCCCGCAACGGTCAATCCGCTGACGACCGTCGTGGCGGCGTTTGAATTTACAAATGTCGCATTCGCGCCCGCCGGTTGATTCGTCACCGACCAGCGATACGTCAGCGTGGCGAGTTCGGGATCGCTGGCCGTGACGGAAAGTGTTGCGGAATTTGTCGGCGCGATGAGGTATCCCGGACTCGCGCCCCAGACTTCAATCGTCGGCGGCTGATTTGTGCCGGCATACGGATACAACGTCATAACGGCTGAACCGCCCGCGACGTTGGTCAGCGTGAGCAAACCATCCGCGCCGACGGTGCGAATTCCAAGTTCCTGAAATGAAGCAGTGCCCGCTCCCGCTTTTGACAGGGCGTAACTGCCCGGCGGCAGCGCGCTCAAGTTTATGTTTTGCGCCGGGCCGGAATTGTTTTCGATGACCGTCGTGATTTTTCCATTTTGCGAAAATGCGAGGACGCGCACGGACGGGTCGCTCGAAAGCGCGGCGATTCGGAGCGCGCCGGGCCGGACGTAGTGCATCAATTGGCGCATGCGAAAATAAGTGGACGACGGCGTGAACGCGGTAAGTCCGGCGTTCGGAACGAGCGTGGCGTTCGCGCTGTAAGCAACTTCCCAATACGAAACGCCCGCGAGCGTCAGATCGCTGAACAAATCGTCAAAGCCGGGATTTCCCATTTCCGTCTGCGCCGTCGTGAGGCCGCGCGCTTTGCCGTAGTCGCGCAGATAAGTGCGATACGGATCGGCCGTGCCGTAATTGTGAAATGAAATTCGTCCGACGGATTGCCATAAGTCGGCGTCGTTCATTACCGGCGTGATGTAATTCCAATCCGTCAGCGGCGCGACGGCTTCGGCATATTGCGAGCGCGTTGACAAACCGTGCGCGAGAAATCGCGGGCCGAGCGCCTTGATGTCGTCCGCCAGCGTCGTGAATGCGTTTGTCGGCTCGTTGTAAATCACCGCGTAACTGATGTTGATGCCGTAATTCGTTTTCATGTAGAGCGCGCTGGCCCAGATTTGTTGCGCGCGTTCGCCCGGATGATACATCACCCACGGCTTCAAATCGGATGCGTGCGTCGGATAACCGGGGCTGGAATAAAAATTGGGTTGAACACCTTGCGCGAGAATTTTGTTCTGAAAATAAACGAGATAGGCCGCTTCCTGCGCGGACAACGTGTCGCCCTCAAACAAATTCCAATCCACGACATCGCAATCGCCGTGGTCGCTGCCCGTGCCGTCAATGCGCGGACCGACTTCCCAAGTCCGCGTGCCGGTCAAACCCAAATCGTCCGCCAGATAATCCAGATATTGATGGTTCACCGGATCGGCGAGCGACGCCGGCAACATGCCGGCCGCGACGTAAGTTCCGCCGAGCACGCCGCCGCCGTGACCCCAGCCTGCAATCGTCTGAAACGTTTGCGCCCGGTCAATCACCACGTCCGCGCCATGCGCGTGGCATGCACAAACCAGGGCGATGAAGATGGCAGGCAGCGTCAGAAGAACTCGTTTCAAAATGTGAATCACGGTGTGGAACCATTATAGTTTGATTCCTCATTGCCCGCAAATCGGTGATGCACTTCTGCGCGGCACTCAGGACGGGACGGTCAGCAAATGAAAATTTCCGTGGGCGGGCTGAAAATCCGGATGCCATTTTTCCGCTTCGGATTGAACCGGAAGAACGGAGAGGCGTTAAAACACTTCCGCGCGCAATCCGGCCACCTGACGCACCGTTTGCGCCACTTGCGAAAGCACGCGCAGCGGCAGATGACCCCATTCGGCGTGAACTCCCGGCCGGGCGGCGGAATAAATTTGCACCAGCGAAATTTGCGCGCCGCTGTCCTTGAGTTCCTTCAGGCGCAGGGCGTATTCGCGGATTTCCTCAAACGGCGGTTCGTCGCCGTAGATCGCGGGGAACAAACTTTGAATGACGACCGGACGCTGCCGCGCGACGAGCAGAATGTTCGACAGAATTTTTTCCAGCGGCACATCCGGCCGGTTGACCTTGTCCATGAACGCCTGGGTGCCACATTCGAGCTTGATCCAGATTTCATCCGATTTGGTGAGATATTCCAGCCCACGCAATACCGGCGGCTGGTCCAGCCCGGTGCCGTTGGTGATGAGCACGATCTTGAAAAAACCGCCGAGCGCCCTCACCTGCACCACCGCCTGCACGGCTTCGATGAAATTCGGCGCGAGCGTCGGTTCGCCGTCTCCGCTCAAGGCAACATGGCGCAACTGAAGCAATTCGTCGGGCAAAGCACGGTAAGCTGGCAGTTCGCGCAGCCGTCCCTGCTGGATGAACGCAATCGTCCGGCGCAGCTCGGCGGCCATGACATCCACGTCCAGTTTCATTACTTGCGCCGGCACGCGGCGGTCCACTTCGCAATAAACGCAGTCGAAATTGCAAAATTTGTCGGGGTTCAAATTGATGCCCAGCGACAGTCCGCGTGCGCGCGACGAGATGACGGCATAGACCAGATGGTTGTTCAAAAAATCGCGCGGGCGGCCAAACGCGGTTTCGCGCGGCGGCGGATGAACCGCGTGCCTTCTGGCTTCCACATATTCGGCGACTTCTGATTTGTTGTTCACAGTTTCCACAATTTTCGTTGAGTAAAACTATCGCCGGGACGGATTTCGCACCACACGGTCGTTGTCAAAACTCCATCAAATCTTGCAAGGGCGATTTGGCCAAAATGCGCCGCCAATCTGCAAATCATCTGTCTGCGCAGAAATTGCAGCAGAATGGCGCAGCTTTGCTTCAGCCGCGCCGATTGGAATTCCCGGCAACGCCGATAAGGGATTCCCCTAGCCCGCCTAGTTGCTTCAAGCCATAAACAATCAGGCGCGCTCCCAATTGCCGGTTTTGACGGCTAACCGTATTTTGTTCTCACCAAAACAATTTTGGTTTGTGCAAAGAGAAAGAAAAAATTATGGCAAAACATTTGATCGAAGCGCTGGCCGGTTCCAAAATTTACCAGGACTACGAACGCGCGTTCAGCGAGGCGACCGGCCTGCCGATGGCGCTGCGGTCGGTGGAATCGTGGCAACTGCCGCATCACGGCAAGCGTTTTGAAAATCCATACTGCTCCTTGATCGCCCAAAAAAGCCGCGCCTGCGCCGCGTGCCTGCAAGTGCAGCAGAAGCTTTCCGAAACCGCCACCCATGAAGCAAAAACTGTCACCTGCCCGGCCGGTTTGCGCGAAACCGCCGTGCCGGTGCGGATGGGCGACCAGTTGATCGGTTTTCTGACCACCGGCCAGATGTTTTGCAAAAAGCCGACGGAAACGCAGTTCAATCACACCATGAAGCAGCTTGCCAGTTGGGGCGTGCCGGCGGACAAAAAGGAGCTGCGCCCGGCCTATTTTGACACGCGCGTCCTGTCGGCCAGGCAGCATGAATCGGTCGTCAAGCTGCTGACGATTTTCGCCGAGCACCTTTCGATGGTGAGCAACCAGATTGTGGTGCGGGAGCAAAACGCCGAACTGCCCGTCATCACGCGCGCCAAGCAGTTCATCAACGACCATCAAACCGAGGAGCTTTCGCTGGAGCAGGTGGCCACCGCCGTTCACACGAGCAAATTCTATTTTTGTAAAATGTTCAAGAAGGCGACCGGCATCA
>DATCBW010000018.1:0-3512 GCA_036511615.1 Verrucomicrobiia bacterium | reverse complement strand
TCGCGCTGTTTTGCCTGCGCTATCTGATCCCGGAAAAGCTCTGGAGCGACCGCGCGGCGAAAATCAGTTTTTGGTCGCTGAACCTCGGCCTGGCGTGGATGGTGTTTGCCACGCTGTTCCCGCTCGGCATCATTCAACTGTATCATTCGATCAACGTGAGTTATTTCGACACGCGCTCGTTGAAGTTCCTTTCCGGCCACGCCAACTCGCTGCTGGAATGGCTGCGGCTGCCCGGCGACGCGGTGTTCATCCTGGGCGGAACCCTGCCGGTGCTTTACCTCTGCTGGCTCGGCGTGTGGCATATGAAAAAACAAACGCCCCGCGAAACACCGGACGGCGTGCTCTTCGTGGAAATTCAGGAAAACAAAAATCTCGGCGGCGAATGATCCACGGCGTCCACATCGAAGTCATGCTGGCCGGCGGTTACGCACTTCTGCTCGTCGGTGTCGCGGTGATTCTGGAAATCGTCGCGCGTCATGCGCACCACCGCTCGGAACATTTCCGCAATTCCGGTTTCATCTACAAAAAGAACATGGATGTTTGGGAATGTCCCACCGGCCATCATCTGACACGCGAACAAACTGACTTCGAGCGCAAAATTGCGCTTTATCGCGCTCCGGCTCACAAGTGTAATGCCTGCCACTGCAAAAAAGACTGCACCGACTCCGATGATGGTCGTTTATTGGAAAGTCGTTTGGATGCGTGGTTGCAATCGGAGTTGAACCGTTTTCATCGCGGTATTTCCCTCGCATTGTTGCTGCTGGCCGTGCTCATTCTCGCGGTGGAGATGTTCGAGCATCAGGCAACGCGCGATTGGATTGTGCTTCTCGCATTGTTGTTGCCCATCGGTTTGGCCGGTTCCAGATATTTTGCTTTTTTCAACGAACCGAAACGGAAAAACTAGAAAGAACCTGGACTTGAACCGCCGAACAACTTGAACGAATTACCTGATCTCAAAAAGCAACGCGCGGTCACGCCTTTGCCATCAAACCACAGGTTTTACAGGTGATTTTTCATTTGCCGTTTCTGGCGGCAGGTAAGTGATGATGCGGGCGCTGCGTTTGTAGGCGAAATATGAATAAGTCCATTGCAGTAGCACGGCGAGTTTGTTGCGAAAACCAACCAGAAAAATCAGATGGACGAACAGCCATGCCAGCCACGCGATCAATCCGGAAATTTTGAGTTTGCCAATCCACGCCACCGCTGCCGACCGGCCAATGGTGGCCATGGTTCCTTTGTCCCAATACTTGAACGGCAGACGCGGCGCATGGCCTGCGCCAAAGCGAATTTCGCTTTCGATAATCCGCGCGACGTGCCGTCCCATCTGCATCGCCGCCGGAGAAACTCCGGGAACGAGGGAGCCATCCTCATTGAGCACCAGCGCCATGTCGCCGATGGCGAAAATTTCCGGATGACCGGGCACGCTTAAATCAGGTTCCACTTTCACGCGCCCGGCCTTGTCCAGTTCGACGCCGAGCTTTTTCGTCAGCGCCGTGGCGGAAACGCCCGCCGCCCACAGAATGTTTCCGGCGCGAAGGATTTCGCCGCTGTCGAGTTCCACCTCATTTTCGCGGAGGTTCTTCACCCGGGTCGAAGTGCGAACCTGCACGCCCAGAGCGGCGAGCTGGCGGCGGGCGCTTTCGGACAATTCCGGTGGAAAATTTGAAAGCACATAGGGCGAACCCTCGATCAGGAGAATACGCGCCTGCGTCGGATCAATGCGGCGAAAATCGCGCTTCAAAACCGTTCGCGCCAGTTCGGCGAATGCACCGGCCAGTTCCACACCCGTCGGACCGCCACCGATGATGATGATGGTCATGAGTCTTTCGCGTTCGGCGGCGTCCGGTTCGTTCTCTGCCTTTTCAAACGCCAGCAGAACACGGCTGCGGATGCGTAGTGCGTCATCGAGCGTCTTCAATCCCGGCGCGAATTGTTCCCATTCAGGATGGCCGAAATAGCCGGTCTGGCTACCCAGAGCCAGCACGAGGTAGTCGTATTCCAACGTGTTTTTTTCGAGGAACACTTGTTTCTGAGCGAGACCGAAACCCGTCACCTTGTCCAGCAGCACGGTGATGTCGGGCCGGTGGGAAAGGATGGAACGAATCGGCTGGGCGATTTCTGGTGCGGAAAGTCCGCAGGCGGCCACCTGATAAAGCAACGGTTGAAACAAATGATAATTCGTGCGGTCCACCACCGTCAACCGCGCATCGGCCATTTGAAAATGTTTGCAAAACATCAACCCGCCGAAGCCAGCGCCCAAAACGACAATGCGTTTGCTTCTATTCATCGGACATTGCCAGAACGATAAGGCTGGCGATGCCGTCTGGCACAAATTGTGTTTCTTCTGCCAACGAAAGCAGTTTGTGGCAGAGAGAATCCGACATCAAAATTTTTTTCCCCATGGGCAAAGCATACCGTGATTCCGCAGCCCGTGGGATGGGGTGAACACCCCAGTGGTATCGCAAGGTTCGCCGGCATATTTTTATTGGAACTTTTATGAACGACCAAACTGGACAAAGCGAAACCTCATCCAAACCCAAAAAACTCCTCGGCGGCGAAGTCGCTAAGGCCGTTGAGTTGTTGAACTACCAGAATGGCTCCATGGTAGCCCGCGAAATTGTTAAAATGCCAACCGGTAGCGTGACCATCTTCGCGTTCGACGAAGGACAAGGAATGAGTGAACACACGGTTCCGTTTGATGCGCTCGTCCATGTGCTCGAAGGCGAAACGGAAATCAGCATTGTCGGCCAGCCACATCGCTTGCAAGCCGGGGAGATGATTCTCCTGCCCGCGAATCAGCCGCACGCCCTCAAGGCGCTAAAGCGGTTCAAGATGATTCTCACAAAGATTCGATCCTGACCTGAAACCACCAATCAACCACAGGAGATCATGCCGATGAAAAAGAACTTCAAAGTTGGGAATCATGTGGGGTGGAACTCGGAAGCGGGCCACGTCCAGGGAACGATCAAGAAAAAAATCACCTCGGCCATCACGTTCAAGGGTTACACGGTCCGCGCCTCGAAGGAGGAGCCGCAGTATTTGATTAAAAGCGACACGACTGACCATCTGGCCATGCACAAGGGTTCGGCACTCAAGCAACTCAAAAACAAATCGTGAGCGCGCGGAAAATAAAAAAATCTGCCGAGGGCGTGAAAAAGAGAGCGACAAAGAAAGAACCTCCCCCGCTGGTCATGACGATTGGTCATTCCACGCGCACGCTTGAGGAGTTTATCGGTCTGCTTCAAGCGCACGCAGTTTCTCTAGTGGCAGATGTGCGGACAATCCCACGCTCCCGGCACAACCCGCAGTTCAATAAAGATTCGTTGCCCGGAGAATTGAAGAAAGCTGGCTTGGACTATATTCATCTACCGGGACTCGGCGGCCTGCGTCATGCGAAACTCAATTCACTCAATGTGGGCTGGCGCAATGCTTCCTTTCGAGGTTATGCGGATTATATGCAGACGCCGGAATTTGAGACGAGCCTCGAAGAATTGATCCAGTTGGCCAAGCAG
>DATCBW010000017.1:0-21738 GCA_036511615.1 Verrucomicrobiia bacterium | reverse complement strand
GCGTTTGAATGTTTCGACTGCGTGAAGGTTAAATTATGAAACTGAAAATCCTAATTGTTCTGACTGCAATTGCGTTGACATTTGGCTGGCGAGCCTGCGCGCAAACTTACGACACGAACAATGAAGTTGTGCAGACGTTCGCCGGTTCTGCGTTTAGTGGCTATATGGACGGACAAGGACAACTGACAATGTTTAGCAGTCCATCGCAAATCGTTTCAGATACTTCAAGCAATTTGTATGTTTGGGATTCAGGCAATTCTCGCATCAGAAAAATCTCGCCGGATGGAACGGTGACAACTTTTGCTGGCAGCGGTGTAATCGGCAATAATTTACCGGCCGTCGGAACAAATGCCGCGCTCGGTCTTTTTACTTTCTATTCCATGACCATGACCTCATCAAATGTGATTTTGGCATCATGTGCTGTCGCGAACGGCAGTGGTGGTGGCGGCCCAGGCACGCCAACATTACTGATCATTCAGCCGAATGGATTGATTACACAAACAAATCTTCCGAACATGGGAAATGAAATTCTGACGGGAAATCCCAACAGCGGCGTCTGCGTTGATTCAACTGGCAACATTTATTACACGGGCGGAAATAAAATCTATCGTTGGCTCACCAACGGCAATACGGAAGTTTTTGTCGGCAGCGGGAATACTGGCGCGATTAACGGCAACGGGCTTTTCACATCGTTCAATTCCCCAATCTATCTCGCTTGCGACACGGCAAACAACATTTACGTTTGGGATTCTGGCAATTATTTGATTCGCAGAATCAATCAGAACCGTGACGTTGTGACTATTGCTGGCAACAATCTGACAACTAAAGATGGTGTTGGCACAAATGCCACTTTTGGAAGTGGCGTTTATTCGATGTTCGGTGACAACGCTGGGAATATTTATTTTGCATGTAGCACATGCATCCGCAAGATGGACGCGCAAACAAACGTAGTGACGATGGCGGGAAGTTTCACACAATTCAGCTATACAAACGGCGCGGGCAATCTCGCACGCTTTAACGGTGCAAGCGGTGTGTGTCTGTCGGCAGGTTCAATTTTCGTAGCTGACTCTGGCAACGAGCGCATCCGGCAAATCTCATTCAATCCGCAGCCACAAGTTGTTTCAGGAGCGAATTTAAGCATTGGAACTTTCGCAGGTTTGACAATTACAGGTGTAGTTGGCCGCACTTATCAAATCCAAACGTCGCCGGACTTTAACGCTTGGACAACGAAGACAACGCTGCTTCTAAATTCCAGCCCTTACCTTTGGATTGACCAGAATCCAGTGAGCGGAAATAAATTTTATCGCGCATTGTTGTTGCCGTGAAAATAATTCCATCGCTGGGGGCAAAATGAAAAAACAAAAATCTCCAAAGACAGTTAATCGCCGGGTTGACGTTGCGCCGGAAGGCGGATTGTTAGCAGAGTGTGGATTCTACACGCGCCAAGTTAAGGCCGTGGTTAGAAGATGGAAAGGTAAAGTCACGCCCGGAGTTTTGGAGGATAACTTGCCAACCCTTTTCCGCACAGTAAAGGACGGTCGTCTTTACAAGCCGGTAATTGAGTTTCGCGGGATTATTTGCCGCACAGACTGGAGAGCAATTTTTGAACTTGGAATAGCCATCGCCAAAGTTATCCATGACGATAGCAACATAGACAAGTGGCTTCTCACCTTACCTCTTTCAGTTGCCAGTAATGGGGGCTGGGAAGGATGGGATTCAATCGCCGAGGACATCGGCAAGCGCGTTGGCCAATCCCGCTCCGTAGGTTTCACGAACACCGTAAAACAACACTACAAAAGGTTGCGGTTAATGACGCCGCCAGACAAGGCCGCTGCTTTCATGGAGTCGCGGGCGCTGATTTGGCCGATGAATCCCGCCGTGACAAAACCACCGGGCAAAACATAACGGTGGCTGTTTTGTAGTTCCCGCCGGGCCGGGCAATGATGCGTTATGCAAAAGAACGCATCTGACACCAGCAACGCGGGCAACCGCGACCGTAATTTCAAACAAGAATCGCGCCGCAATAAGAAATTTCGTTTTCGCAAATCTGAAAAACGCCGCCGCGCCGCAAAGTGGATTTCACCATGTTCAGTTTGAAATTGCCGCGAGCCGCACGGCGCATCTGGGCGGCACGGTGGCGACGATTGGTTTTCCCGACCCGTCGTTGCAGGGATTTTCGCCCAAGGTGCTGGCGCACGGCCACCACGGGGGAAATCGCGTCGCTGTCCGGCGCGGGGGATGACCCGCGCTATTTTCAAATCAGCGTGGTCTTTGCAGACGGCCACCATGCCGCCGGGCAATTCGGGCGGGGCGGTGACGGCGGATCAGACAGTGGTGGCGGCACGGAAACTGGCTCTCCGAATAAATTGCCGCTCAAAACGGGCGCGAGGCAGAGGATGAGTTTGGGTTTCACGGTTGGTTCAATGTGTGCTTTTTCATTTGCTACTTCCATGAAATATCCCGCGTCTGCGTTCACTATCAAGCTCAATTCATTTCCCCGGCCCGGCGGCGGACAAAAGCTGGAAGTCAAACGTCACGTCCGGTGAATCTTTTCCGCGATCGGCCAGTTGCAATGCCGGCCCGGCGAACCGGCCCAGGTCCTTCAATTCAGCGACGGCCTTTTGCCGCGCGTCGTTGTTTCCGGCTTCAGCTTTCGCCAGAGCCATTGCCAGGTTCCTTGCCGTTTCCGGCATGATGACCTCGGCGCGACCGACCATCACCCGCACGATTTTTTCCGGCTTGGGATTGAGCGTGAGGGGCAGCGTTTCATCGGTCCAGGCGCGCGGCAGCAGATAGAGCACGCGCACGCCGTCCTCGGCAAACCATGAATCCTTCCAGGTGTTGACCATGGCGGCGGCTTCGTCATTGAACAAACCGGCGTCTTCCAACGCGGCGCGCATGGCCGTTCCCAGTTCCACTTGTCCCCCGGCCAGCGAGCGGAAGTGATGCGCTTCGGAAGTTGTATTTTCGATAGCCGGCAGTGTCTTGCTTTCGCCGGGCTGCAAACTTTCAATTTCCTCAAACGCACCGCCGCCGTTTTTTATGCCGAGCAGAAACAAATGCGAGAGCGGCTGGTTGCCGGTGTTTTCCAGAACGACTTCATTGCGCGAATTGACGCTCACGCGCAACGGTGTTTTGAAACTGCCCGCGCCACGGTAGAAAATGAATTTCTCAAAATTGCTGGTGCCGTTCGTTTCGTCCGCCAATTCCGTCCGCACCGTGTCGGCGGCGGTTTCGCGCGCGGCGAAATAGTGATTGCCCGATTGATCTTGCGGCAGGCGGCTTTGCAAGTCCCCATTACGTTTGGATTTGGACAAGAGTTGCAAATTCTTCCACACGGCGCGGCTGGCCGAAAGCGTGGCGGCGGCGGATGCGTTGGTATCGAGCGGCAGAGACGGCCCGATTTGCGTCGCTTGCGGATACCATTCGGTGATCAGACCTTTCGGAAAACGCACGTCCATGTCCACGCTCATGTCTGCGTCCGAATAAAAATACATCACCGGCGTTTCGAGCCGTTGCAACGTAATCATCACTTGTTTCACACCCGTGACAATGGTCGGCTCGTTGCCTATAAAAAACCCAGCGAACCGGCGGTTCATTCCGGGGTTTTTCCAGTCGCGGACAAAGCCGGGCAGTTCGGAGGTTTCCAGCGGACGCCAGGAAAGCAATTCACCGTCGCCGCCTTGCACGTCCGTGAACGTGCCCCATTCGTGAACGGTGTAATTCGACTGCGCACGAGAAATCTGGGAGATCATGCCCAACGCCATGATGGCTGAACTGGACAATAGAATGAACTTTTTCATAGGCGCTCAAATCACTTTGAATTGCGCGTGTTGAAGGACTGCGCCTGCAAAGCCTTGCGCGTGGCCGAATCAAAACCGCCACCACCACCACGACCACTTCCACCACCGCCAAATCCACCGATTTTGTCGCTAAAATCATCAAGGTTATTTGTCTCGGCGCGGATTTGGCCCTGGACTGACGACGGAGCGGCGGCAAAGGACTGGTTGAGCACGGCAGACTGCGCCTTGAGGATCGTCGCGGCCTGCTGGTAATTTCCGGCGTCCGCCTGCACAATCGCGTCATCCTTGGCGACGGCGGTGAGCATCAATTCCTTCTCGGCCACGACCGCGCCGTTCACGGATTTGTCGGAAAGTTTCTGGCTGTCGGTGAGATCAATTTTCGCCACGCCGCTGACGGATTGCACGCTGTCGTTGTCCAACTCGTCCTTGTAGCTGACGTTGACACGGGCGACTTCCGGCTGGTCGCCGTTCACCCGGCAGCGCAAAAAAAGATAACGATCCTGTCCACCGGCGAACTGGCTCAAGTTCACCACGGCCTTCTGGTCTTCAAACTTCTCGGCGCGGCCAATGAAGCCAAGCGGCTTCACACCGTCGGGGCAGACGATCTCGATGCGCACATCACGCGCGGCGACGGTGAGCAGTTCGCCGAGTTCCTTGGCGAAGATTTCAGGAAGTTTTTCCGTGTCGTTGACGTAATAATAATTCGCGTCGCTTGCTTCGGCGAGACCGGCCATCAAATCCTCGTTGTAATCGTCGCCCACGCCGATGGTCGTGACGGAAATGCCGCGTTCGGCCAGATCGCCGCCGAACCGCCGCAACTCGCGCGTCGAACTCGGCCCGACATTCGCCAGGCCGTCGGAAAGCAGGATGACGCGGTTGATGCGTTTGTTGGAGAAAAACTCCCCAAGCTGGTCGGCGCCCATTTTCACGCCGGCATAAAGCGCCGTGCTGCCGCCGGCCTCGATGCCTTCGATTTTTTCCTTCAGCGCGTCCTTGTCCCCGACTTTTTGCGCCGGCACCAGCACCTGCGCGCGGTCGCTGAAAATGACCAGCGAAAAAATATCGTTGGGCGCGAGACGATCCACCAGTTGCATCGCGGCTTGTTTGGTTTTTTCCAGTTTCGCGCCCGTCATGGAGCCGGACTTGTCCAGCACGACGGCGAGATTGAGCGGCGTGCGCCTGACTTTGTTGCGGTCGGCAACGGCGGACAGGTCAATTTTGATGACGACCTCCTGCGGCGAATGTTTCAAGACATAGCCGCGTTCCGGCACGAGTTGCAGTTGCAATGTTTCTCCAGCGAACAGGTTCGCAGCGCAAGCCGTCGCCAGACCGAGGGTGAGCAGAATTTTATTCATGCCGCCATTCTGCCGGACTGCAAAAACAAATTGTCAGGCGCGGGTGAAACGTTTGTAAAAGAATTGTAACGAAAGCGACGGAACAGTTTTGCTTTTTCCGCCCATTCCGGCCAGCCTTTGGCGATGACGCAACCGCTTGCGATGGTTTTTTATGAACGGCTCATGCCCGGCAGCCAGTTGGTGAACCGGCTGCAGGACTTGAACTACCGTGTTCTCGCCGTCAACAATCTGGCATTGCTGGCGGCCACGGCCGCGCGCGAAACGCCGCTGCTGCTGCTCGTGGAACTCGCGGCGCGCGGCGAAGTCTGTGCAACCATTGAACAAATCAAGACGGCGCCGGCCACCAGCCATCTGCCGGTCATCGCGTTCGCGCCCGACGACCGGCCGGAACTGCTCGCCGCCGCGCAAAAGGCGGGAGCCAGTTTCACCATCGGGGAATCCGCCCTCGCCAGCCATCTGCCGCAATTGCTGGATCAGGCCGTGCATCTGGACTGAACCAAAAGTTGCGCAGTTTCAACCCGCGTTGGCACAAACGCCAACCCGGTAGGGCTGACCTGCTGGTCAGCCAAAAGGCGGCGCAGCAGCACCGCCCTGCCAAACACCACGCAGTTGCAAAGATTGGCGGGCAAACTGTTTCATCAGGCCGCTTCGCAGAATGTCCAATGCCAGGGTTCGTAAATGACTCCCTGTTGGTTGTCGCGCGGATACGTCATGGAAAATCCAAAATTGTTCGCGTGGCGGACGAGCCAGGCAAATTCCGAAGTCAGCTCGAACTCTTCCGTAAGCGGCTTGCAGCCCGGAGTCGTAATGTCAATCGCCCTGCCGGTGTGATGTTCGCTGAAACCCGGAGCCGCGCTGACCCGGAGAATCTGCTCCCAAGTTTGTCCGGACGCGAGTTTTCGTTCGATGATCTGCCGTTGATAGGCCACGCTCCTGAACGCGGAAACCGGCTGCAAGCTGACCGCATCGCGTTCGGCCGCCGTTTTCAACTTGTGCCAGGCGGAAGCGGCGATGGGAGCGAGCCTTTGCTCGCGACCATAAATGTCATTTCCGATGGATGCCAGTTCCGTCGCCTCGCGAAAAGGTTTTCGTCTGGCAAATTTATTTTCAATGCCCAACTGGCGCAGAATTTCCGCGATTTGTTGCTCGTATGTTTCCATTGAAGCACGACCATGTCTGTGGCAGAAATTAAACCCATGCTTTGGGTTGTCCAGACGCATTTGCTTTCAGATGTTCGCTCTGGTAACGGAGCAGAGGCGGGTTGGACGTGAAACGGAAAACTAAAACTTTTCCGTCGCGGATGCTTTTTCCTGTTGACCTATCGGGCTTGATAGGGGTTAGGCCACTGGTCGTAAACTAAATATCCCCAAAGGTGCGAAGAAATGATCGGTAATAATACTAGAGCAGCGACCAGCAACGCTCCGTAAAATGCAACCTTCAGTGACAGATGAAAGTCCCTCACCAATGCTGGAAGTCCGAACACTAGCAACACAGACCATGCCACACCTAAAAACAAACCAATAAACATGCCAGTCAGTAAGAAATTGCCGTTGCCTTGAAGTCCAACGGCGATGCTATTGACCAAAGCGACTATGCCGCAAAAAGCAAACCGGACTCCAAACCATATCTTCGTGAATGTCTTGCTCATGGCGCGAGTGGCTTAGACAGTATGGCTGGCGCTGAAAGTGAAAGCGGTGTCTGCTCTCCAGCGTGAACGTGGGTTGCACCGCGTGAGCGGTGCCGAGCCACCGGTTGTGGGACTCACGCCCCAGACAACGAATGAATGGAAAGCAAACACCATGAAGACATACATACTGCGCGACGCCAAACCTGTCGAGCCGCAAAAATCAACGCGCACGCCTGTCCAAAGACCGAATCCGCCCCTGGAGCGGTTCATCCCGAATCCGAACCTCAAATTCATGGAGCAGTGCCGGGAAGTCATGCGGTTCCGGCGGCTGGCGTTGCGGTCGGAACAGGCGAAATAAGGACACAGCCCGCATCCAGACGCATTTGCTTTCAGAAGTCCGCTCTGGTATTCAAAGCGCGTGAGCAAACCATTTCGGCTTGGCGTTCTCGGTTCCGGCAAAGGCTCAAACTTTGTCGCGATTGCCGATGCCGTGACGGCGGGAAAAATTCCGGCGGAGGTCGCCATCGTGTTGAGCGATGTCGAGGGGGCGGGCATTTTGGCGCACGCGCGCGAGCGGAAGCTGCCGGCGAAATTTGTTCCGCCGGGAAAATTCCGCACGAAGCTGGATGAAGATGCCGAGCGCGCGTTTGTCGAGGCGTTGCAGGAGGCCAAAGTGGACTTGATCGTCCTCGCCGGTTTCATGCGCGTGTTGAAGGGTGATTTTCTCCGTGCGTTTGAAGGCCGGATCGTGAACATTCATCCGTCGCTGCTGCCGTCGTTTCCCGGACTGGAATCGTGGAAGCAGGCGCTGGATCATGGCGTGAAAGCGACCGGCTGCACGGTGCATTTTGTGGACGCAGGCGTGGATTCGGGAGCGATCATCGGCCAGCAAACCGTGCCGGTGCTTGACGACGACACGCCCGACAGCCTGCATGCACGGATTCATGCGGCGGAACATGAGTTGTATCCAAAATGCGTGGCGGCCATTGCGCGCGGGGAAATTTCCGTCCAGGCCCGGCGCGTGATTTGGAAAAAATGATTTTGCACCGATGAAAACTGACAAACAGAAATTCAAACCGACTGGCTTGGTTTCATCTCTGGCGGCGGCCTTGCTGGTCTTGCTGTTTGCCGGTTGCCGGACGGACAAGGACAAAATTGTCTTTAGCGATGAAGGAAAGGTGCCGCAGGCGTCCACCAATTCCCTTCCGCCGCCAAAACCAAGCCTGTCCAAAGTGGACCAGACGAAGATCGAGGAGCAGGTGTTTGCTTATCTGCTGACGCGGCATTTCTGGGACGACGGCGATTATTCGGCGATATTCCTTCAGGGCGACGAGTCGGAGGTTGCGGCGCTGCGGAAGGAATTTCCGAATCATGTCCCGCCCATCAAGCCGGATTACCGCGCAGAACTGCATCCTGGCCTTGCACCTGTGGACAAGGACACGGGCAAACCCGCGATGATCTTGAGCGTGGACGTGAACGAGCCGGAGGCTGACGGTTCGGTGGCCGCCATCGGCAAATGGTATGCCGGCGGCGCGGTGACGGGATTTTACTCGTTTGTCCTGAAGAAAAACGGCGACGACTGGAAAATCCAAACGCCGCCCTGACGCAAGTTTTGCATGAAGAAGGGCAAAAAAAAGTTGGCCTTGCCGCGCCGCAACTGGACAATAAACCCGGTCACGCGGGTGAAGGAATCGGCGAAGAAATTTTCGCGTCCGCGCGTGAAGCGGAATTTGCAGAAAGATATTGAATGAGCAAAAAATTAAAATTCGGTTTGCCGAAAGGCAGCTTGCAGGAGGCCGCCATCCAGAAAATGGCCAAGGCCGGCTATAACATCCAGGTCAGCAGCCGTTCGTATGTGCCGTATGTGGACGACGACGAGCTGGAAATCCGGCTCATCCGCGCACAGGAAATCAGCCGCTACGTCGAGCACGGCTATCTCGATTGCGGCATCACGGGCCACGACTGGATCATGGAGAACGGCTCGAAGGTTCACGAGGTCGGCGAATTTCTGTTCAGCAAGGTCTCGCGCCGGCCCGCGCGCTGGGTTCTGTGCGTGCCGGAAAGTTCGCCGGTGAAATCAGTGAAAGATTTGCAGGGCAAACGTATCGCCACGGAAGTCGTTCACCTGACGAAAAAGTATCTGAAGAAAAACGGCGTGAAGGCCGAGGTGGAATTTTCCTGGGGCGCGACCGAAATGAAGGCGCACGAACTGGTGGACGCCATCGTGGAAGTCACCGAGACCGGCTCCTCGCTGCGCGCGAACAAGCTGCGTATTGTGGATGAACTGTTGAGTTCCACGCCGCGACTGATTGCGAATCACAGTGCGTGGAAAGATTCTTGGAAGCGCAAAAAAATCGAGACGCTGGCAATGCTGCTCAAGGGCGCGCTGGACGCCGAGGCGCTGGTTGGCCTGAAGATGAACATTGCCGAAAAAAATCTGGCGAAGCTGCTGGCGGATTTGCCGGCGCTGCGCAACCCGACGATTTCCAGCTTGAGCCTCAAAGGCTGGGTCGCCGTCGAGACGATCATTGACGAGCACATTGTCCGCGAACTGATCCCGCAGCTCAAAGCTGCCGGCGCGGAAGGCATCATCGAATATCCGCTGAACAAGGTGGTTTATTGATTTTAGCCTTTGGGCCGGTTGCGACTTTCGCCAATGTTGACGGGCAAAATGTGACCCGGCCAACGTCCGCACGGCTCCTGCTTCTGCATTCAGCAGGACAGCGCGCCATCCTGGTTCAACCCAGTTCTGCGACCCGCTGCCGGCAAAATTTCAAGAAGGTTGATTCAGCGTGGTTTAGGGGGCGTGCCTTTGAATGGACGATTCCCCAGGTTTGTTCAAACGGCTTGCGTAATGGCGGCAAGGCAATTAAAGCGCGGTTTTTTAATTCTTCACTGACGACCCACCCCGGCAGGATGCTCATGACAGGCGATTTTTTTACCATCTCCTTCACCGTGTCAAGGCATTCGATTTCCCCGATGATGTTCAGCGCCAGGCCGCGCTGGCATAGAAAGTCGTCCAGCCGTTTGCGTCCGTGGCTGGAACCGCGCAACAACAGACAGGGCGGCTTGGCGAGATCGGCGCGGGACACACTGGTTTGCGATGCCAAAGGATGGGCGGAATTCACCACGAAGACGAAGCGGTCGGCCAGCAAGGGAAGAAATTCAATTTGATCGCCGGTTTGCGGTTTTTCCACCAGCAACAGATCCACGCGATTATTTTCCAGCAAACTGACGGGATCACCGTAGCCGTGGACTTCCAACTGAATGAAGAACTGGGGGAATTCCTGGTAAAATTTCAGCAGCACCGGCGCGAGCACCACGGCACAAAGGGCGGGTTCCACCACCAGCCGCAAATGCCGGGAGCCCCACTTGTTCAATTCTCGCAGGGCGACACGACCCAGCCGCATTTCTTCAAGCACCCGCCGGGCATGGGGCAGCAATGTTTCCCCGGCCTCCGTAAGCACTATTTTTTTGCGCACCTTGCTTAAAAGACGACAACCAGTTTGGTTCTCCAGCGTCCGCATGGAATGACTGATGGCC
Source organism: Verrucomicrobiia bacterium (assembly GCA_036511615.1). GTDB lineage: Bacteria > Verrucomicrobiota > Verrucomicrobiia > Limisphaerales > UBA11358 > UBA11358. The sequence continues at coordinate 11,410 of DATCBW010000017.1, read as the reverse complement.
GAGTGGGTGACATATAATTGCTTTGCCGTCTCGGTGTAACTCCCGTTTTTGGCCAGCGCCACAAATGCCTCCAACTGTCTGCTGTCTAGTGATTCGCTCATGGTTGAATTCCATTCACATTGCTTCCAAAAATTTTTCAAGTTTCAAACGCCTGCGAAACCGGGCTGCTGGCATTTCGCCTGCTTGACTGTGATTTCGATGAGGCATAGCAGGCAAGTGCAGGATGCTACAGCAATTAAAAAGCCAGCGGCGTGTTTGCCTTCAATCCACACAAACCAGAACCGAACCAGAACCAGCCATTGAAATGAAAAAACAACCAGCCAGAACTTCATTGCGGAATAAACAACAACGTCTGCTGACGGCGGGTGCTTTTCTTGGCGTCATTGCCGGGGGCAGTTTCGCCGCGCACGCCCAGATGACCACGCCTCCCGATGCCGAAGCCTTTGCCAAACTAGAAAAGCAGAACCAGGAGTTGAAGGAGCGTCTGGATGCCTTGGAAGACGTGGCCAAAAAGGAGGGACTGCTGCCGAGCGGCACGTCGGCTCCAAAATATGTCTCGGCTCTTGGCGACATGACCATCAGCGGTTTTGTGCAGACGTCTTACTTTTACAACACGGATCATCCGGCTGGCGGTTATTCCGACGGTTACTTGTGGAACACCAAGGACAATAGTTTTTCCCTCAACAAGGTGAAGATCACGTTCGCCAGCGCGCCCGCCGCGCGCAGCGGCGAGGATTGGGCCGCAGGTTATCGGGTGTCGCTGATGGCCGGGGAGGACGCGCCGATTTTGAATTCCGGCAGCGGCATCACAGGCTTTGATTATTTGCGGGAGGCTTATGTGGACTTGAATGTTCCCATCGGCACCGGATTGAACATCAAAGCGGGCGAACTCATTTCTTTGTTGAACTTTGAATCCGGCGACGGCGGCGCGGCCAACCCCAATTTTTCCCAGGGTTATCAATGGTATTACACCGGCAACGGCCCGTCCGCCGGCGTGCAACTGGATTATGCCTTCACCAAATGGCTCGACGTGAAGTTCCGCGTGGACAACGGCCTTTACGCCGGACCCGTCACCACCCAGACGCGCAAAGGCGTGATGGGCAGCATCGGCATCACCCCCGACAGCAAGACTTGGATCAGCATCGTGGGTTTTGGCGGTGAAGGTGCGGGGTCGTTGACCGTGAACGGCGCGTCGGTTCTGGGCGGACGCCAGTTCACAGACAAGCTTGGCACCGGATTTGAATTCGATTACTTCCACTTCGAGCCTGATGGTGCCTCCAGCGGAGATACTTGGTCCATTGGCGGCTGGGTTTGGTATGATTTCACCTCCAAGTTCGGCGTCGCCTTCCGCGGTGAATATCTCGATGACAAGGATGGCATGGGCATCAACACCAAATTCGGTGGACCGGCACCCTTTGGCGCGGGGATATATTCGAACGATCTAAACGGCAATCTGGCCAGCTTTACTTTTACCGTAAATCTCAAACCGGCTCCGAACATTAAAATTCAGCCGGAAGTGCGTTACGACACCACCTCCTACACGGGCGGGTTAAATGGCAGCCATGACCAGTTCATACTCGGCTGCGGTGCTTCCTATCTGTTCTAAATCAAACTTTCTGCTTAAACCAAAACCATAAAATTCATCTCCATATCCAACCATGAAAAATCATTTGCTTAAACTAATGGCGCTGGCAATTGCGCTGACCCTGACCCGCCAGTCAATGGCTCAAGACACCGTGAAAGTCGGCGTGCTCCACTCGTTGAGCGGCACAATGGCCATCAGCGAGACGTCGCTGCGCGACGTGCTGTTGTTCACGTTTGACCAGATCAACTCCGCCGGCGGCATCAAGGTCGGTGACAAGTCGTATAAGATCGAACCAGTCGTCGTGGACGGCGCGTCCAACTGGCCGCTGTTCGCCGAAAAGGCCAAACAGTTGCTTGAAGAAGACAAGGTGGCGGTGACGTTCGGCTGCTGGACCTCGGTGAGCCGCAAATCTGTGCTGCCCGTGTTTGAAAAGGACAATGGCCTGCTGTTCTATCCCGTGCAATACGAAGGTGAAGAATTGTCCAAGAACATTTTCTACACCGCCGAAGCCGTGAACCAGCAGGCGATTCCCGCCGTGGATTATATGCTGGCCCAGGGCAAAAAGAAGTTCTATCTGATCGGCACGGACTACGTTTATCCGCAGACCACCGATTTGATTCTCTACAAATATCTGCTCCTGCATGGCGTGCCGATTGAGAACATCGGCGGCGGCGTGCGCAAGGACGCGGACGGCAAGGTTATTTCCGCCGGCAAATACGTTCCCTTCGGTCACACCGACTTCCAGCAAATCGTGGCCGAGATCAAGCAGTTCGCCGCCAGCGGTGACGCCTGCGTGATCAACACCATCAACGGTGATTCCAACGTGCCGTTCTTCAAGGAAATTGTCGCCGCTGGTTTGACCGCCGCTGATTGCCCCGTGGTTTCCTTCAGCCTCGCGGAAGACGAATTGCGCTCCATGCCGACCAAGGACTTGGTGGGCGAACTTGGTTGCTGGACCTATTTCATGTCCTTGAACACGCCAGAAAATGAGAAGTTCATCAAAGACTGGAATGCCTGGTTGAAAACCGAAAGCTATCCCGGCGTCATCAAGGAAAAGCGCGTGGTGGACAGCCCGATGGTGCTTTCCTATGACGGAGTCTATCTGTGGAAAGAAGCCGTGGAAAAAGCCGGCACGTTTGACGTGGACGCCGTCCGCAAGGTTTTGGAATCCGGCACCATCAGCTTCGCCGGTCCCGGAGGCATGAACACCATGAACGAAAATCACCATACCACCAAGAACGTCTATATTGGTGAAACCAAGGCCAACGGCCAGTTCAAAATCCTCAAGACCTTTGACCAGGTCAAAGGCGAACCGTTCCTGTTGAAAGGTCTCGACGAAAAACTGTCGGCCATGGGCAAGTAATTTGTAACAAGTCTGAACACCTGAATTGAAAATGCAAAGGGGCGGGGCTTGTTTGCTCCGCCCCTTTTTTCAATCGGATGAAAATCATGCATCGCCTGTTTGCCGGACTGCCTTTGATGTTGCTATGCCTGCAAACCATGTCGGCTCCGACCAACGCCGGGCCGGACGATTCCACTGTGCGCCAAACGCTGGTGCAGGCCATTACGAGCACCGGTGACGAACGGCAGAAGCTGCTCAATAAACTTGGCGAAACCGGCTCCAAGCTGGTTGGCGATGTGTTGTTCGCCTGGACGCGGGACGGCGTCTATTTCTATGAAGCGCCCGACGGTTCAAAAATTCCCGTAACCTTGGAAGATCAGCAGGACGCCGATGGCAAGGCCCGCGCGATCCGCATTGTGGACGGCCAGCCGGTCAAGGATGCTTCGGGCAAGGAACTCCGTTTTACCGACAGTGATTTGAATTCCGTGGACAGTGACATGCGCCTGCGAAGCACCATTCAACAGACGCTGGATATGCTGGCACTTTCCAGCCCCGACCCGGACGCGCGCTGGTCGGCGGCCACCAAAATCAGCAACTCACAAAAGGAATCCTACATCCCCCTTTTGCAAGCCCGGCTTACCAAGGAGACGGACGTGCGCGTTATCAAGGCGATTCACGAAGCCGTGGCGTTGTTGCAACTGATGGACAGCGATCCGACGGTGAAAATTAACGCCATCCAGCAGCTTGGCGCGCTCGGTTCCATCGGCAGCCTGGCCGAGTTGCAAAAAATCGCGGCCAGCACCAACGCCAGTCCTGCGGTGCTTCAGGCGGCCAAAAAAACCGTCACCTCCATCGAGCAGCATATCTGGTGGGTGAATTTTTACGGGACGATCTTTCGCGGCATCAGTGCTGGCTCAATCCTGCTGGTCATTGCGCTCGGTCTCGCCATCACCTTCGGTCTGATGGGCGTTATCAACATGGCGCACGGCGAAATGATCGCCATCGGTGCTTACACGACGTATGTGGTGCAAAATATTTTCGGCACGGGCTTTTCTTTTGCCATCAATCTCCCCTTCAGCATCGCTGGCCATCAACTCGGTTTTGGCTTGAGCCTGCCGGGCCTGAATGCCACCGGCTGGTTCTACCAAAGTTATTTCCTGTTCGCGATCCCGTTGAGTTTCATCATGGCGGCGCTGGCGGGCTTGGTGCTGGAACGCGCGGTCATCCAATTCCTGTATCGCCGCCCGCTCGAATCGCTGCTGGCCACCTGGGGCGTGTCGCTCGTGATGCAGCAATTGTTCCGCATGGTTTTTGGCGCGAACAATGTTCAGGTGAATTCGCCGTCCTGGTTGCTCGGCCATTTCACGATCCATGACGTTTCGTTCGGCTACAACCGCGTGTTTGTAATCGCCTTCGCCATTTTGATTGTGATTGGCACGTGGCTGCTGCTCTCCAAAACACCGCTCGGTTTGCTGATTCGTGCGGTGATGCAAAATCGTTCGATGGCCTCCTGCATGGGCGTGCGCACCACGCGGGTCAACATGATGACCTTCGCCTTCGGCTCCGGTTTGGCCGGTTTGGCGGGTGCGTTTCTTTCGCAAATCGGCAACGTCGGCCCCAGCATGGGGCAGGATCACCTCGTCAATGCGTTCATGACCGTGGTCGTCGGCGGCGTTGGCAGCATCATTGGCACAGTCTATTCGGCGATGGGCATTGGCATGACGGATCAGGTTTTGCAACAGCAACTCGGCTCGCCGGTCATGGGAAAGATAATCGTGCTGACCGCCATCATCCTGTTCCTGCAATGGAAACCCGGCGGCCTCTTCTCCATCCGCAGCCGCAGTCTTGATTAACGACATGTCCATGCCGGCCAAAGTTAAAAAATGGGAACTGTGGATCGTAGTCGTGGCCACGGTGTTTCTGCTGTTCGTGCTGCCCGGCCTGAACGCCTTCACTGCGGCAGGCAGTTGGTGGCACGTCAGCAATTTCACGATCAATCTTTATGGCAAATATCTGTGCTACGGCATCCTTGCCATCAGTGTGGATTTGCTGTGGGGTTACACCGGCTTGTTGAGCTTGGGCCAATGCCTGTTCTTCGCACTGGGCGGCTACATGATGGGCATGTATCTCATGCGCATGATCGGCGACCTCGGCCAGTATCATCAGCCGATTCCCGACTTCCTGGTGTTTCTCGGCTGGAGCAAGCTGCCCGCGTTCTGGGAACCGTTCTCCAGCTTTCCGTTCGCGCTGATGATGGTCGTGTTGCTGCCATCGGCCCTCGCGTCGGTCTTCGGTTTTCTCGCGTTTCGTTCGCGCATTCGCGGCGTGTATTTTTCCATCCTGACCCAGGCGCTGACTTACGCGGCCTGCCTTTTGTTTTTCCGCAACGACCTGCTGATGGGCGGCAACAACGGTTTCACGGACTTCAAATTTGTTGCCGGCCATGACTTGCGCACGCCGTCCACACAGCGTGGTCTCTACATCTGCACCGTGCTGTTGATGCTCGCCACCTACCTGCTGTGCAGATGGCTCACCGGAAGCAAATTTGGCAAGGTGCAGCGCGCCATCCGCGACAGCGAAAACCGCGTGCTCTTCTCCGGTTACAACACGCCGAATTTCAAGCTGTTCGTTTTTGTGCTGGCCGCGATCATCGCCGGCCTGGCCGGCGCGCTTTACGTCCCGCAAGTCGGCATCATTAATCCGAGTGACATGGCCACGGACAAATCACTTGAAGCCGTCGTCTGGGTCTCCGTCGGTGGCCGTGGCACGCTCATCGGCCCCGTCATCGGCGCGTTCGCGGTGAACGCCATGAAAAGCTGGGCCACCCGCGCGTATCCCGATCTTTGGCTGCTGTTCCTCGGCCTGACCTTCATTCTCGTGACGCTCTACATGCCGAAGGGCATCGTTGGCCTGCCTGCTCAATTGGGCGCACTGAAAAAGAAATTTTTTCCGGCGAAAACCGGCGGGGATAAAACGACTGAAGCCATTCCGCAACCGGCGCCGGAAAAACCGCTGTCAAAACCCGAATGAGCATTCCGCCTCCCAAACAAGAATTCATTCTGCTGCTCGAAGAGGTGAACAAATCCTTCGAGGGTTTCAAGGCCATCTCGAACCTCACCCTTTACATTGATGATGGCGAGCTGCGCGTGATCATCGGCCCGAACGGCGCGGGCAAAAGTTCCATGCTTGACCTCATCACCGGCCGCACCAAGCCGGACAGCGGCAAGATCGAATTTGGCCGCGACACCGACCTCACCAAATTAAACGAGGCGAAAATCAATCAGCTCGGCGTCGGCCGGAAATTTCAGACGCCTTCGGTTTACACCGATCACACGGTGTTTGAAAACATCTGGCTTTCGCTGCACGGCAGTCGTGGCGTCTGGAATAGTTTATTCTCCCGCGTCACGCCCGAACGCCGCGACCACATTTACGAAGTCCTCAAAACCATCGCGCTCGACGGCAAGGCTGATTGGAAAGCCGGCGCATTGAGCCACGGTCAGAAACAATGGCTGGAGATCGGCATGTTGCTCGCGCAAAATCCGAAGCTGCTGCTCGTGGACGAACCCGCCGCCGGCATGACCGACGAGGAAACGCACAAGACCGGTGAACTGCTGTTGAGCCTTGAAGGCAAGCACAGCATCATCGTCATCGAACACGACATGACTTTCGTCCGCCAGATCGCCCGCAAAGTCACGGTGCTGCATCAAGGCACGGTCTTGTGCGAAGGAACGGTGGACGAGGTGCAAAATGACGAACGTGTGAAAGAGGTTTATCTCGGACGCAAAAAGAAACATTAAGCAAAGCCAGATGAAACATTCAACATTCAACATTCAACGCCGAAATCCCAAAGCGACCCAATTCTCCGCCTTGTTCGATGTTGAGCGTTCAATGTTGAATGTTGAATGTTTCATCCAATTATGCTGACGCTCTCCAACATCAACGTCAGTTACGACGGCTCGCTGATTTTGCGCGGTGTGAATCTCACCATTCCGGAACGCAGTCTTGTCTGCCTCATGGGGCGCAACGGTGTTGGCAAAACCACCACGCTCAAATCCATCGTCGGCCTGGCGAAGCCGGACAGCGGCTCGGCGAAGCTCGATGGAACAGAACTCATCGGCCTTCCACCCGACGCGCGCGCCCGGCTCGGCATCGGGTATGTGCCGCAGGGCCGCGACATTTTTCCGCACCTCACCGTCTGGGAAAACCTGAAGATTGGCCTCGTGGTTCACGGCAAGAAAGCCGACGGCGCGGTGGAACGCGCGCTGGAATTGTTTCCCATCCTCAAGGAATTCCTTCCGCGCAAAGGCGGCGTCTTGAGCGGCGGCCAGCAGCAGCAGCTCGCCATCGCCCGCGCCTTGCTCACCGATCCGAAAGTTTTGATTCTCGACGAGCCGACCGAAGGCATACAGCCCAACATCATTGACCTCATCGGCGACACGCTGGTGAAAATTAAAAAGGAAGGAAAGATCAGCATTCTGCTCGTCGAGCAATACCTCGATTTTTGCCTCGCCGTCGGCGACAGTTTTTACATCATGGATCGTGGCGCGGTGGTGGTCGAAGGATCGATCGCGCACCTCAACGATGACATCGTTAAAAAGCATCTGACCGTTTGACCTGTGGTTGCGTCCATTAAAATTGATCGCCCGGAAAAGAGTTGCGCGGTGCTGGAAGTCCAATCCGTTTTTGGCCAGAGCACCGTCACCTCCGCGTTTGCCTGCGCCCCGCTGAAGCTCCTCACCCCCCGGTCGCGCGGTCAAAGCGTCTGGGCCTTCACCAGCAGTTTCGGCGGCGGCTTCGTCGCCGGCGATGAGACGCGACTGGATTTGCGCCTCGGCAAGAACACCTGTTGTTTTCTCGGCACCCAGGCTTCGACCAAAGTTTATCGCAACCCGCGCCGGCGCGCGTGCGGCCATGTCACCAACGCGACCGTCGAAGAAAATGCATTGCTCGTGTTCGCGCCTGATCCGGTCCAGCCCTTTGCCAATTCGACCTATGTCCAGCGACAGACATTTCGATTGCGAGCCGGAGCCGGGCTGGTGCTGGTGGACTGGTTCACCTCGGGTCGCGCGGCGCGGGGCGAACGCTGGGCGTTCGACCGTTTCCAAAGCCGCAATGATGTTTTCCTTTCTGGCGAACGAATTTTTATGGATTCCATCCTGCTGGACGCGGCGACTGACCCGCTCACGTCGCCGCACCGCACCGGACGCTTTAACTGCTTCGCACTGCTGCTGCTCGTCGGGGAACCGCTGAAGCAAGCTGCCGCAGTCCTGCTGGAAGTGGTTCCAAAAAGTCCGGTCAGCCGGAATGCGACGCTCATTACCAGCGCCAGTCCGGTCCACGATGGCTCAATTCTCCGGGTGGCCGGCGAAAGTGTTGAACAAACTCGTCGCGAACTGCATCATCACCTCAAGTTTGTTTCCGCGCTGCTTGGCGACGATCCCTGGGCGCGCAAATGGTGAACCGATTTTCGTATGCACTTATCTCCTCGTGAACTCGACAAACTGACGCTGCATCAAGCGGGCTTCCTCGCGCAGAAACGGCTCGCGCGCGGCCTGCAATTGAACCATCCCGAAGCCGTCGCGCTCATCGCCACCGTGCTGCTGGAATTCATCCGCGACGGCAGGAGTGTCGCCGAGCTGATGAACCTCGGCCGTCAGTTGCTCGGACGCAATCAGGTCATGTCCGGCGTGCCGGAAATGATTTACGACGTGCAGGTGGAAGGCACGTTTCCCGATGGATCCAAGCTCGTGACCGTGCATCATCCCATTGCAAGTGAGAATGGAAATCTCTCGCTCGCATTGCATGGAAGCTTCCTGCCGATTCCAAAATTATCCATTTTCAAATCCATCGCCGATGAACCAATTCCCGGTTCGACGGAAATCAAGGATGGCGAAATCGAGATCAACGTCGGACGCGCGACAATTGAAATTCCCGTCACGAATCTCGGCGACCGGCCGATCCAAGTCGGCAGCCATTATCATTTCATCGAGACGAACGCATCGCTGAAATTTGATCGCGGCGCAGCTTACGGCAAACGTCTGGACATTCCGGCCGGAACCGCCGTGCGTTTTGAACCCGGCGAAACCAAGACCGTAAAACTTGTCGAGATTGCCGGCAAAAAAGTCATTCGCGGCGGCAATAATCTGGCGAGCGGCAAAGTATCCGCCGCTGAAAAGAAAGCCGCTTTGAAGCGGGTGAAGACCAAAGGGTTCGCCACAACTTAATTTGTAGGAGACGACGTGAGGAGTCTCTAATTTACTTGGCCGATTATTTAGTTTGGGGCTCCTCACGTCGGCTCCTACGAAAAATTGATATGCACAAAATGAAACGCGCCCACTACGCCGACATGTTCGGCCCGACGACCGGCGACAAAGTCCGGCTCGGCGACACGTCGCTCATCCTCGAAGTCGAAAAGGATTTCACGGTTTATGGCGACGAATGCAAATTCGGCGGCGGCAAGGTCATTCGCGAAGGCATGGGCCAGGCCGCTGGCGTCGGCGCAAAGGACGCGCTGGATTGCGTCATCACCAACGCGCTCATCGTGGATTACACCGGTATTTACAAGGCCGACATCGGTATCAAGAACGGCCTGATCTCTGGCATCGGCAAGGCCGGCAATCCTGACATGATGGCAGGCGTGACCAAGGGAATGATTGTCGGCGTCACGACAGAAGTCATCGCCGGCGAAGGTTTGATCATCACGGCGGGCGGATTTGATTCGCACATTCATTTCATCTGCCCCCAACAAGCGCACGAAGCCATTGCCGCCGGCCTAACGACGATGGTTGGCGGCGGCACCGGTCCGGCGGTCGGCACCTGTGCGACGACCTGCACGCCGGCGCCGTTTTATTTCAAGGCGATGTTGCAAGCGGTAGATTCATTGCCACTGAATTTTGGTTTCACCGGCAAAGGCAACACCGCGATACCAGAAGGCTTGCCGGAACAAATTGCCGCCGGTGCGATTGGCCTGAAGCTGCACGAAGATTGGGGCACCACGCCCGCCGCGATTGATTGCTGCTTGAGCATGGCGGACAAGCACGACATTCAAGTTACAATTCACACCGATACATTGAATGAATCCACGTTTGTGGAAGGCACGATTGCGGCGTTCAAAGGTCGCACGATTCATACTTATCACAGTGAAGGCGCGGGCGGTGGCCACGCGCCGGACATCATCCGCATTTGCGGCGAGCCGAACGTGCTGCCAAGTTCCACGAACCCGACGAAGCCTTACACGGTCAACACGATTGACGAGCATCTCGACATGCTCATGGTGTGCCATCATCTTGATCCGAATTTGCCGGAAGACGTGGCGTTCGCCGAAAGCCGGATTCGCGGCGAGACTATCGCGGCGGAGGACATTCTCCACGACCTGGGCGCGATCAGCATGATGAGTTCAGATTCGCAAGCGATGGGTCGCATCGGCGAAGTCATCACGCGCAGTTGGCAGACTGCGGATAAGATGAAACAGCAACGCGGCCGGCTGCCGGAAGAGCAGGGGAACAACGACAACGTCCGAATCAAACGTTACCTCTCGAAATACACGATCAATCCCGCGCTCGCCCACGGCATGGCGCACATCATCGGCTCGATTGAAGCTGGCAAGCTCGCGGACATCGTCTTGTGGAAACCTTCAATGTTCGGTGCAAAACCGGAAATGGTCGTCAAAGGCGGCGTCATCGCTTGGGCGCAGATGGGCGATCCGAACGCGAGCATCCCGACGCCGCAGCCGGTGTTCATGCGTCCGATGTTTGGTGCCTTCGGACGCGCAACGGGCATGATTTCCATCGCGTTCGTCAGCAAGCTCGCAAAGCAGAAGAACGTTGGCAAAACCTACGGCCTGACCAAGCGCATCGAGGCCGTGAAAGGTTGCCGCAAGGTCGGTAAGAAGGATTTGAAGTGGAACAACGCGATGCCCAAGATCACGGTGGATCCGGAGACCTACGAGGTCCGCGCCGACGGCGAACTGCTGACGTGCGAGCCGGCGAAAATTTTGCCGCTGGCGCAGCGCTATCAATTATTTTAGCCTCGTAGCAGCCGACTTGAGGAGGCTCTAATTTCCATGGCAAACCGAAAACGAAAAATGAGCCTCCTCACGTCGGCTGCTACAAAGATGAAGTCTCGCACTCCGCAAGGTTTTGGACTGCGGCAGCCCTCTGCCGCTTTGAACGGCGTGGGACGCAGAAAGCGGCAGAGGGCTGCCGCAGTCCAAGACGTTGTCGCGCCCGACTTCACCCTCTGGCAACTCGCTGACTCCGCCTTTCCCACCGGCGGCTTCGCTCATTCACTCGGACTGGAGGCAGCGTGGCAGCATGGGGAAGTCCGCAATCGCACGGAACTGGTTTCCTTCATCGAAGCGGGACTGCAACAACTTGGTCACGCGGCGCTGCCCTTTGTCATGGCGGCTTTTGATGAACCGGAAAAACTCGGCGAGTTCGATCAGCTATGCGATGTCTTCACGACGAACCACGTTGCCAACCGCG
>DATCBW010000016.1:0-2089 GCA_036511615.1 Verrucomicrobiia bacterium | reverse complement strand
CGACTGACGCAAACTGCTCCCGTTGGTTTTTGAACGCGGCCAGTTTTCGCGCAAGCAGCGGCTTGAACAGGATGGCTTCGGCATAAGGCAGAACCAGCAGCAACAGCAACAGCACGCCAATGCGCACGAGCCAGCGGCGGTTTTCCGCCCCCGAAAAATCCATCCGCGAAAAACTGAACGATGTTTTGGCCGGAGCGATTTTTGATTGCAGGCAGGGCAGGGGAATGTTTTCCGACACAGATTTTTTCAGACCAACGGTCGCGGCGGAAAATCCGTCGCCACCGGGAATTTCCAGCCGGCGGCAAGCCATCCGTGCCGACAATTTTTCCAAAACGCCATTTTGCGTGGCCGCGTTTCCCGAAACCCAAATGACTTTCGCGGATGAGTTTTTTAGAACGGTTTCGGCAATGTCACCGTTCGCAGGTAAAATCTTTAGACCGGTTGCCACGCCGTTCTCGATGGAAACCAGCTCGGCATGATTGCGGTCCGCTTCCAAAATTGCGTGCGTTTCGCCGGGCGACGGACAAAGCAGTTCACGCGCAAACGCCGACACCGTGAATTCGGGATTTGCGCCCGCCTCCAGCAAGATGCTGGCATAGTCTTCAATGACCTCCTTGCGAACAGCGACGACGAGGGCTTCGCGCCTGCCCGCTTCGTCGGCAAGCTCGCGCCAGCCCCAGGCCAGTTCGTCCGGTGACAGGGGAAATTCCTTTTCAATTTGCAGCCGCAACACGCTTTCGAGTTCGCCGCCAGCCAGCGCGGGCAGCGTGATTTTTCGGAGCGAAACTCCATGCGCGCTGATGCCGCAAACGGCGCGCACGCGCGGCTGCCAGTTGTTTCGCCCCAGAAAATTTTGCAGCGCGGCAATCAATTCCTTCCGGCACGCGGCGGTCAATTTCCCATCCACCGCGCGCGACAACGGCAGTTCGAGGCCGGTGTTTTCGCGCAAAGCCCGCAGCGAAGCCGGATTGATCTCGATGAAAACCGGCGGCGGATTCAAAAGCTCCTTCATAAATCATCCTCCCGATACGAAAGGGTTTTCACGCCGTCGAGATTGACTCGCGCGATGACTTGAACGCGCTGGCGCACACCGGTGGATTTTACGCGGCCCTCGGCCAGAATGCGGAACGTCTCCGAACGCGCCGTGACGAGCGGCACCACCTGCTTGATTATATCGCGCGTCATGCCGTCCACTTTCAGCAGTTCGGCGGTGTTCGCAAAAAAACCGGAGGACTGGCGATGCGAAATAATCTTCTGCGCCAGATCGCGGTCAATTCCCGGCAGACAAACCAGCACGTCCAAACCCGCCGTGTTGATGTTGATGGCGCCGGACAGCGTTTTGTCGTCCGCCGCCGTCACGTCGTCCGCGATTTCCATCAGCAAATTCTCGTCAATGACATGCGGGCCGGAAGAATTGTCGGTTGAAGGATTTGAATTGTTTCGTGCGCCCTGGCCATTCCCGTTGTTTTGCGGCGGCGTCACGTCGAGCAAATCCGCGATGCTTTGGAAACGATTGCGGTTGCGATACGAAACCATCGCCCGCGCGATGTCACGCGTGAGGCCAGGCACCGCCGCGAGCGATGTTTCATCGGCGGTTTGAATGTTCACGCGATCATCGCCGGCGGCGTTCACATTTTTGACGGAAGAGTTCACCGTTAAAATTCCGGCCCAGCCCAGATCGCTTTCGGAAACGGAATCCTGATATTTTGGCGGCTCGTCAATGCCATCTGCCTGATCATCCAGCAAACCGTTTTGATGAACATCCCGGCCCAGCAGCAAATCAGGAGTCACGCCGCGCACCATCAGCAGTTCGCGCACGGTTTCAAACGCCGCGCCGCGCGGCACGTAAGGCGGACGCAGCGCGAGGTAATAATCCTTTTCGGCGGCAGTGCTGCCCGAACCGCGCCAGCCCAAAATTGCCGTGACCACGTCGCTGCCCATACCTTGAATTTTCGTGAGTTCGTCGCTGGTCGCCGTGTTGATGTTCAACCGGCTTTCTTCATCGGAAACACCGTAAATCACGCCGCCGTCCTCATCATCACGTCCCCGGTGCAGCACGGAATAGGTTCCGCGCCCGAACGCAATCTCC
>DATCBW010000015.1:0-7486 GCA_036511615.1 Verrucomicrobiia bacterium | reverse complement strand
TCGCTCAAACCCGCGAGCATCGAGAGCACCGTGCTTTTGCCACAGCCGGAATGCCCGATGAGCGTGACGAACTCGCCCTGCTTGATGCGCAGATTGAAATCCTTGACGATGACCGCCGGACCTTTGGGCGTCGGGTAGATCTTCGACAATTTGGATAGTTCGACGTAGTCGCTCATGATACTTCAACCGTTTCAGATTTTTCCTCACCTTTGCGGCGGGCGCGTCGGCCCATCATTGAGCGCGGTAGGTTCAAATCTTCCGGCTCCACGTCCGGCAAAATGAGTTTGCGCGTGAGCGACGTTTTTGCCCGGCCACCGGTACCGAGCAAATAACTGATGACTTCCTTGCGGATGGCTTTGAAGCGCGGATCGTGATTTAACTGTTTGCGATTGCGCGGACGCTCAATGTCCACCTTCACTTCCGGGCCAAGCGTGGCGCGCGGGCCGGCACTCAAGGGAATGATGCGGTCCGCCAGCAAAATGCCTTCGTCCACGTCGTTCGTGATGAGCACGACAGTCTTGCGGTCAGATTCCCAGATGCGTTCGATTTCGTCCTGCAACGTAGCCCGCGTCAGTGCGTCGAGCGCGGAGAGCGGTTCGTCGAGCAGCAGGATGCGCGGGTTCATCGCCAGTGCGCGGGCGACGCTCACGCGCTGCCTCATGCCGCCGGAAAGTTCGCGTGGCTTCTTGTCGCGCGCCGGCGTGAGACTGACCATCGCGATAAATTTTTCGATGTGTGCGCTGCGTTTTTCCTTTGTCCAGCCGGGGAAGATTTCATCCACGGCCAGCGCGATATTTTCATGGACGCTCAACCACGGCAGCAGCGAATAATTTTGAAAAACAATCGCGCGATCCGGTGAAGGCTCCTTCACTTCCTCGCCGCGCAACGTGACGCTGCCGGTGTCGGGACGTTGCAAGCCGGCGATCAGCGACATCAACGTGGTCTTGCCCGCGCCGGAATAGCCGACGATGGCCACGAACTCACCCTCGGTGATCTTGAGGTTGAGGTCATGCAGCACCTCGGCGCGTTTGGCACCGAGGCCGTAGCCTTTGCTGACGTTTTGGAGTTCGAGAAAAGCCATGATTCAGCGGATGGTGGCGTTGTCGAAACTAACGGCGCGTTGCAAAATCATCATCACGCGATCCAGCGCGAAGCCGATGATGCCGATGGTGAACACGGCCACCATGATTTGCGCGAGCGTGTCGCTGCTGCCGTTTTGGAACATATCCCAGACGAATTTTCCGAGGCCGGGATTTTGCGCGAGCATTTCCGCCGCGATCAAAACCATCCAGCCGACGCCGAGCGACAATCGCAGGCCGGTGAAGATGAGCGGCAACGCAGACGGAATAACGATCTTGGTAATCTTCTTCCACCAGCCGAGCTTGAGCACGCGGGCGACGTTCAGGTAATCGTTGTCAATTTGCGCCACGCCGAGCGACGTGTTGATCAGCGCCGGCCATAGCGAACACAGCGCCACGGTGAACGCCGAACTGATGAATGACTTCTCGAACATCGGATCTTTCGGGTTGTAAAGCGCGCTGACCATGATCATCACGATGGGCAGCCACGCCAGCGGCGACACGGGTTTGAACAACTGGATGAACGGATTCATCGCGTTGTTAATTACCTTGCTCAACCCGCAGAGAATTCCCAGCGGCACGGCAATCAATGAGCCGATGAGGAATCCGGCGAAGACCGTTTTTAAGCTGGTGAAAATCTGGTCAATGTAAGTCGGCGCGCCGGAATACTTGTGTTCGTGCCATTCACCGCCGGGATTTTGGGCGAGAAATTCCTTTTTCTTCGCAACCTGTTTTACATAAAACGCGGCTTCACTCGCGCGGTCGGCGCGGTAGCCGGCCCACATGATTTCCGCCTGCGCCCAGACCGCCGCCGGGCCGGGCACGGAACCGAAACTGACTTTCACATGGCCCGCCACCCAGCTCCATGCGCCGAGAAAAATCAGCATCGCCACCACCGGCACGCCGATGTTCAACAGGATTTGCCGGAACTGCTCGTTCGGGTTCTCGCGGCGCAGGAGCCGGAGGAACGGAACAAACCAGTTCAGGCCGACATTTTCACAGGTTTGGATCAAGGCGCTCATTATTCAGAAACAAATTTGGAACAAATTTCTCACGCCAAGTCCGCAAAGGACGCAAAGGAGCAAGACAAAAATGTTGCGTTGCCTTGGACAATGGTCATTTCATTTGCCGATGTGGATTCGCGTTTCATTTTTCTTTGCGTCCTTTGCGTCCTCTGCGTGAGGCAGGGTTTGGGTTTAGTCTTTTAATCCGATGGTGAACTTGCCGATGTAGGCGTTCGGCTTGTGGGCGTCGAACTCAATGCCGTCAATGAAGTCGGCCGTCGCGGGCTTGTAACCGTCGGTCTTCGGCACTTCGGCTGCAGTGAGTTTGCCTTCTTTGACGAGCGCGGCGGCGGCGGCGAGATAGATGTCCGGGCGATAAACTTTTTTCGCGGTTTCTTCATACCAAGCGTCCGGCTTGGCTTCGGAAATCTGACCCCAGCGGCGCATCTGCGTCAGGAACCAGATGCAATCGCTGTAATATGGATACGTCGCGTTGTAGCGGAAGAAGACGTTGAAGTCCGGCACCGCGCGCGTGTCGCCGGGAAAATATTCCCAGGTGCCGGTCATCGAGTTGGCGATGACCGGGTAATCCGCGCCGACGTATTGCGGCATGGACAAAATTTTGCAGGCTTCCTTGCGGTTTTCCGGGCTGGCGTCCAGCCATTTGCCGGCGCGGATGAGCGCCTTGATCACGGCGAGGTGCGTCTTGGGATTTTTCGCGGCCCACGCGGCGGTGACACCGAAAACTTTTTCCGGGTTGTTCTTCCAGACTTCGTAGTCGGTCACCACCGAAATGCCGATGCCGCTCAACACGGCCTTCTGGTTCCACGGCTCGCCCACGCAGTAGCCTTGAATCGTGCCCTGCGCCATCGTCGCCGGCATCTGCGGCGGCGGCGTCACCGAAATCAAAACATCGCCGCCGCTGGTGCCGCTGATGTCCGTCGTCGTGTAATAACCGGGTTGATGCCGCCGGCGGCGAGCCAGTAACGCAGATAGTAATTGTGCGTCGAAACCGGAAACACCATGCCGAGTTTCAGCGGCGTGCCGTCGGATTTATATTTTTGCACAATCGGCTTCAGCGCGTCAGCCTTGACCGGACGCGAAATATTATCGCCGTTCAATGCCGGATTGGCCGCCTGCATTTGCGCCCAAATATTTTTTGAAACCGTAATGCCGTTGCCATTCAAATCCATGCTGAACGCCGTGATGATGTCGGCCTTGGTGCCGAAACCAATCGTCGCGGCAATCGGCTGACCGGCGAGCATATGTGCGCCGTCGAGTTCGCCGGAGATCACTCGGTCGAGGAGAATTTTCCAGTTCGCCTGCGCTTCGAGTGTTACGTCCAGTCCTTCATCATCGAAAAAACCTTTTTCCTTGGCGATGACCAGCGGGGCACAATCGGTCAGCTTGATGAAGCCGAACTTGAGTTCTGTCTTCTCCAAATCCGCTGCGCGGGCGGTTGTGGCTGGCCATGCGACCAGAGCGGCAAGCAGGGCAACTGTTGTGGCAAGGTTCAACACAAAGCAGCGGCGCGCGGCGGCGAATTGTTGGGCGATGGAGGTGAAACGGAAGGTGTAATTCTTTGGCATGATGATTGGGGTTGTGAGTATTGGGTTAAAATCGGGGGGAAATTCAAATGATGCCGGGGACAAGCGCCGGCAGATAAGGCGGCTTGGCCGCGCGCGACGGTGGGCGGCCGGCGGTTTCAGCTCCGGCATCTTTTTTGACTCCGCTGCCGCGCAGTTTCACCGCCTGCTCAAAAATGTCGGCGCGGAAAATTTTGCGGCCCAGGGCGAAGTTGATCGCGGACGGCTCCGGGCAAAGCCCGCTGGAACGCACGAGGTCAATTGCCCAGGCAACCTTGTCACCGGAAGGCGCATTTGCGCAATTACGGTGAAAAATGCAGAAGTCGCTCATGGCCCGCTCCCGGTCGTGACCCAGATCCATCCCGCCGGTGATGCCATGACGCAGCGCGGATTCGGCCACCCCGACATATTCCGGCCGGGCGAGGGTCCTGATGATGGACTCGTGATTTTCCTGCTGGTCGCAAAATTCGCACGCCTCCAGCAGCGCGGCGACGAGGGCGACGTGTTCATCGTGGTGCCGCTCCGCGAAGTCATTTCGCACCATCAAAACCTTTTCCGGATGCAGCGCGTCCAGCTCGGAACTCGTCGCCGCGATCCAGCCGGCTCGTGAGTGGACGGCCACAGAATTCCAAGGTTCACCGACGCAAAAACCGTCCAGGTTGCCGGACTTCAGATTCATCACCATCTGTGGCGGCGGCACGACCACGATGCGCACGTCGCGATCGGCGTCAATCACCTGCGCCCCAAACCAGCGGCGCAACAAATGCCGGTGCGACGAGAATGAAAAAACCACGCCGAACGTGTAAATTTTCCTGTGCCTTGAGCGAACGATTTCATCACGGAGCGTTTTGCCGTCGCGCACGCCAAGCTGCCACAATTCGTTGGAGAGGGTGATGGCGTTGCCGTTGAGGTTCAGGATGAGCGCCGTCGAGCAGTCGCAGGCAATCGAACCGAGACCGAGCGTGGCGGCGACCGGCATCGCGGCGAGCGCGTGGGCGGCTTCCAGTTCGCGGTGGATGATCTTGTCGCGGATTGTCGCCCAGCCGAGTTCGCGGCTTAACTTCACGCGCAGGCCGAATTTTGCGAACAAACCAAGCTCCTCCGCCATCACCAGCGGCGCGCAGTCCGTCAGCGGCACGAAGCCGACCCGCAATAATGAGCGGACGGCGCCGAATTTGTTCATGGTCTGGCTTTTTTGGTTCATGCACGGCAGCTTTTTCGCTGCGCCATCGTTATTAAGCTTTGTGAGTGCCATGCCTCAAGCGTTGGAACAATGAATGCTCCGCTAAATATCAATGGAAACCATGAACAGGATTCATAGATGAGCCTGCCGCTAGACAGCCGGCAGTTGCGCGCGTTCAGCGTGCTGGCGCGCACGGGCAGCTTCACGCAGACCGCGCGGGAGCTGCACATCACGCAATCGGGCATCAGCCATTCGATGAAGGCGCTGGAGTCGGAAATTGGCTGTCGCCTTTTGGACAGGCTGGGCAAGAAAGTTGTCCTCACGCAGGCGGGCGAACAGCTTTTGCACCACGCCAAAAAAATTTTGCAGGAGATGAAGACCGCGCGCGAAACGCTGGGGCATCTCGGCAAGTGGGGGAAAGGCCGGCTCCGGCTGGGCGCCAGCACGACCGCCTGCCAGCACATCATCCCGACGGTGCTGCGCGAGTTCAAAGAAAGTTTTCCCGAACACGCCATCACCCTTGAGCCGGGCGACACGCCGGAGCTGGTGGACGCGTTGCTGCACCAGCGCATCGACCTCGCGCTCTCGCTTGCCAGCAACGAACCCCAGTTGGAATCGCATCCGCTGTTCACGGACGAGCTGCATTTCATCGTGGCCGCGCTGCATCCGTGGGCGAAGGCCGGGCGCGTGGAACGCTCCCAGATTCCGCGCGAGAATTACATTCTCTACAACAAGCGCAGCATCACCTTCCGGCTCATCGAGGATTATTTCCGGCGCGAACAGATGGTGCTCAACACCGTAATCGAAGTCGGCAGCATGGAGGCGACCAAGGAACTGGTGAAGCTCGGCATCGGCGTGAGCATCCTCGCGCCGTGGATCGCGCAAAAGGAAATCGAGGAAGGTTCGCTGGTCGCGCTGCCGCTGGGGCGGAAAAAATTGCAGCGCCGCTGGGGCATTCTGCACTGGCGCGGCAAACGGTTGAGCCTCGCGGAGGAAACCTTCATCGGCCTGTGCGAATCCGCCTCGATTCCGCTGTGCCGTTATTCGTGAATTCTTTGGGATGGTGTGGTGGCAGACAATTTTCCGGTGACACCGACCGCGCGGCGCGGCGAAAACCGCCGACATTGATTTTGAACCGGATAATTCCATAATTTTTCGTTTCGTCTGTAACAACCGCCTTCTTTCCGGTAATTCATGGGGACACGATGTCCGCATGAGCCGCCTGACTTCATCCAGCGAAGCGCCGCGAATCTTCCCACCCACACGGTGGTCGCTCGTGCTGGCGGCCACGCGGCCCGACGCGCCGGAAACGGCGGCGGCGCTAGAAGCCATCTGCCGCGCGTATTGGTATCCGCTTTATGCCTACGTCCGGCGTTGCGGCCAGCCGCCGCACGACGCGCAGGATCTCACGCAGGAATTTTTCCGCCGGCTGCTCGAAAAACGCTGGCTGAATTCCGCCGACCGCGAAAAGGGCCGGCTGCGGTCGTTTCTCATCGTCGCGCTGAAAAATTTCATGAGCAAGGAATGGCGGCGGGCCTCCGCGCAACGTCGCGGCGGGGCGCAGTCGCCGGCGCAATTCGACACCGCCTTGGCCGAAACTCAATACACCGCCGACATCAGCTCGCTCGCGCCGGACGAAACTTATGACCGCCAATGGGCGCTGACGATGCTAAACCTGACCGTGGAGCGGTTACGCGCGGAGTTTACGGCGGCGGAGAAGCCCGGCAGTTTCGACGCGCTCAAAGGCTGTTTGCTGGCGGCGCGCGGGACCATTGATTACGCGGCGCTGGCGGCGCAACTGGGCGTGAACGAAGGCGCGGCGCGCGTGGCGGCGCATCGTTTGCGGAAACGCTTCCGCGAAATTTTTCGCGAGGAAATTTCCCGGACGCTGGCCGACGGCTCGGATGTGGACGGCGAATTGCGCCATCTCGCCGCCGCCCTGGCCCGCGAATAAAATGAAGCCGCCGGGTAACAATCGTCCGTCGGCCGGTAAGTAAGTGGCATGAGCAACGAATCTAAATGTCCGCAGTGCGGCGCGTCTCTCCCGGAGAACGCGCCCGCCGGGCTTTGCCCCAACTGCCTCATGGCGCTGAACCTGAAGACGGAAACCGTTCTCACCGGCGAAACGCATCCCGCCCAGCCGCCGCTGCCGCCGGAACAGATCGCCCCGCATTTTCCCCAGCTTGAAATCCTCGAATGTCTCGGTCGCGGCGGCATGGGCGTGGTCTATAAGGCGCGGCAGAAAACCCTGAACCGCCTCGTCGCATTGAAACTGCTCGCGCCCGAGCGCGTGCGCGACGCGACGTTCGCCGAACGCTTCACACGCGAGGCGCAGGCGCTCGCGTCGCTGAACCATCCGAACATCGTCACCATTTACGATTTTGGGCAGGCGGGCGGATTTTATTTCCTGCTCATGGAATTCGTGGACGGCGTGAACCTGCGGCAGCTTTTGCGCGCGCGGAAATTCAAGCCGGAAGAGGCGCTGGCCATCGTGCCGCCGCTGTGCGACGCGCTGCAATTTGCGCACGACCGGGGCATCGTCCACCGCGACATCAAGCCGGAGAACCTGCTGCTCGACAAGGGCGGGCGCGTGAAGGTGGCCGACTTTGGCATCGCCAAAATGCTGGGCGGAAA
>DATCBW010000014.1:0-15869 GCA_036511615.1 Verrucomicrobiia bacterium | reverse complement strand
ACTTCAGGAAGCAGAAAGTGATCTAAAAAACGACCAATTGCTCAAGAGAATTTATGATAAAAAGTTTCTGCCGGAATACGGGTTGAATTTTGTGAATCTTGTTGATCGTCCCACGATAGACGTGACAGAGTTGAAAAAAGGCGAGGAGCAGGCAGGTATAAGACGGGCGTTAAGAGTCATTCGGAATTACAGGCCAAACGTGGTTTGCTTCATTGGAAAGATTGCGTTCAACACATTTTACAGCAGCCGAAAATGCGAGTGGGGCTGGCAGACGGAGATCGAGGGCACCAGAGTCTATCTCATGCATTTTCCGATCCGAGGTCCAGCCTCAGTCCGCGTAAAAGAATTGATCGAAGTAAAACTAGCCAGTGATAATTGAAATAAATCTTAAACCGGCGGCGGATGATTCACGGCATCCACATCGAAGTGCTCCTGGCCTGCGGCTATGCGGCTGGCCGTGCTCATTCTCGCGGCGGAAATGTTCGAGTATCGGGCCGCGCGCGAATGGCTGGTGCTTGGCGTGTTACTGCTGCCCATCGGCTTTGCCGGTTCAAGATATTGGGTTTTTCTTTTCAGAACTAAAACGGAATAATTAGAAAGAGCCCGAACTTGAACCGCCGAACAACTTGAACGAATTACCTGATCTCAAAAAGCAACGCGCGGTCACGCCTTTGCCATCAAACCACAGGTTTTGCAGGTGATTTTTCATTTGCCGTTTCTGGCGGCAGGTAGCGTTGCAGCGCGCCGAGGTAATCAGCATGGCCCAGCTCGATGCGCAAATGCTCAAAGATGTCCCAGTAGCGCTGGGCGCGTTCGGATCCGACTTCGCGCTGGAGATGGCGCTGGAGGTCGTCGGTCACGCGGTCGTTGTCGAGCAGCATGTTGTCCACGTCGAACAGGAAGATGACTTTGTGCGCGGGCATAAGCCTGGCTGGATGTTGCCGGAATCAGTTTCCGTGGCAAACATTTTTCGCGCAATCCAGCCATCCGCCGGCAATGGATACGGACGTTTCCCGATCATGCGAGACAACTAAGCTAGCCAGATCGTAATGTCTCGCTGCCGTCAAGCCGTTTGGAAAGATCAATCGGGTCGCCCACGGAAACCTGCTGCGGATTCACCTGATAGGCCCAGACCTGGAAGTGCGTGAGGGTTGCTTCGCCATAGATCGTCGCAAACGCGCCATCCACGGCATCCAAACCGTGGGCGACTTTGACGCGGCCGATGCGCGGAACATTGAACCGCGCGTCAAAGGTGAACCACTCGTTGCCGAGATAGACCTCGAAATACGCATGAAAATCCATCGGTGTGCCCGGGTCCAGACAGCCGATGTCCGGCAGATGCCCGGTCACATAGCGCGCGGGCAGATTGAACGTGCGGCACAGGGCGATGGCCGCGTGGGCAAAATCACGGCACACCCCATAGCGCCGGTGGATGACCTCGGACGCGGAAAGATCGGGACGCCCGGACGCGGTGCGATATTCGATGTTGTTGTGAACCCAGTCGCAGATGGTCTGCACGCGTTGAAGGGCGTTGGTGATCTGGCCGAAAAGATTCCAGGCAAAATCCATGAGCTTGTCCGAGTCGCAATAGCGGCTGGGCAGCGTGTAACGCAGGAGCTCGGGCGGAAGCTGGCTGACGGGCATGAGCCAGTTGGGCACGTCCCGGTTGTCCGGCTCCGAAGAGACGGCGACGAGCGCATCGTGCATAACTTCATTGCGACCCGGCATGAACAGCGAGCGATAAGTGATGTTGCCGTGCGTATCCTGAAATTCATACGACGGCAGGCCGATGCCGAAAGAAAGCTTTTCCTGCGTCACGAGCACACGGCCTTCGAGCCGTGGCCGGAGCACGAACAGCACGGGCGTCTGCACCGTGGTTTGGTAAGTGAGGTGACAGCCGACGCGGACGGTGAGATTGAGCGGACTCCAGTTCATAATTTATCCTTGGCCACATGAGCAGGTCAGGTGCGGTTGATTGCAATGACCAATTCTGGCTCTTCGTTTCAAAGAGTGTTCTGCTTACCGTTACCAAATTGCACCGAAGGCGGCGGCGGGCGCTATGGGGTGTTTCCCTACCTCGGATTAGTTTGACGCCATCAATGCCAGCAATCACTTTGTCGCCCGATGGATTTTCTACCTTTGGGAATCGCCGGCGTGCTGTTGCTCGGCATGGCCGCGCAATGGCTGGCGTGGCGGCTGCGGCTGCCGTCCATCCTGCTGCTGCTGGCGTTCGGATTTATCGCCGGACGGCTCGTAACATTTGATACGTCCGTGCATCAGGACGTGTTGTTTTCACTCGTGTCCCTGGCAGTGGCCACGATTCTTTTGGAAGGCGGGTTGAGTTTGAATTTTCATGAAATCCGCCAGACGCACGGGGCGGTGATCCGGCTATGCACGCTCGGCGTGGCCATCACCTGGGTTTTGGTGACAATGGCAGCGGCCTACTTCATGGATATGGATCTGCGGCTGTCGGCATTGCTGGGCGCGGTGCTGGTGGTGACGGGACCGACGGTCATCGGGCCGTTGCTACGTCACATCAAACCCTCTCGCAACATGGGTGCCGTGATCCGTTGGGAAGGCATTGTGGTGGATCCGATTGGCGCGATGCTCGCCGTCGTGGTGTTTCAAATCATTCTCGTCACCAGTCACGCGGACGCCGTGTCCGTGGTTTCGGAGGTGTTGGGAAAAGCGGTGCTGGTGGGCGGTCTGGGCGGATTCCTGGCCGGCAAGGGACTGGAACAACTGTTCAAACGACATCTCGTTCCCGATTACCTGCACAGTCCGGTGCTGCTGGCGGTGGCATTAATGGCTTACTCTGTGTCCAATCTCATCCTGCCGGAAGTGGGACTGCTTACGGTCACTGTGCTCGGAGTCACCCTGGCCAATCAGCGAAGCGTATCGCTGACACACATTTTCGAGTTCAAGAAAAACCTGAGCATTCTGCTGATCTCGTGCCTGTTCATCGTGTTGTCAGCGCGCATCCAGCTCGATGCGGTGAAGTCACTGGGATGGGGCTGCCTGCTGTTTCTCGCCGCGCTGATTGTCGTGGTGCGGCCAGCCAGTGTGATTCTGGCCACGACCGGTTCCGGGTTGACCTGGCGGCAACGGGCGTTTTTGTGCCTGCTCGCCCCGCGCGGCATCGTGGCGGCGGCGGTGACGTCGGTGTTCGCCATGGAAATCATGGAGGCGGTCAACCGTCATCAACTGCCTGCGGCACTTGCGGGTGATGCGGTCAAACTCGTGCCGCTGACGTTTGTGGTGATCGTGGGGACCGTCAGCCTTTACGGCGTCATCGCGGCTCCGGTGGCCCGCTGGCTCGGACTCGCGGCGCGCAACCCGCAGGGCGTGTTGTTCATCGGGGCGCAGCCATGGGTGATCGAGATCGCGGGGCTATTGAAGGAAGCGGGCGTGGACGTGATGTTGATTGACCGCAACGCGGCGAACGTGGCGCGCGCCCGCATGGCGGGACTCCCAGCCAACGCGACGGACGCCTTGAGCCGTTACGTCAGCGAAGACTTGGAACTCTTCGGGCTGGGACAGTTGCTGGCCGTGACGCCGAACTTCGAGGTCAACACACTCGCCTGCGATGAGTTCCGCCAGCAGTTCAGCCTTGCGAATGTCTATCAACTCCGGTCAGGTGAAAATGCCACGCAGCGGACCGACCGGTCGCATCGCATGAAAGGCCGCCCGCTGTTCGGCGAGCATTTCAACAGCGAGGCGATTGATCGGATGATCGAACTGGGCGCCCGCGTCAAGCGAACACCGCTCACCGAAAAATTCACCTTCGCCGAATTCAAGGCGCGGTATGGCGAGGACGTGTTGCCGATGTTCGTGCTGGATGCCAGCGGAAAATTGACCGTGCTTGTTCAGGACTCGCCGGAACCAAAACCGGGACAGGTGATCATCGGCTTGATTCGCGAGTCGGGAACGGAAGCCGAGAATCCGGCGATCATTGCCACGTGAGCATCCCTCGGAGCGGCAGCCAGATTCCGACCTGCGAGTCCCTTTCAATGTTCGAATCCGGTTGAAAGAATTGCCGCGACCGCTCTGGCCGGATTTCCTAACCGGGGCCATCTGCCCGCGCGCTGTCTTCAAAGCTGTTTGCGGATGGATTTCAATTCCTTGCGCCGCTTCTCCGTGGTCTTGGGATAAGCCATCTTCAGATCACGGAACGCATCCAGCACAATTTGCGAGACGATCAACCGGGCATTCTCCTTGTTATCGGCGGGAACGACAAACCAGGGCGCTTCGTGAGTGCTGGTCGCGGTCAGGCAATCCTCATAAGCCTCCATGTATTGCTTCCAGTATTTCCGCTCGTGAATGTCGGCGAGGCTGAATTTCCAGTTCTTGTCCGGCTCATCAATGCGCGCGAGGAAGCGCTTGCGCTGCTCGTCTTTCGATAGGTGCAAGAAAAATTTGATGATCCGAGTGCCGTTGCGGTTGAGATGCGCCTCCAAGTCCACGATGGACCGATACCGCTCCTCCCAAATGGCTTGTTTGGCGACCAACCCGGCGGGCAGCCCCTGACTGCGGAGAATTTCAGGATGCACCCGGACGACCAACACCTCCTCGTAATAGGAACGATTGAAGATGCCGATCCGCCCGCGTTCCGGCAGATGACGTGTCGTGCGCCAGAGAAAATCATGGTCCAATTCGTCGGCGGTCGGTTGTTTGAAACTGAACACTTCGCATCCTTGAGGATTGACCCCGGACATGACGTGCCGGATGGCACCGTCCTTGCCGCCCGCGTCCATTCCCTGAAAAATCAGCAGTAACGCATAACGGTGGGACGCGTAGTGAAGACGTTGCAGAGAGCTCAAGTCCTCAACGTGTTCTTCCAAGAGCTTTTTGTAGTGTTTCTTCGACTTGCAAAACGGCTTCACATTCGTCGGCCACTCTTTGAGTTTTACCGTAGCTCCCGGACGCACCCGGAAATCCTTTGATTTGATTTTCATCTGTATTCTTTCACTAATGTCAGCCGTGTTGTTCGCGCCGGCTTATTTTTTGGTTTCGTTTTTCCCGATCTCCCGATGAACTTCACATCATTTCTTTAATGCCAGAACGGAGCAGCCACCAGTTAACCGGGTAGGCGGTTAGAAAGCCGCACAGCATCGCAATCTGCATCATGAACCAGAACTCAACGCTATCCACTTCAAGTTTGACGCCGAATACGTGCCGGAAATAATAAAGGCTCGCAAAGGCCATGAAGCCATACATTCCGATCTGCCAAGCCGTCAGCGACAGCGCATCCGCCTTCAGCGCCGCCCGGATTCCCGCCGTCATCCTTAAATGGCGCATCGGCACGATCGTAAAATATTGAAACGCGATGCCAATCGCGAAAGCGAAGATGAAGTCGAGCACCCAGACGGCGAACAGCTTCTCGCTGAAAAGCCAGTGCCAGCCGAACCCCACGGCGATTGCGGGGAAGGCGAAGGCCAGCCACTCGGCGCAAATATCGCCGAGTGCGCAGCCGCTGCCGCAATGGAGCGTGGCCTTGCCGACCATCACGGGAAATGGCGTCGCGCTCTTGCCCGACGGTTCGCGCCCACCGCTTTTCGCGTTCATGGCCGCCTCCATGGTTGCGAGCCGTCCATAGCGGAAATAGGCCCAAATCGTCAGCACCGTTCCGAACAATGCCACGACCGGCCAGACGACGTTCATAATCCACATGTGTTGCGGATGACGCATCTCGTCAAACATGATCACCCCGGCGGCGGCGAAGCCGAGAACGAGAGCGAAAATGGAGACGAGATGGAGCCAGTGCGGAATCATGATTACGCCCCCTCCTCAGGTTTTCGCTTTGTCTTCAGCCTTGGCATCGGTTTTGGTTTCATCTGTCCGATTGTCGTGATCCGCCTGATCCGATTCCTCAACGGCACGAACATCCTCGCGCCCTAATTGCTCATAAAATTCATGGACTTTTTTCACGAGCTGCGGTGACACCTCGGCCCCAGGTTTCCCATTCGTTACAGGTTTGGTTTCCGTTTGGGCATCAGGCTTCGGCTCAACTTTGTCAGTTGGTTTGATGTCGGTTTTGGTGTCCGGTTTCGGCTCAACCTTGGCCGCCGGTTTTGAATCACCATCAGGATTTGGTTGAGCTTTGGCTTCCGGCGCTGCCCCGGCGTTGGCCGCTGGCTTGGCTTCCGCTTTGGGTTCAGCCTTGGCTTGAGTGGCGCGAATTTCCTGTTCGGCCTTGTCCCAATTTAGCGCCGATTGACCGTCCCGATGGCCTTCACGTTCGTAGAGTTCATAGGCCTTGGCCGCGATCTGCGGTGTGAAATCGGCAGTCGTCTTGGCTTTGGCTTCCGGGTTTGGCTCGACCGCGGGTTTGGCTTCAACCTCAGCTTTGGCTTGAGGTTTAGGTTCGTCCTTGGCGTCAGGCTTGGCCTCCACTTTGGCGTCGGGCTTACTCTCGTCTTTCACTTCGGGCTTGTCCTCGACTTTGGCATCAGGCTTGGATTTAGGCTGCGCTTCGGCCTTCGCTTCCGGCTTTGGTTCAGCTTTGGCGTCCGGTTTCTGCTCGGCCGTTGCCTCAGGTTTAGGCTCCACTTTGGCATCTGGCTTGGCCTTGGCCTTGGCGTCCGTTTTAACCTCGGGCTTTGGCTCGTCCTCGGCGTCAGGTTTGGCCTCCGCTTTGGCGTCGGGCTTACTCTCGTCTTTCACTTCGGGCTTGTCCTCGACTTTGGCATCAGGCTTGGATTCAGGCTGCGGCTCGGCCTTAGCTTCCGGCTTTGGTTCAGCTTTGGCGTCCGGTTTCTGCTTGGCCGTTGCCTCAGGTTTAGTCTCCGCTTTGGCATCTGGCTTGGCCTCGGCCTTGGCGTCCGTTTTAACTTCGGGCTTTGGCTCGTCTTGAGCGCCGGATTGCGGTTCGGTTTTGGCTTCGGGTTTAGCCGCAGTTTTCGCATCACTTTTGTCATCGAGCTGAGATTCAACTTTTGTTTCCGGTTTCGCCCCGGCTTTTTTGACGGGATCCAAAATCCGATAGGCCAGCAGTTTCACCGGGTCGGTCACCAGGAACCATGCGATGGCATAGACCCAAACGAACCCGGCCCATCCCCAGCCCAGCGGCGGCATCAGGAACCCATAAACCGCGATGAAGGTCGCCAGGATTTGTGTGCCGAGAACCGCGAACAATAAAACCTTTGCCGGACGGATAGACCAGAACGGGCCGCGCGTGCGCGTCTGGAAAATCGTCAGATGTCCGGCGACCGACAGCATCAGATACATCATTGGCTGGAGATGCGGATGGTCGAGGTGAAAAACCCGGTCGCCCAGGAAGAACAACCCAAACGCGGCGATGGGTCCGACGATGCCCAGCACGGTCGCGATCCCCAGCACCAGGCGCATGTTCCACTGCTCCGATTTGTTCTTGTAGTGAACGTTGTCATAGGCGATGGACAAAATCGCGCCGTCGTTGAGCAACGCCAGCATCACGATCATCACCGCCGTCAACGGATAGAAATTAAAGATGAGGATCGCCGCCGTCATGAAGAACAGCACGCGCAGCGTCTCGGCGATTCGGTAAATCGCGTAGCTGTTCATCCGCTGAAAAATCCGCCGGCTTTCCTTGATCGCTTCAATGATCACCGACAATCCGGGCGTCGTCAGCACAATGGATGCCGCCGCGCGCGC
This sequence comes from Verrucomicrobiia bacterium, assembly GCA_036511615.1. Taxonomy (GTDB): domain Bacteria; phylum Verrucomicrobiota; class Verrucomicrobiia; order Limisphaerales; family UBA11358; genus UBA11358. Next base: position 8,237 of record DATCBW010000014.1, on the reverse strand, counting down.
CGCGTCCGTCGCGCTCGAAACGGCGATGCCGCAGTCCGCCTTCTTCAAGGCCGGCGCGTCATTCACGCCGTCGCCCGTCATGCCGACCATGTGGCCGCGCTTTTGCAGCACATCCACGATGTGAAATTTGTGTTCCGGAAATACCTCCGCGAAACCGTCCGCCTTCTCGATGGACTCGATCACTTCCGCCGACTCCTGTTTTTTCGAGTCGCCCAGCGTTTTGGCATCGAGAATGTTCGTGCCCATCCCCAACGTCTTCGCCGTCTCCTTGGCAATCGCCAATTGATCGCCCGTCACCATCTTGATCTTCACGCCCATGTCGAGCGCGGTCGCAATCGTCGCCTTGGCATCTTCGCGCGGCGGATCAAACATGGGCAACACGCCAATGAACTGCCATTGGCCATCACCTTCGTCGCGGGCCACACCCAGGGAACGGAACCCGCGCGAGGCAAATTCATTGACCGCTTTGTCCGCCGCCGCCTTCACCTGCGCGGCATTCGCCGACAAGGCCAATATCACCTGCGGCGCGCCCTTCGACACCTTGAAGGTCTTTCCGTCCTTGCCCTTCACCGTTGCCTCCGTGCGTTTATGCACCGGATCAAACGGCAGGAAATGGACCACCTGATACTCTTTCAGCGCGTCCTTGTTTTTCAGTCCGCCCAGCACCGCCAGGTCAATCGTGTCGTTGTTTTCGGCACGCGACGCCAGCGCGGCCGCCAGGATGATTTGTTCGGCGGGAATTTTATTCACGCTGAACGGATCGCCCAGCGTGAGTTTGTTCTGCGTCAAGGTGCCGGTCTTGTCCGCGCACAACACATCCACGCCCGCCAGTTCCTCGATGGCCACCAGCTTGCTGACAATGGCTTTTTTCTTGGCGAGCAGCCGCGCGCCCACCGCCATCGTCACCGACAGCACCGTCGGCATGGCCACCGGAATCGCGGCCACCGTCAACACCAGCGCGAACTGCAACGTAGTGAGAAAGGCGTCACCTCGGTAAATGGCGAAGCCAATGATCAGCGCCACCATCACCACCGCGAGGATGATCAGATAATTGCCGATCTTCAAAACCGCTTTCTGAAAATGACTGACCGTGAGCGCCTCCTGCACCAGTGACGCCGTCTTGCCAAAATAAGTTTTTTCACCCGTCGCATACACCAGCGCGCCGATTTCGCCGCGCTTGATAATCGAGCCGGAAAAAACCGCCTCTCCGGCTTTGCGCGAGACGGGCAACGATTCGCCGGTCAACGCCGATTGATCCACCGACACCTCGTCGCCCGCCAGCAAGCGCGCATCCGCCGGCACCACGTCCCCCAACCGCAAGCGGATGACGTCGCCCGGCACCAGTTCGCGCGCCGGCGGGTTGATCCATTTGCCGTCGCGAATGACGCGCGCCTTGATCGCCAGCTTGGCTTTCAACGCGGCGATTTCATTGCCCGCCTGCCGTTCCTCCCAGAAAGCGACCACTGCGTTGGTCACGAGCAACACGAGGATGATGAAAAAATCCGGCCAGTGCCGGACCACGCCCGACAAAATCACCGCCACTTCAATCATCCACGGAATTGGCCCCCAAAAATAGCCGAGGAATTTCAGCAGGAGGTTTGTCTTCTTTTCGGCCAGTTCATTCGGCCCGTATTGCGTGAGCCGCTTCTTGGCTTCTGCATCGGTGAGACCGTCCGGCGACGATTCCAATTTTTTCTCCGCCTCCGCCATCGGCAGCGTTTTTAAGTCGTCCTGCGGAGCCGGTTTGGCGTCGGACTTGGCATCTGGCTTGGCACCGGTTTTCGCATCGGGTTTGGTAACGGACTTCGCATCCGGCTTGTCATCCTGTTTCGCATCTGGCTTTGATTCGGCCTTGGCATCTGGCTTGGCGTCAGCTTTTGCATCTGGTTTGGATGCGGTTGCTGTGGGCTTCGCATCCTTTACATCGGGCTTGGCAACGGAGGCGTCGGGCTTCGGATCTGCGGATGTGCCCGGCTTGGAATCAGGCGTCTTGGGCGGGTCGGTGTCTGGTGTCATGGCGAAATCCTTTGCTGTCTGTAAATTTCAATTTTCACAATAATCAATCCTTGGAATTGTAACTTTTGGCCGCAGAAAAATGTATGGGGTGAACACCCCATGAAAAAATTAATCGCCGATCTGCCGCGACGCGCTCAAGCATAACGAACGAACGTGGATTGACGGTGACAATTTTACCGCGCAAACTTCGCGCATGGCGAAAAAATCAGACGCGCAACCAGCCGTTGCGGCTCCAAACCGGACATCCTCCGCGTTGGTGGACAGCCATTACGTCACGGTCAGGCTCGACCAAATATTCGGCGAGAACTAAAACTACAAAATGAATTTCGCGGAAAGAATCAACTCGCTACTGCGTCCGAAACCCGAAGGAAAAATCCGCGTGTTGGATTTATTTGCCGGTTGTGGCGGTTTAGCCTTGGGTTTCGAGGCGCAAGGATTTGATACGCTTGGATATGAGCAAGATGCTGATGCTTGTGGAACTTACCGGCAAAATCTCAAAGGTGAATGTAAGCAGGTTACGCTGACGACTGAAACCGTATTTCCCAAGGCAGATGTCATCATCGGCGGGCCACCGTGCCAGCCGTTCAGCGTTGGTGGTCATCAAATGGGATTGAACGATTCAAGAGACGGGTTTCCTATTTTTATTTCCGCCGTGAAGCAGGTTCAGCCGGAGATTTGGGTGTTTGAAAATGTCCGGGGCGTCCTTTACAGCAACCGCTGGTATTTTGAGCAGATTCTTGAAGCGTTGAAGACCTTGAATTACGTGATCGAAGTTCGTCTGGTCAATGCCGTGAATTATGGCGTGCCGCAGAATCGTGAGCGTGTGATTGTCGTCGGGCATCGCGGCGAGTTTCAGTTTTTCCCTGAAGAACCAAACCGGATCACCGCTGGCGAAGCTCTTGGCGAATGGATGGCACAAGTTCCGCCCGAATCCAGATTTCTTACGCCGAGCATGGATGAATACGTTGCGAAATATGAGCGCGCTTCTTTTTGCACTCGGCCACGTGATCTTCATCCCGAACTTCCTGCCCGCACGCTGACTTGCCGAAATCTTGCCGGAGCGACGGGTGACATGCACCGCATCCGCCTGCCGGATGGCCGTCGCAGACGCTTGCTGATTCACGAGGCGGCCAGATTGCAATCGTTTCCCAACTGGTTTCAATTTTGTGGTGGAGAGAGCAGCCAATTCAACCAAGTTGGCAATGCCGTTGCGCCATTGCTGGCGTGGCATCTGGCTGGTTCGGTCAAAAAGTATATCGCCACCACCAAACGGCTCACCTCGGGGGAAATCCTCTACCGAAATTTGCCTGATCAATTTGCGCTGCCGCTTGAATTCAAGGAATCAACCGAAATGAAAATACCAACCTTTGTCATCAACCCAGACAAGCCTGCCAAGCTCGTGAAGCTTTTCAATGAATCACTGCTCATTTTATCCAAGTTGGGGATTCCGCTGGATGGCTTGAAACCCCGCGAACTGGAAAAGATGGCGATGACATTCCTTGCCGTTGCCGATGTCAAACGGAGTGCTGACTGGTCAAAAGCGCGCCTGCGCGAACGCAAGGATGCGCTAAAATCGCGCGACATCATTGCATATCTCAATCAGCATTTTCAGGAAAAGATATCAATGGGTTCTTACGACGACATCCGGCGGAAAGATTTGAAGCTGCCGGTTGTGGCGGGAATTATCATCGCCAGCGCGAACAAACCCAACGCTGCTCGCAACGATCCGACATGGGGTTATTCCCTTTCACCCGAATATGTCGAACTGATCTGCCGGTTCGGACAATCTGATTGGCTGGAAACAGTCGAGGAGTTCATGGCCGACAGGCCTACGCTTGCTGAACGTCTTGAGGCGGCACGGCAACTCAACCAAGTTCCCATCAAGTTGCCGGACGGCCAGACGCTCCAATTTAGTCCCGGCGAGCACAACTTGTTGCAAAAAGCCATTATCGAGCAGTTCCTGCCTCGCTATGGTTTCGGCGCGGAAGTTTTGTATGTTGGCGACACCGCTAAAAAATTCCTTGTCCGCGACGAACGAAAACTCAAATCGCTTAAATTCTTTGAACTCGATCATGGTGAGCTGCCGGATGTCGTCGCCTATTCTGCCAAAAAGAACTGGCTGTTTCTCATTGAGGCCGTCCACAGCTCCGGGCCAATTTCTTCTGTCCGTCTTTTGGAATTAAAGCGGCTCGCCAAAAGCTGCACTGCTGACATTGTTTTCATCACCGCGTTTTTGAACCGCGACACTTTTCGAAAATATGCTCCAGAGATTGCATGGGAAACGGAAGTCTGGATTGCTGACGCGCCGGACCACATGATTCATTTTGACGGTGACAAATTTCTCGGCCCTTACAACTCAACTTGAACTAGGCGTTTGAGTTTGAGAACTGCGCGGTGAAGCAGTTGAACGGATGCGCCGCCAAAGTCCACATCGGTGACAAGGGCACTGATGGCCGCATCTATCCCGTCGGCGTGTCACCGCGCGAGATGGGCGGGCCGAACTGGTGCGGGTTCTTTAATTTGATTTTACGACTGCGTTGCTTCTGACGCGTCGGCGGCAGCTCCTGGTGGCAGGTGTTCCGGCAGGTCAAGGCGGGCCACGCCGATCCGATTGTCGGCCATCCCGTAATAAACGTCGAAGCGGTCAGGCGTGCCGAGATCGTCGCGCCGGTCAATGCCGGTGGGGAACACCACATTGGCAATCGTCCCGTGGCGTTCCTGCGGCAACTCCGGCGTCAACACCGGCTCCGCCGAGCGATAGAGGATGTTTTGCGGATGCTCTTTTGAGAGCACCATCACTCCGGCCGAGTAGCAGAGCTGGCGTCCGTCCTCGTCCGATGCCGCCATTTTGCTTACGCCGTGGTAAAGGATCAGCCAGCCGTGTTTAGTCAGGATGGGCGGAGTGCCGACGCCGATTTTTAACTTTTCCCAGGGGGACACCGGAGTTGCCAGCCGATGATGCGAGTTGAACAGGCCGGGACGATGCGCCGCAAAACTCTTCGGCGGCATCGGACAATAGGAAATCCAGATGCTTTCATGCTCGCGATCCACGATCCGGGACTCGCCCAAGCGGGCGGTTTCCTCAGGGCGGGTGCCAGGGAAAAGAGGGCGGTGAAGCATGGCCAACTGCATTTTCCCGGCGTGATTCGGAATGGCGACGGGGAAAATGCTGGCGTCCTTGTCGTCCACGTGGACGAAATCAATGCCTTGAAAGGGTTCAAAGGTCGCCAAGCCGATCCGCTCCCAGTGGAACAAATCCTCCGACATCGCCAGGGCAATTCGCGGTCCGCTCGGCGAAAGCGCCGCGTAAGTCATGACGTAATGCTGGAGCGGCTCGACAAAGGTAACACGGGCATCCTCGCAGCCGCCGCCACCGCCAGGTCGCCGCTCGTAATCAGCTTCCGGTTCCAGCGCGATGCCGAGCCGCTCGACTCCGGACGGGTTGCCGGCTTCGTTGAATTTTACGCGGGCAATGCCGATACGTGAATAGTTGTTCTTGGCGACGAGCCGGGGAAACAGGTAAAGCTGGCCATCCGGGCCGCGAGCAGCCGCCGGATTCAGGGTGCCTTCGACTTCGTTGGGATTGCCCGGTTCCGGCTCCATCAACATTCCCAGGCGCTGTAATTGAAAACCACTCATCCGGTTTTCTCCTCGCGTGGCTTTGTGGTTTGAACGCCATCCAGACAAGCGACGATGGCTTCGACCACGCGTTTCGTTTCATTTGGATCCCTGACCTGAATGGACAGAGCGCCTGCCTCTTTGGCCGGATAATCGTTCCCGCCGGGAAACAACGCATCGCCGATAAAAATCATCTCCTCGATTGCTATTCCCAAAATGTCCCGGAGCTTTCGAATCCCGTAGGCTTTATCAATGCCCGGCTTGGTCACGTCAACGGAGGTCGTGCCGCCCAGTCGCACGGAAAACTCGGGGATGAGTTTGTCGAGGAGCTTTTTTATCTTCTTCCGCTTGGTGAAGTCAGGGTCCCATTTTTTCTTTTCTGCGATGGGAGCGTGCTGTCCCAACGCGGAAAACGTTATCTGGCTTCCCCGGTCTTCAATGGCCTTTCCCCAGACCTCTTTGACCTTGAAGCCCGATGATGCGAGCACCTGCTTGAGCGAACTGATGATCTTCTTCTTTTCATCCGCAGTGAAATCTTCCGAGTAGATCTTTTTCCAATCTTTTGCGTATCGGTAGAACTTGGTTCCGCAGGTGGGAAGGAGCGACAGATTCTTCAGGCGTTTATCGTGGGGAAGATTGGAAAGCACCTGCTTCTTAAACTGCGGCCAGTCGCCGCCGGAAATCACCGCCACTTTCACAATTCCCAGCAGAGCGCTGAACAGTTTGGCCATCTCGGCATCGAGAGACGATTTGCTTTCGGCAAGCGTGCCATCCAGATCGAATACAATGAGTTTTTTCATAAGTTATTTTGTCTCGTGTAAAAGGGCGACGGAGCGCGGCTGTGTCCATCGGATCAGCCGCAGCGTGTGGCCAGGCACGGACGCTGCGGAGTCATTGGCGCGCTGCGGCTGGGCTGCGCCACAACCGCGCTCCACTTGTGCCTGATAACTGTCACTGTATTGCGCGAGCTTCAATGGTTGCCCTCCGGAAGTGAAATTTCCAACAAGCTGATGGCACCACGCGGTCGGCACAAACACGCTCCAACCACGGCGGGCAGGAGCACCACGTCGCCTTTGCCGATGGCGTAATTGGCGCCATCGTGCGCCACCTGACCGTCGCCTGCGAGGCACACCAGCACACGCGGGGTTCGCTCGGCGCCGACGCCAAAAGGCGATTCCGCGCCGAGCCGCCACAATCCGAAATGTTCACAATCAAAGAGCCGTTCGCGCAACACCGGCTTTGCCTCATCCACCATTGGCACCACCGGACCGATGGCCCCTTGCGCAAAATCAATGCAGGCCATCGCCTGATCAACTTGCAGAGGCCGAGGCTTACCGGTCCTGACATCAACATGGTTCCAGTCGTAAAGGCGAAACGTCACATCGCTGTTTTCCTGCACTTCAAAGACCACCACGTCGCCCAGCGAATGAACGGTGCCAGCCGGAATGAAAACTCCGTCGCCGGACTTCGGAGTGAAGGATGCGAGTTGATCCGCCACCGTTCCCACGGTTCCATTTGCGAGCGCCTGCCGCAGAGTGTCTGTCGTGGTCGCGGGCTTGAGGCCCGCGTAGATACGGCTTTTTGCGCCCGTCTCCAGCACCACCCAGGCTTCGGTCTTCCCGCTCTCGCCTGCGGGGATATACTGGGTCTGCTGATCCGGTGGATGCACCTGGACCGAGAGCGTGTCGCGCGCATCGAGGAATTTCAGCAGCAGGGGGAACCGGCGGAAGCGCCCGCCCAGTTTTCCCAGCATCTGCTCCGGCCACTGATGAAGCAATTGCGCGAGGGTCCGTCCTTTGAGCGGTCCATCGGCGACGCGGCTGGGATGGTCCTCGCGGTCGCTCAACAACCACGCTTCGCCAATGGGGCCATCGCCGGGCAGCGGCGCGGAGAGCAGATTGGCCAAACGCCGCCCGCCCCAAAGCCGATACTGATAAATCGGTTCGAAGCGCAGTGGATACAGGGAGATTTGATTCATGGCATTTTAATTTTCACATTGATTCACGCAGGAAATGTAACTTTTTGGCGGGGAGAAATGAATGGGGTGAACACCCCATGAAATAAATTCCTTCTCCGCACTGGCGAAGCCGGATGAGGTGAACCGCGAACCACGCCAAACACGCGAACGCTTTTCAACGCAACTTGCCGCGCCGAAATAAAGGTGGCAAACTTTGACACGAATTTCACGAATTAAGACGAATTCAAATACGCTGAAGGCGTAACGGAAATTAGCCTAGGGAAGCACTGAATAAAGCCAGCTTTTCAAATTTCGATTTTTGAGCGTTGGGAAGCAGGCTTTTTCTGCGTAATCTGGCGGTCGGATTCTCCGGTTCAGTGGCTGGTTTTGGTTCTATCAGGGTGGTTTTCCGCCTTTTTTAATCCGTCTTGGCGGCGCGCGACCGGTTTTTCAGGCCATTGCCTGCCGCGCGCCGGGGATCACGTTGGCCAGTCCAAAGAGCGTATAAAGTTGATGCCCGTTTTTGGCCAGCCCCCGGCAGCGCACTTTCCGATGCCCGAATAGGTTCTTGAGGATGTGGAAGGGATGTTCGACAAACGCTCGGACGGAGGCTTTGGCTTTCTCCAGGGCCTTGCGGGTTTCTTTG
>DATCBW010000013.1:0-7408 GCA_036511615.1 Verrucomicrobiia bacterium | reverse complement strand
CGCTTGCCGGACTACTTCGTATAACCCGAATCGCCGATTTTGGCCACGCATTTCTTGCGCCCTCGCGCCGTGTCAACTTAACAATGATTAGGCCCAGGATTTTGTGGCCGTTGCTGTTTCATGGATTCAAAGCTACGCTGGACGCAAAGAGTTGTCCAACATATAATTTTAAGAATGACGACCGATGACATGTTTTCAGCAAAGGCGGAGGCAAAGGCGGCAGCAAAGGCGGCAAAGGCGGTTTTTGCTTTTTAGATTTGTCGCGAATGAATTGGTGGATGAGGTGGAATCAGATCACCGGAAAAAGAAAAAAAGGAACACCAAAATTAGCAGCAGGGCGACGGCCCACCAAAACCACGAGACGCCGCGCGGCTTCCGTTCGCCGCCAAATTCCTCCTTCAGGAATTCGTTGTAATCAAATTCCTCGTCGGGCAGGCCGAGCTTGCCGGCGTAGGCGGAATCTGACCAGCCAGTTTTCTCGTCGGAACCGCATCCGGGGCAGGCCTTGGCGTTGGGCGGCACGTCGGCTCCGCAGTTGGGACAGGTTCCGGGAGGCATTTGAATTCGCGATTTCAGATTTACGATTTACGCGTTTGCGAAGTGAGGATGCGCAGATCGGACATCGCCAATCGCAAATCAGCCGGCGGCGCTGGCGTATTCCTCGTCCGTTTTGAGGTCCAGTCCCATCAGGATGTAATCGTGCGCGATGGCTTGCATGTCCTTCACATAATCTTCCAGCTGGAGGAGCTTGTTGAATCCAAGCATCGCAAACATTTTCATCGCGGCATCCTGTTCGCCGATGAACTCCGCCTCGATTTTTTGCAGCCCGGCGCGGCGCGCGATGTCCAGGATTTCGGCGATGAGCGCACGCGCAAGGCCGATTCCGCGAAACTGGGGATGCACCAGCACGCTGACGCGCCCGATGTGCCGCTTCCAGCCGCCGAGCTGCTGGTGCAGCGTCGCGTCGCCGACAATCTGGCCGTCCACCAGCCCGACGAGCGGCAGGTTGCGTCCCACGTCAATGTTCCGGCACCAGTCGCGAATGACCTTGATGTCCTGCACGCGGTGCTTGATGAACATCCGTTCGGTTTCGGGAATGCCCTGGAAAAGCCGGTGAAACTCTTTTTCGTCGTCGGCGTTCAACGGCCGGAGCGTGGCTTTCTTGCCGTTTTTCAGGACGGCTTTTTTGGGAAATTTTTGGAGTTCGAGTTCAATGCTGAATGACATGGGTTTCCTTTCGTTTGCCGCAATCTGCGTCCGTCGCGATTTTTGCGCAATAACATTTTTTAACTGAACGCCGATTCGCCCGCGATGCCTGTGGCCTGCCGGATGGAATTTAACTTCACCTCCGCCGGGTCGAGGCTCCAGCGCGCGGCCAGTTGCGGCACTTTTTCAAAATTCGTCTCCGCGTCGAGAATGGTCGCCGAATGGTCGCCGTAGGCGAAAACTTTCACGCCGATTTCAATTTCCGGCAGCGTCTTGAGTCCCTGGTTCCAGACGGTCTCGCCCGTCCAAGCATAGGCGCGTGTCACGCAGCCGTCGTCCAGCCGCGCCCAGGCATGATGCCGCATCAGCCGGCTCGCGTAAAAATACTGCACATGGCCGAGCTTGCGGCTCAACGCCGTGAGAAAAAGAAACGTCGCGTCCACGTCGTCGCTCGGATGCGGCAGGCCGAGGCCGGTGACGATGACCCAACCATGCACGCGCGGGCTGATGAAAAATTCATGTCCGCCCGCCAGCCCTTCCTCCCACGAACACGGCGCGGCGCGGTTCAACCCCAGCGCGTCCTTGACCGCCTCCGTTGAAACCGAGCGCACCGCCAGCCAGCAGCCCGGACGATGCGCGGACTGCGAATGGAACGGGAAAAAATTCAGCGTCGGAGAAAAGGCAATTTGCTCCAGCCGGCGGCGGCGATGCACCGCCAGCATCCAGCCGAGGATGAGAAATCCGATGCCGAGCGCCAACCCTTGCATTGCCAGCAACACCGGTGCGATGTAGTCATTTGCGTTCTGCATGGGACAAATCTACGCCGACTCTCCGCCGGTTCAACAAAAATTCAGCGGCAATTTGCCGCCAGCCAGTCCAGATATTTTTTGCCGCCCATGCTTAACGGTAAAACCAGAAACTCCGGCGTGTCGTAGGGATGTCGGGCGAGCATCAATTTTTCCAGCGCGGCCAGTTTTGATTTCGTCGTTTTTAGAATCATCAGCGTTTCCGCGCCCGATTCCATTTTGCCCCGCCACCAGTAATGCGATTCAACTTTGGGAACGAGATTCGCGCACGCAATAAGTTTTGCCGCCAGCCCGGCCTTTGCCAGCGCCCGCGCCGTCTTCAAATCCGGCGCGGTGACGAGGACGATTCTGAATGACGCGGCGGATTTCATCGTTTCATGACAGCGTTTCACCGCACTTCAACGGATGGCCGGCCAGAAATTCCGCCGCGGTCATGCGTCGGCCGCCTTCGCGCTGGAGTTCCAAAATCCGCAGCGCCTTTTCTCCGCACGCCACGACGATGCCGGTTTTGTCCGCCGACAATATCTCTCCGGCGTTGCCGGCCTTTTCGACGACTTCGGCCTTCCAGATTTTCAACAGTTGCGGCTTCAAATCGGTTTTCAAAAATGTGAACGCGCCCGGCCACGGCGTGAAGGCGCGGAGGCGGTTCCAGATTTTCAACGCGGACAGATGCCAGTCAATCTGGCCGTCCTCCTTTTTGATTTTGGCGGCATAAGTAATTCCTTCGGCAGGCTGCGGCTGTGGTGTGATTTTTCCGGTGACGTAAGTCGGAACGGTTTTGATGAGCAGCTCCGCGCCGAGCTTGGCCAGCCGGTCGTGCAGGATTTGCGAGTCGTCTGTCGGCAAAATTGGCGTGCGACGTGCGGACAGGATCGGTCCGGTGTCCAGGCCCGCGTCCATTTTCATGATTGTCACGCCGGTTTCCAGGTCGCCGCTGGCAATCGCCCATTGGATCGGCGCGGCCCCGCGATGTCTCGGCAGCAGCGATGTGTGGACATTAAGGCAGCCGAAACGTGGCAAATCCAAAATGCTTTGCGGCAGAATCTGGCCGTAGGCGACAACGACCATCAAGTCCGGCTTCAATTCGCGAAGTTCGGCGATGAATTTTTCATCGCGCGCCCTGACTGGTTGCAGCACCGGCAGGTTGAGTTTTTCAGCGAGCATTTTCACCGGCGACGGCTGGAACTTGAGTTCACGGCCTTTGGGCTTGTCCGGCTGCGTGACGACGGCGACGACGGAGAATTGTTCAGCCCGCGCCAGCGTTGCCAGGCTGGCACAGGACAATTCCGCCGTGCCCATGAAAATGATTCGCAGGGCTGTCATGCGCCGGGTGATAATTTATTTCGCGCGCGGAGGGTGGAGCGGCGGGGGACGGGCGGCCATTGTGGTTCCATGTTCAGCTTCATTGCAAAGGCAAAATATAATGAACCGCCGATTGCGTCCAGAACACAGTCCAAACGGCAGTGTTCGTGTTGACGGAACGCGCTGTTTTGTGTGCCCTTGATTCCTGAAGCCGTCACGGCTTCAGCCATTTCACAAACCAGTCAATCGCCGCGCGTTCGGAGTCCGGCCTCACCTGATGGCCGGTGTTTTTCTGGATGATGACGGCGAAATGATTGGGCGCGTCAGCGGCGGCATAAGCTTTTTGCGCGGCGGCAACACATTCTTCGACGCCCGGCAGCGGGCAATTGGGGTCGTGGTCGCTGTTGATGACGAGCAGCGGGCGCGGCGCGATGAGCGGCAACATTTTCGGGCCGTCGAATTCGGTGTAAATGCCCGGCACGACGCGGTCGTAAAATTTTTGGACGAAAGCGGAATCGGGTTTGGTCACGCCCGCGTCGCGCGCAATCGTGTTGAAGCCGCCTTGAATCGTGGCGATGCGCCCCTGCCAGTTGTTGTTTTTCAGCGCCCACTCAAAACTTTGCACGCCGATGAACGGCACGGCGACGGCGATGCGCTGGTCCATCACCGCCGTGAAATAAGTTTCAATGCCGCCTTTGGAAATGCCGGTGAGTCCGATGCGCGCCGGGTCAACGTCATCGCGCGTGTCGAGATAATCCACGAGCCGCATCACGTCCCAGACGGTGTCATAGTAAAACGGATGTTCGCCGCTGCCGTGCCACGCGCGGACGATGGCGTCGTCATAATCGCGCTGGCCTTTGCCGGATTTCCGCTCGCCGTGATAACGTCCGTCAATGGTAACGGCGATGAAGCCATTCGTCGCCAGCTTGCGGCAGAGCGCGGCCATGTTATTTTTGCTGCCGCCCGTGCCGTGCAGCGCGATCACGACTGGACGGCGACCGGAAAAATTCGTGGACTCAAGCAAGATCCCCGGCACACGGTCATTGGCATCGGAGGCGAATGAAAAATGAAATTCCACGAGGCCGTTTGTATTCGCCATTGGCTCAACCTGCGGCGCGAGCGCGACGCGCGGGCGTGCGACGACGCGGAGAAAATCGGCGCGCGGCTCAAGATGTGCGCAGCCCGTGACCCAAAGCAGCAGGGCGACCAAGGGAAGAAAACGCTTCACGCCGGGTATTTTTTGGAAAGCGGCAGGAATGGCAAGCCTTTTAACTTGCGCTAACCGCCGGCGCCGACTTTCATGCGGGCCGACATTTGCAAACTTCCATGAGCACCAGCATCGAACCGTTGCGGAAACACGAAATTCCCGGACGCGTCGTCGTGGTTGCCGGCAACGGCGGCCTGGCCAAAATCGTGGTAACGACCAAGACCGGCACGGCGGAAATTTATCCGCGCGGCGCGCAAGTCACCGGCTTCCAGAAAAACGGCGGGCCGCCGCTGATTTTTGTCAGCCGCAAAAGTTATTTTACACCGGGCAAGGCGATCCGCGGCGGCGTGCCGATTTGTTATCCGTGGTTCGGCAGCCGCGACGGCGGCCCGTCGCACGGTTTTGCACGGATCACAGAATGGCAGCTCGTCAAAACATCCGTCGCGCCGGACGGAGCGGTGGCGGTGCAATTCGCACTGCCGGGAATTTCCGGGCAGTCGCCGTGGAACTCTCTGCGCACGGAGTTTGTGGTCACCGTTTCCGACACGCTGACGATGGAGCTGACCACCGCCAACGAATCCTGTGACGCGACGCTGGAGATCGAGAACTGTCTGCACGCCTATTTCCACGTCGGCGACATCGGCGCGGTCAGGATCATCGGACTGCAAGGCGCGTCCTACCTTGACAATGCCGGCGACGGCCACGGCGCGCTCAAGACCGATGGCGAAGCCGTGTTGTCCATCGCGCGGGAAACCAACCGACTTTATCAGGACACCCCGAGCCCGGTGGAAATCCGTGACGAAAACCTGAAGCGGATCATTCGCGTGGAGAAATCGGGTTCCCACTCGACGATTGTCTGGAATCCGTGGACGACGCAGAAACTGCCGGACGACTTCGACCCGGCGGAGCATAAAAGCATGGTCTGCGTGGAATCCGGCAACGTGAAGCGGAACAAAATCTCGCTCGCGCCGGGAAAAACTTCGACTTTGAAAGTCATCTTGAGCACTGAGCCGCTGAAATGATTTCGCTTTCTGAAATACAGCCAGCCGGAGTGGATTTGGTTTCGCAAATTGAACAGATTTTTTCGCCGACAGGCATTTTGTCGAAGTCGAAAAATTTTGAATTTCGTCCCCAGCAGCAGGAGATGGCCGTGGCCGTGGCGCGGGCGTTGCAGAACCGCGAGCATCTTGCGGTCGAGGCGGGAACCGGCGTCGGCAAGTCGCTCGCGTATTTGATTCCGGCAATTCTCTTTGCCGTTTCGCAAAAGAAAAAAGCGGTTGTCTCGACGCACACGATCAATTTGCAGGAGCAGCTCACTGAGAAAGATTTGCCAATGTTGACGGGCGTTTTGAGTGCATTGGCCGAGCCGGTGAAATTCACCTACGCGATGCTGAAAGGCCGCGCGAATTATCTCTGCACGCGTCGGTTGCAAAAGGCGATGCAGCAGAGCGGAAATCTTTTTACGTCGTCCGAGGCCGAGGAATTGCAGCGCATTTACGAATGGTCGAAGACGACGAAGGACGGCAGCTTGTCGGATTTCGAGTTCGAGCCGGATCCGAAAGTGTGGGCGCAGGTTTGTTCGGAGCGGGGATTGTGTTCGCCAAAAACCTGCGGGCATCAATCGGATTTTGCGAAGGATCACGACGTGTGTTTTTTTCAGCGCGTGCGGAATAAAATTCTTTCGGCGGATGTGGTGATATTGAATCACACGCTTTTTTTCACGTTGCTCGGTGGCGTGGAGGAAGAAATGGAAGGCGGAATTCTTTTCAAGAACGACTTTGTGATTTTCGACGAGGCGCACACGATGGAGAGCGTGGCGTCGCGGCACATCGGCTTGAGCGTGTCGAGCGGGCAGGTGCGCTGGTCGTTGAACCGGCTGTGGAATCCGCGCACGGAAAAGGGTCTGCTCGCCACCTTGCGCCAGGGCCGGGCGGTGAAACTCGTCGCGGACATCTTGAGCGAGTCGGATAAATTTTTTGAGAACGTTGAAGTCGCGTGTGAAGAAATTCAGGCGATGGCCAAACCAAAATTCGGCGGCGAAAGTGGCGGGCGCAAACGCGCTTGGACTGAATTGCGGATTCGTCGCGCTGAACTCGTGAAAGATAATGTCACTTTGCCAATCCAAAGATTGCGCGAAGCGGTGAGCGAGCTTGTAAAATTGAGCGAAGACAAAGACATCGGGCAGGAATTGATCGAATGCAATCGTCGGCTCGGTGAATTGAAAGTGGAGGTCGCGGAATTTTTGAGCCAGCAGGCGGGCGACCATGTTTATTGGGTGGAACGCGGCGGCAGGGCGCACAAAAATCTTTCGCTCAACGCCGCGCCGATTGACGTGGCGGATTATTTGCGCCGCCGACTTTTTGAAAGCGACACTTCAATTGTGATGACAAGCGCGACGCTGGCGACAAATTCCAAATCGCAGACGGGATTGAATTATTTTTCCAAACGCGTCGGCTGCGAATCCGCCACGATGCTGCAAGTCGGCACGCCGTTCGATTACGCGCGGCAGATGAAATTGTTCGCCGTCAAAAAAATGCCCGACCCGCGCGAGGCCGGTTATCGCGACGCGTTGATCCATTGGATCGGACATTTCGTGACGCAGACGCACGGCAAGGCGTTCGTGCTGTTCACGAATTACAAGCTCATGCAGGAAACCGCCGAGCTGATGCAGCCGTTTTTCGACCAGCTCGGCGTCGCGTGTTTTGTGCAGGGCACGGGGACGCCGCGCTCGACGATGCTGGAGAAGTTCAAGGACGACACGGACTCGGTGCTCTTCGGCACGGACAGTTTCTGGCAGGGCGTGGACGTGCCGGGCGAGGCGTTGAGCAACGTCATCATCACGCGGCTGCCGTTCGCCGTGCCGGACCATCCGCTCATCGAGGCGCGC
>DATCBW010000012.1:0-5910 GCA_036511615.1 Verrucomicrobiia bacterium | reverse complement strand
ACGATAGGCCGTCATGGCCGTGGCGATGGATCCGTCGCCATAACAGAAATAGTAGTCAATGGCCTTGCCGTATTCCGACGACCAGCGCAGGATTTTCTGACCGCCGTTTGAATCGCCAGCGGCGCTTGATGAAATTGTGGTCACGGCGGGATTGTCCCAGAGCAGCACATAACCCTTGCTCGAGGTCATCACCGGAACACCAACGTCCGTGTTGGCCTGTGCGAGCCGGACCCTGAAACTGCCGCCGGAAACATAGTTCCACGCGTCATTCTGATGCTGGCCCAGACCGTAAATGCCTTCGTCAGATGCCAGATTGAAAGCCTGGGCGCAGGAGGTCACGGCGGCACCAGCGACTCTCGCCGGCTCAATCTGGCGGCCTTGATCCGCCTCTTGAAGCAAAGGATGGCCGGCCTCATCAAGGAAGCTGACAGCGCCGGTCTGCTTGTCAATTTTCACCTTCAGGTGCGGTGCCACGAGCATGAACGCCTGGTCGGTATCCTGCCGTTTGAAGCGCACCTTTTCCGGGCTGGCGACGACGGAGAGGCTCTTGAGCGCCGGCAGTTCATTGGTGGCCGCATAAGTAACGCGGACAATTTCCGGCGACCAGAACTGAACACGGAGCGTGCCGCCATCAATGGTGAACTGCGCTCCATCGGGCAGCTTTTTCGACGCGGTAACCGCAGCCCAAGCCGGGGCAAGCGTCATGGCCAGAACTCCGGCAACCAAGGCGAAGGATAAATGTCGTTTCATAGAGAATTGGTTCGTGTATTAGATTGCTCAATTATTCGCGACGAGGAAACATTTTATTCTGCAAATTGTGCTGCTTCGCTTTTCACGCTGCGTTCGCCGTTGGAGAAATCCCGGAATTCGCACTCCTTCTTGCGGCCAGTTCATCGGCCACCTGTTGAGTCGTTTGCTTATTGAGCCACAGTCTGAACAGGATGCAGGCGCAGATGAGGAACAGAACAGCAGGAACGATGCTGTTGCAGACGCGAAACATCTGGAGCGACCGTTCGGTGACGTTATCCGAACTGTAACCAACGGCCGCTTCCACCCAGCCTAGCGCCGCGCCTCCAAAGGCCAGACCAGCTTTCAAGCCGAAGCCAATCGTGGCGAAGATGATGCCAGTGGCACGATAGCCGAGCTTCCATTCGCCGAAGTCAACCACATCCGCGAAAATCGCCCAAATCAGCGGGATGGTCGGGCCGTAGACCAGCCCATAAAGACCGGTGAGTGCCAACATACCAACAATGTCGTTCTTCCCAAGGAAGTAAAAGGCGAAGTTGACCACCACGGAAAGCAGAAAGCCGGTAATGACGACGGCCTTCTTGCCAAAACGCATCGCCAGCAGAGGCGCGCAAATAATCCCAATAATTTGAAAGACCTTGCTGACAGTCCCAGCAATGCCGTAAAGGGCGCTGTTTGCCGCCGTTCCAGCCGTGTCGCGAGTTCCGGGAATGATGTAACCCACGGTGCCGAGGAATCCATGAGCGGTTTCACCGGGTTTAAGGGCGGGATCCGTAAGGCCAAGTTTTTGAAGCACGTCATAGCTCGCTTGGGAATTGGCATAACGGGTGATGTATTGGTATCCGGCTCCACCTTGGAAAGAAATCAGTGTGAAGTGAATAAATGTGACGAGGAACATGATAATCCACGGGCTGTTCTTCAGCAGATCCGCCAAATCCCGTTTTATCGGCCGCTTTTCATTCGAGACCGCATGGACTCGTTCCTTGGTGGTGGCAAACGTGATTACGAAACAGACAAAACAGATTACCGCATAGATGCCTATGGTGACTTCCCAACCGTGGGCTTGGTGGGTGTTCCATACTTCGTTGGACATATCAGGCGTGCGCTGGCCGGCAAATTTGTCGCGCAACACGAGGGTGAACGTCTGCACGATCCATTGGGCGAACACTACCGCCGCAAAACGATAGGCGTTCAGCTTGTTGCGCTCAGACTGATCTGATGACATCACGCCACCAAGAGCCGCATAAGGCATATTGTTGGCAGAATACAACGACATCAACAGCGTGTTGGTGACAATAGCCCAAGTCAGCATCTCTGCATTGGACCAGCCGGTTGGCGTGAAATAGGCCAGCGTCATTACGATGCTCCAAGGTGCTGCCGTCCAAATCACCCACGGACGAAAGCGTCCCCATCGGGTGCGCGTGCGATCCGCCGTGCTGCCGATGATGGGATCAAAGAACGCGTCCCAAAGTCGGGGAATCAGGATTGCCATCGCTGCCTGGCTGGGTGTCAGCCGCATGACGTCGGTGTAGAAAGCCTGTTGAAAACAGACCATCGTCAGAAAAACAAAGTTGGCGGCCGAATCTCCGAGGGAGTAGCCAATTTTTTCGCCTACAGGAATGATTTGGGACTTGTCAGTTGTTCGTGTCATAGAAGCATTGTCTCGGTTGTTAGGCCATTATGCGGAGATTTTTGGGTTACTTCGTCACCGTTAAAATTAACTTCTGCAAATCACAGTCGCGCGAGGAATTGCCGACCATGATTTCAAAATCGCCGGGTTCAACGACGTAATTCATGTGGATGTCGTAGAATGCAAGAGATTCCGGCGTGATGTCGAGGACAACCGTTTTCGTTTCGCCCGGCTGGAGGAAGATTTTCTGAAATCCTTTCAGTTCTTTAACGGGGCGCGTGACCGAGCTGACGAGATCGCGAATGTAAAGCTGCACGGTTTCGCTGCCGGCCCGTTTGCCGGCGTTCATCACGTCCACGGAAACCTGCGTCGCGCCATTCACGCCGATCCGTTTTTTCTTCAAGCGCGGATTCTTGATTTCAAAACTGGCGTAGCTCAAACCAAAGCCAAAGGGAAACAGCGCCGAAACTTCGTCGCCGAGATAACCGCGCCGCGCCGAGGGCTTATGATTGTAATAGACCGGCAGATGGCCGACTGAACACGGAATGCTGATGGGCAACTTGCCGCCAGGGTTGAAATCGCCGAATAAAACATCCGCGACGGCGTGACCACATTCCTGACCGAGATAGAAACATTCAAAAATCACCGGCACATTTTCCGCGACGTAATTGATCGAGAGCGGACGGCCGTTGAAGAGAAACACAATCACCGGTTTGCCGGTCGCGAGCATGGCTTTGACCAACTCGTCCTGCCGGCCAATCAAATCCAGGCTCGTGCGGTCGCCCAGATGTTTCAGGCTCCAGGCTTCGCGTGAAGTCTGTTCGTTGCCGCCAATCGCGAGCACGATGACGTCCGCCTGCTTCGCAATTTCAACCGCGTCGGCGATTTGCTTCAGGTCTTCCGCCGGATCGCTGAACACAACTTCATCCTGCTGCCACGAACCGCCGACGGTGATTTTGCAACCTTCGCTGTAAAGCACTTTCACCTTGTCGCCGACTTTGGACTTGATGCCGTCGAGCACGGTGATGTTATGCTTTGGAACGCCGCTGTAACCGCCGAGCAAACTGCGGTTCGCATTTGGACCAATCACCGCAATGGTTTTCAGCTTCGCGGGATTCAGCGGCGCAAGATTGTTTTCGTTTTTCAACAGCGTGATCGTCTCTCTCGCCGTCTGCAAAGCCAGCTCGCGATTCGCATCGCAACCGACCACGCGCTCGGCCTCGGCAGGATCAACATACGGATCGTCGAACAAACCCATCTTGAATTTCCAAAGCAACATTGGCGCGACAAGTTCATCGAGTTGCGATTCCTTGAGCGCGCCTTCGCGCACGAGCTTGACCAGATTCAGATAGCAATCCGGTTCCGGCAATTCGATGTTCACGCCCGCGCACACCGCGAGTTCAGCCGCTTGTTTGCGGTCGGCGGCAACATGATGGCCGTGCGTATCGGGACGATTGGACAACTCCCAAATGGCGTAATAATCCGAAACGACAAAACCTTTGAAGCCCCATTCCTTCCGCAATACATCGCGCAGCAGCCATTCGCTCGCGTGCGACGGCACGCCGTCAATCTCGTTGTAGCTCGCCATGACGCTGATCGCGCCAGCCTGCTCAAGACAATCCTTGAAGGGTTGCAAAAAAGTCTCGCGCAGAACGCGCTCGGAGATGTTGACCGGCGCACAATTTTGGCCGGATTCGGGCTGGCCGTGCGCCGCAAAATGTTTCAGCGTGGCGATGACGCGCTTCTTGTCCTTGAACGTCGCGTTGCCCTGAAACCCGCGCACCGCAGCGATGCCGAGCTGCGTGTTGAGAAACGGATCCTCGCCGTAAGTTTCCTCCACGCGGCCCCAACGCGGATCACGCGCAACGTCCACCACCGGCGTGAGCGCCTGATGTGTGCCGCGCAACCGCGATTCCCCGGCGGCCATGGCGTAAAGCGATTCGACGAGCGCGGGATTGAACGTGGCACCCAGACCGATTGGCTGCGGGAAACTCGTTCCATCTTTGGCAGCATGACCGTGCAAACATTCCTCGTGGAAGATCACTGGAATGCCCAGCCGGGTGTTTTCAAGGAAAAATTTCTGAATCGCGTTCGTCAACTCTGCCATGCCGCGCGCGTTCTTTCCATCCGCCGGCGTCGCCGGATTGCTGCCCGCGTCACTTGGCCGGCCGACTTGGCCGATTCCACGTCCGTCCTTGAACGCCGCCTTGGCTTTGTTGAAATCGAAATTGCCTTGAGCATCCACGAGCTTCGCCGCTTTTTCCTGCCAGACGCACATCATCTGCGCGGCTTTTTCCTCCAGCGTCATCCGCGAGAGCAGGTCTTTGACCCGGACATGAGCGGATTTATTGGGGTTCTTGTAGCGAGCCGTCCGCAGCGAAGGGGATTTGATCTGCGATGCTTTTTTAACAGAATTCATTTGTGTGTGCGTTTGTCGCGCCTTTTGAATTTGAGTGAGCCAAATGTTAATGGATGCATTCCGCTGCGCCCTATATGACGTTTGGCAGATGCTGGGACTTTTATGCGTGATTTTCCGGCCATCGCTCCAAAGTTTTCCGTCAAGAGGCAGGGGTGGCCATGTCGCGCCGGCCGGAAGATTGGGACGAAAAGAATTTGGCCGCCGCTTCAGTCCGGCAACGGACGTGCAGTTTCTCATAGACATGAGACAGATGGATGCGGACGGTTCCAGAAGTGATGTCCAACTGGCTTCCGATTTCCTTGTTTGAGCGTCCTTGTGCAACCAGGGCCAGAATCTCCATTTCGCGGGGAGTGAGGTTCTCCGTCTCCAAACTGTTTGACGGCTCATCCAGGAATGACCGGACCACCATGCGGGCCACCTGGCTGGTCATGGGCGCGCCGCCCGCACGGACTTCGGCAATGGCTTCCAAGATTTCCTTTTCATCAGCCCGCTTCAGCACATAACCGCAGGCGCCGGCCTTGAGCGCCTGGAAGATCATTTGAATGTCCTTGTAGACCGTCAGCATGATGATTTGGATCTGCGGCATCTTCTCCCGGAGACGCGCCGTGCAAACAATGCCCGAGTCCCCCGGCAGATGAATGTCCATCAGCACGACATGAGGCCGTTGAACGGGGATTTTTTCCAAAGCCTCCTCGGCAGAGTCGCAGACGCAAACACACCGATAACCCGGGGTGTTCGCGATCAGCTCCGAGAGATACTGGCGCAACGTCGGACTGTCTTCAACGATGGCAACCTTCGTTGTCGCGAGATCATCACTGGAAGATTCAGCAGCCATGCTCAAAATTTGGTCGTCGTCACGATAATGCCATTAACCAGCCATACTCTATAACGCCGCCGCTGGGGAATGTATATGTTAAACTTCATTTTATGAAGGCTCGCCCGCAGCGGTTGTTTTCGTCAACGGTGAAAGTCGCAAGCCGATTGTGACAATCGTCCCTTTTCCGAGTGAGGATTGAATATTGTATCGCCCGCCGATTTTGGACAGCCGAATCGGGAGGTTCTTCAGGCCATTGCCTTTATGTTTTGATTTTGTGTCGAAGCCCCTGCCATTGTC
>DATCBW010000011.1:0-13459 GCA_036511615.1 Verrucomicrobiia bacterium | reverse complement strand
CCGTTCTGGCCTGACTCGGCCTGGCGCGATGTGGTCTTCTGCGTCGTAATGATCGTGGTCATCGCGGCGCTGGCGCTTTTTTCTGGCGCACCTCAATTGGGAAAACCACCTGACCCCAGCATCACTACGGCCAGTCCACGGCCCGACTGGTATTTGATGTGGTATTTTGCCGTGCTGGCGCTGATGCCGCACGGAACGGAACAATATTTCTTGGTTTTCGGCCCGCTGACTGTGGGGATTATTTTAATCGCGCTGCCGTTTGTTTTCAATCGCGGCGAACGCAGTCCTTGGCGGCGTCCATGGGCTGTCGCCGTCGTATTGATGACCGTGGTGATGATCGCAACGTTGTGGGTGGCGGGCGTGAAATCACCGTGGTCGCCCAATTTCAATGCGCCGCCATTGTCGGCGTCCGTTGTGGGCGCGACCAACGGACCGATCTTCATCGGCGCGCAATTGTTTCACGCCAAAGGCTGTTTGAACTGCCATTTGATTGCGAGCGATGGCGGTCGTCGCGGCCCGGATTTAACCACTGTGGCCGACCGCTTGTCGAAAGATCAGATGGTTTTGAAAATCGCCAACGGCGGCGTGAATATGCCCGCGTATGCCGCGAATCTCACGCCCGCAGAGATGGACGCGCTCGTGGCGTTCCTGCAAACACGGAAAATTCAACGGCCATGATCATGAAAAAACGAGAAACCATTGCGACAGAGCTCTCCGAAAGGATTGTGATTGTGGGTGGCGGTTTTGCCGGAGTGACCTTGGCACAACGTCTCGAATGCGCGTTGTCGGTCCAGACGGAAATAATTGTTATCAGCGCGGAAAATCATTTGGTCTTCACGCCCATGCTCCCGGAAGTGGTGGGGCGAACCATCTCTCCGCTGAACGTCGTCGTGGCTGGCCGCCAGTTGACCCGGCGCACGAAGTGGCTGGAGGCGCGCGTCAGCCGGATTGATCGTGAAAAAAACGAAGCGCACTATCTTCGCCGGGACGGAACGACGGCTTCAATGCGTTACACGCATTTGGTGCTGGCTTGCGGTTCGGCGGCAAATCTGGAGGAGATTCCGGGACTGGCTTCGCGGGGCTATGCTTTGAAAACGGTGATGGATGCCATCGTCATGGGCAATGATTTGATCGGCAATTTTGAAACCGCCGCGACCGAATCCGATGCGGAGGTGCGCCAACGGCTGCTCACCGTGGTCGTCATTGGCGGAGGCTTCAGCGGCGTGGAAATTGCCGGACATATTGCGGATTTGATGCGGGCCATCCGCCGGTTCTATCCAGAGTTGAATCATGAAACTCCGCACGTCGTTTTACTACATAAAGGCAAACACCTGTTGCCGGAGTTGCATCACGAGTCCTTGTCCAAGTTCACGTTGCAGAAACTCCGAAAAAACGGAATCAAAGTGCGGCTCGACACCACGGCCAAGAAAGCTGACTCCATCGCGGTGCATCTGGCTTCGGGTGAGCGGATCGAGACGGGAATGATTGTCTGCACGGTGGGCACGGAGACGCATCCACTGATCAAAGATTTGGGTCTCACATTGGAAAAAGGCCGGCTGAAGACTGACCCGGACATGAAGGTGAGTGGCACGACCAATCTCTGGACACTCGGCGACTGCGCATTGGTTCCCAACGCCTACGATGGCCGGCCAAGCCCTGCAACCGCACAGTTCGCGGTGCAGCAGGCGCGGCAGTTGGCGGAGAATCTTAAATGCGTCTCGCAAAACGTGGCGACGAAACCGTTTTGTTTTCGTCCGCGAGGGATGCTCGCCTCCATTGGCCATCACAACGCGGTGGCAGTGATTTATGGAATCAAGTTATCCGGTTTCATCGCCTGGTTTTTATGGCGGGGGATTTATCTGTCGAAGCTGCCGACATTCAGTCGAAAACTTGAAGTGGCCATAAGCTGGGCCGTTGGCATTCCCTTTCCGCCGAACATTGTTCAACTTCGACTGTCGAAAAAACAGGCACTGGATGCAGGCATTGAACGCGAAAAAATCAAATGACAAACACAAAGGACGATCATGAACATCACACTTGAAGGCAAACGCGCACTCGTCACGGGCGGCAATTCCGGCATCGGTGCGGCGATTGCGCTGGCTCTGGCCGACGCCGGTGCAAAAGTGGCGATTAATTATGTCGGACATCCCGAAGCAGCCGACGCGCTGGCAAAAACGATCAAACAAAAACGCGGTGAAGCGATTTCAATTCAGGCGGACGTTTCCAATCCCAAGGCGGTCGGGAAAATGTTCCGGCAGATGGATGCGGCGTGGAGCGGGATTGACATTCTCATCAACAACGCCGGTATTGACGGCGCGAACGCCTTGGGCTGGGAGGCTGATATTGTCGCATGGCGAAAGGTGATCGAGGTAAATTTACTCGGCGCTTTCTATTGCGCCAACGAAGCATTGAAGCGCATGGTGCCGCAGAAAAGCGGCGTCGTTTTGAGCACCACTTCGGTGCATGAAGAAATCGCTTGGTCTGGATACAGCGCCTACACGGCCAGCAAGGCGGCCGTCAGCATGTTGACCAAAACTCTGGCCCAGGAAGCCGCGCCTCACGGCGTGCGCGTGCTGGCGGTTGGGCCAGGCGCGATTAAAACGCCGATCAACCGCTCCGTCTGGAGCAATCGCAAAAACATGAAAGACCTGCTGGAAAAAATCCCGTTGAAACGGATTGACGAGCCGGACGAAATCGCCCGCATGGTCGTGGTGCTCGTATCGGACGCGGCTTCCTATGTGACCGGACGCACGATCTTCGTGGACGGCGGCATGACGGATTATCCCGACTTCGCCCATGGTGGTTGATCATGGAATAATTTCACCGCGAAGATTCTCAATTTCATTCAACCTGGTTGAAGGGAATAATCATATTTATGAGTAAAACAAACGCATTAAGTCTCGATCCGGCGCAATTGGATAACCTGTGCATCAACACGATTCGTTTCCTGTCGGTGGACGCGGTGGAGAAAGCCAATAGCGGTCATCCGGGTTTGCCGATGGGTGCTGCGCCGATGGCCTATGTTTTGTGGACACGGTTTCTACGGCATAATCCGGTCAATCCGCATTGGTTCAATCGGGACCGGTTTGTCCTGTCAGCCGGGCACGGATCAATGTTGCTTTACAGTTTGCTGCATTTGACTGGCTACGATTTGCCGCTGGAACAAATCAAACAATTTCGTCAGTGGGGCAGCAAGTGTCCGGGGCATCCAGAGCGCGGGCTGACGCCGGGTGTGGAGGTGACCACCGGCCCGCTCGGCCAGGGATTCGCCAACAGCGTCGGACTCGCAATTGCAGAAAACTATCTCGCCGCACACTACAATCGTCCGGGACACCAAATCGTCGGTCATCACACTTATGTATTGGTCGGCGACGGTGATTTAATGGAAGGGGTATCGTCTGAGGCCGCGTCGCTCGCCGGTCATTTGAAGCTCGGCAAACTGATTTGCCTCTATGACGACAACCACATCACGCTTTCCGCTTCCACTCACATCACATTCACGGAAGATCGCGCCAAACGTTTCGAAGCGTATGGCTGGCACACGCAGACGGTTGAGAACGGAAACGATCTCAAAGCGATTGACCGCGCTTTGCGGGCGGCGCAAGCCGAGAAGGAACGTCCCTCGCTGATTCTCGTGCGCACGCATATCGGGTATGGCTCGCCGAACAAGCAGGACACTTTTGAAGCGCACGGCTCGCCGTTGGGGGAAAAGGAATTGAAATTGACGAAACAGGCAATGGGCTGGCCACTCAATCCGCCATTCTACATTCCAGACAAGACACTCGCTCATTTCCGTTTCGCAGTTAAAAATGGCAAACAGTCCGAAGCGGAATGGAACGTGCGATTCGCGGATTACGCGAAAGCATTTCCCGACCTCGCCAAAGAATTCCAGCGGGCGATGTCCGGCGAATTACCCAAAGGCTGGGACACCGACATCCCGATCTTTCCAGGCGACCCGAAAGGCATGGCAACCCGCGTCGCAGCGGGCAAAGTGTTGAGCGCTATCAGTCCGAAACTTCCCACGCTGATCGGCGGCTCGGCGGATTTGGATCCATCCACCCACACGGCGCTTAAAGCGAAGGGCGATTTTGAAAACCCGCACGACGAAGCCGGCAACTTGCAAGGATCGGCTGGCGGCGGCTGGAGTTATGCCGGACGCAACCTGCACTTTGGTGTGCGCGAGCACGCGATGGGATCAATTGCGAATGGTTTGGCGGTGCATGGCGGCATCATTCCATTCACGGCGACGTTCTTCACTTTTTCAGACTATATGCGGCCGCCGATTCGACTGGCCGCACTGATGGAACAAGGGGTGATCTTCGTTTTCACCCACGACAGCATTGCGCTTGGCGAAGACGGCTCAACGCATCAGCCGATTGAGCAACTGGCCTCGCTGCGCGCGATCCCGAACTTGCTTGTCATCCGCCCCTGCGACGCGAATGAGACCGCCGTAGCCTGGCGCGTGGCGATTGAGACGCGGGGCCAGCCGGTGGCTCTGGTTCTGACACGGCAGGATGTGCCCACGCTCGACCGGAAGCAATTTACGGCGGCAGAAGGTTTGCGGCGTGGGGCGTATATTCTGGCCGATGCTCCCAACGGTAAACCGGAAATTATCATAATCGCCACCGGGTCGGAAGTGGGTTTGATCGTGGCCGCGCGCGATAAATTACAGAAACAGAAAATCTCCGTGCGCCTTGTTTCAATGCCGAGTTGGGAATTGTTTGACGCCCAACCATCAAGTTATCGCGACTCGGTTCTTCCTCCATCAGTGCGCGCGCGCCTCGCGGTTGAAGCCGGTGCGACTCAAGGCTGGTGCAAATATGTGGGCGACAAGGGTGATGTGATTGGCGTGGATCGTTTCGGCGCATCCGCCCCGGGGGAAGTTATGATGCGTGAGTTCGGTTTGACCGTGGACAACGTTTATAAACACGCCATGAGGTTAATAGACCAGAAACGCCCATCGAAGCGCATGAAATGAAAATACAACGATATAAAATCGGCATGGCCGGTCTGGGTATCATCGGGCGCAACTGTGGGCTGAAAATGGTTCAACGCTTTTCAGCGAGAAGATGATGTATCAGACCATGACACAACCGATTCCGCCGAACTGACTGGCGACGACCCCATGAAAAAAAGCGCATCAATCAAAACGCTGTTCGTGGACATTGGCGGTGTTCTGCTCACCAACGGCTGGGATCATCATGCCCGCCGACGGGCGGCGAAACATTTCAAGCTGGACTGGGCCGAGATGGAGGAGAGGCATGGCTTGAACTTCGAAACTCACGAGGAGGATAAAACCACTTTCAACGAATATTTAGACCGCGTTGTGTTCTATCAAAAACGTCCGTTCGCGCGAGCCAAGTTTCGACGTTTCATGTTCGCGCAATCGAAACCTTGCGCCGGGATGATTGAACTCGTCCGCAGCCTGAAAGCCAAATATGGATTGAAGATTATTGTCGTCAGCAACGAATCGCGCGAATTGAATGCTCATCGAATCAGCAAATTCAAGCTGGCGAGGTTTGTGGATGCTTTTATTTCTTCCTGCTTCGTTCGTCTCCGAAAACCAGACGCGGATATTTTCAAGCTGGCGCTGGACATAGCCCAGACACCCGCGCGGCAGATTGTTTATATCGAAAACACGTCGCTCTTCGTCCAGATCGCAGAAGGTTTTGGGATTCGCAGCATTCTTCACACAGATTATAAATCCACCTGCGCGAAACTGGCCGCGCTCGGACTCAACATTAGCGAGTCAGTGGAGCTGAAAAACAAATAACCACACCGATTATGAATACTAAAACTGTCTATCCACGGACCAAGCAAATCACAACACTAAAACTTTCTTCGACCCGGCCAACCAAAATCTCTTTGCTCATGGCGGCTGATCACAGAACAAAATATATTATGCCAACATCAAATCATATCGCACCGGGCGCTCCCGGCATTACGCCGCGCTGGACTTCCAGCGCCAAAGACGGCATCGGCACGGCCTATCATACCAGTTCCCGACTTTGGTTCACGTTGAGCCACGGCATCGTTAACGAAGTTTATTATCCCCATGTGGACACGCCGAACACGCGCGATTTGCAATTTCTCATTACCGATGGCGAGACTTTTTGCCACGAGGAACGACGCGACCTTGACCACCTGACCGAATACCCGGAGAAAAACGTGCTGCTTTACCGGCTCACCAATTCGGATAGCAAAGGCCGTTATCGCATCGTCAAAGAAATTATCAGTGACCCGCACTCGTCAGTTTTGCTGATGCATACCCGGTTGGAAATTCTGGATCAGAAACTGCGCGGCAAGTTACGTCTCTTCGCACTGCTTGCCCCGCACCTGGATGGCACGGGTCAAAACAATTCGGCACGGTGGTGCAACCGGGGAGGCCGAAATTTTTTCCGTGCCGAACGCGAGGATGTCCACATGGTTTTTGGTTGCGCACCGGATTTCACGCGACGTTCCGTCGGATATGTCGGTCACAGCGACGGCTGGCAGGACTTGATGGACAATTTCAAGATGGACTGGGAATTTGAACAGGCCGACGAAGGCAACATCGCGCTGACGGGTGAAATTGATTTGTCGCATGGCCTAGAGTTCGTTGTTGCCGTCGCGTTCGGTCGAAGCGCCCAAAGTGCTTCGACCCAACTGTTGCAAGCGTTGGCCACACCTTTTGCGGAGCAGCGAGAAAAATATGTCAGCCAATGGCAGCGCACCCGTTCCGAAAATGATTTGAGCGCGCATACCAAAGACGGCGCGCACATGGTGCGCTTGAGCCAGTGCATTTTGCTGGCGCATGAAGATAAGACATTTCCCGGCGCGTTTGTGGCGTCGTTGAGCATTCCCTGGGGCGAGACGAAGGACGACAGTGATCGCGGCGGATACCATCTGGTCTGGACGCGCGACATGGTGCAATCCGCGACCGCGCTGCTCGCCTGCGGGCGGACCGAATCGCCGTTGCGCGCGCTCATCTGGCTCGCGTGCGTTCAGGAAGCCGATGGCAGCGAGCCGCAAAATAGTTCGATCACCGGCAAACCTTATTGGAAGGGCAGTCAACTGGACGAAGTGGCCGTGCCGATTCTGCTCGCGTGGCGCTTGCGGCGTGCGAACGCGCTCCGGGAGTTCGATCCTTGGAAACTGATTTCACGCGCGGCGGGTTATTTGATTCTCAACGGACCCGTAACCGCGCAGGAACGGTGGGAGGAAAATGCCGGTTACTCGCCTTCGACGCTCGCGGCGATAATCGCGTCGCTGGTCTGCGCGGCGGAATTTGCGCATGACCGAAAGGAAAAAATCGCGGCAACTTTTCTGCTCGCTTACGCGGACTGGCTTTCGTCGAACATCGAAGCCTGGATGGTCACTAATCGCGGTGAACTCGTGAAAGGAAAACCACGGCATTATGTGCGCATCACGCCAGCCATTCCGCAACAAGCCGATGGAACGGCTGATCCCAACACTGCCGTTATTCAGATCGCCAACGGTGGAGGTCAGCACCATGCCCGGAATATTGTCGGCGGGGATTTTCTCCAGTTGGTTCGACTCGGAGTGCGCGCGGCAAATGATCCGCTGATTATTGATTCCATTGCGGTCATTGATCAAATTCTTAAACACGATTTGCCGCAAGGCCCGTGCTGGCGTCGTTACAATCACGATGGTTACGGGCAGAAAGTGGACGGCAGCGCTTACGATGGAACGGGTGTTGGCCGTTCGTGGCCGATTTTGACCGGCGAACGCGGCCATTACGAACTGGCCGCCGGACGCGATCCCATGCTGTTCATTGCGGCGATGGAAAAATTTGCCAACGCAGGCGGCATGTTGCCGGAGCAGCTTTGGGACGCGGACGATTTGCCGGAAAAGCACATGAAGTTTGGCGGCCCGACTGGTTCAGCGATGCCTTTGTGCTGGGCGCACGCGGAATACATTTCGCTCGTGCGCAGTGCTCACGATGGTGTTTGTTTTGATCGAATCGAACCGGCCTTCCAACGCTACGTCGTCAAGCCGGTAAAAAATTCGTATGAAATGTGGAGTGCTCATCATTCGATTCGCCGGATGTCTCACGGCAAAATCTTGTGCCTCATCGTTACGGCAGATGCAACCATCGTCTGGTCTGTCAACGGCTGGGCCAGCACTAACAAAGCGGACGCCGCTCATATCAGCGCGCTGAATTTGTGGTTCGCTGATCTTCCCACGGCGAAATGCCCGGACGGTTCAGTGATTGAATTCACTTTCTTCTGGAAGAAAGACCAGCGCTGGGAAGGCAAAAATTATTCCGTCGCGGTCAACGAAACAAATGCATAACACAACCGAACATTATGAAAGCTACCCAACTACTGCATAACTTGGGCCAGAGCCTCTGGCTCGACAACATCACGCGAGACCTGCTGAACAGCGGCACGCTCAAACGCTATATTGGCAAGTTATCGGTGTCAGGGCTGACCTCAAACCCGACCATCTTTGATCATGCCATCAAGAGCGCCTCCTACGACGTTGCCATCCGCGACGGGTTGAAAAAGAGAAAATCCGGCGAGAGCCTCTTTTTCGATCTGGCACTGGACGATCTCACCCGCGCCGCCGACCTGTTCCGGCCAATTCACGACCGGACGAACGGGGTGGACGGATGGGTGTCGCTGGAAGTATCGCCATTGCTGGCGCATGACACGACCAGCACCATCACCGCCGCCAAGAAACTTTTCGCGCGGGCCGGACGGCCAAATCTGTTCATCAAGATTCCTGGAACCAAGGAAGGTTTGCCGGCCATCGAGGAAGCAATTTTTGCGGGTGTGCCGATCAACGTGACGCTTTTGTTTTCACCCGAACAATATGTGGCAGCGGCAGAGGCGTATTTGAGCGGCATTGAACGACGCATCGCCGCCGGACTTAACCCGCTGGTCCGCTCCGTGGCCTCGATGTTCATCAGCCGTTGGGATGTGGCTGTGGCAGGCAAAGTTCCGAAGGCGTTGGAGAACCGGCTCGGCATCGCCATTGCCGGTCGCATTTACCAGGCATACCTCAAACTATTAAGCAACCCGCGCTCGCAGCGTGCGTATAATGCCGGCGCCCAACCGCAGCGCCTCCTCTGGGCCAGCACCGGCACCAAGGATCCGAAAGCCTCCGACATTCTCTACATCAAAGCCCTCGCCGCTCCTTTCACGGTCAACACGATGCCCGAAGAAACATTGAAGGCCCTCGCTGATCATGGCGAACTTGGCAAGATCATGGCGGCGGACGGTGGCGACAGTGAAAAGATTTTGCAACAATTCGCCAAGGCCGGGGTCAACGTGGACAGCGTGGCCGCGCAACTTCAGGACGAGGGCGCAAAATCATTTGTGAAATCCTGGAATGAATTGCTGGCGGTGATTGCAACCAAGAGCGCCACGCTCAAGCAGACGGCTTAAAAATAAAAAGGTTGATTTATGAATGTGCTGGTAATCGATATTGGTGGAACCCATGTCAAGATTCTCACGACCGGCCAGAAGGAACCTCGCGAATTTGAATCCGGACCGAAGCTGACCCCGGCGAGGATGGTGTCAAGCGTGCGGAAGCTCGCGAAAGACTGGAACTATGACGCGATGTCCATCGGCTACCCCGGGCCAGTTTGCCACAACCACCCGATTATGGAACCGCATAATTTGAGGAAGGGTTGGATTGCGTTTGACTATCGAGCTGCTTTCAAACGACCGGTGAAAATCATCAACGACGCCGCCATGCAAGCCTTGGGGAGTTACCGGCGTGGCCGGATGCTGTTTCTTGGATTGGGAACAGGCCTCGGCTCGGCTATGATTGTGAATGGCCTTCTCGAACCGATGGAATTGGCCCACCTGCCTTACAAAAAGGCCACCTACGAAGATTATGTCGGGATTCGCGGATTGAAAAAGCATGGCAAGAAGAAATGGCGGAAGCACGTCGCGGATGTCGTGCAGCGGTTGGTTGCCGCCCTTGAACCCGACGACGTGGTGCTCGGAGGCGGCAACGTCAACAACCTGAAAATTCTGCCGCTGGGTTGCCGGGTGGGCAACAACGCCAATGCATTTCGCGGCGGGTTTCGCTTGTGGCAGGAAACCGCTATTCGGCAAGTTTCCACTCACATAACGCATCGCCATGGCAAGTGCAACAGAACACAAGTTGATGCCAAAAAAAGGTGAAAAGATTATGAAGTGTCACCCGAAACTCGTGAGCGATTCGCATTTCAAAGATTACGTTTTGTTCCACGAATACTTTCACGGCGACAATGGGCGCGGCGTTGGTGCGTCACACCAGACCGGCTGGACCGGTCTGATTGCAAAACTGCTCCGACCTCGAAGGAAACCGGTGGAAACGCCAAAGAAAAATCCATGAGCGCGAACCATTACGATGTCGTCATCATCGGCAGCGGCGCGGGTGGCGGCACGCTGGCGCTCAAGCTCGCGCCGAGCGGCAAACGCATTTTAATTTTGGAACGTGGCGGCTATCTACCACGCGAAAAAGAAAATTGGGATGCTACGGAAGAGTTCGTGAAGAACCGCTACGTCTCGAAAGACATCTGGCATGACAAGGATAACAAACCATTTCAGCCGGGCGTGCATTACTTTGTCGGCGGCGCGACCAAGGTGTTTGGTGCAGCATTGTTTCGGTTACGGCAGCAGGATTTCACCGCGCATCGCACCGCTGATGGCCTGACGCCAGAATGGCCGGTGAGTTACGAAGAATTTGAACCGTATTACACGCAGGCCGAAAAACTTTACAATGTCCACGGCCAGCGCGGCGATGACCCGACCGATCCGCCGGCGAGCGCGCCGTATCCGTTTCCGCCCGTCAGCCATGAACCGCGCATTCAGGAGTTGACCGACAACTTGAAGCGCGCCGGTTATCATCCGTCGTTTGCGCCGACTGGAATTTTGCTTAACGAAGCGGATATGCCGCACAGCCGCTGCATTCGCTGCGACACTTGCGACGGATTTCCCTGTCTCGTCCACGCCAAGTCAGACGCCGAAGTCATCGCGGTGCGGCCAGCATTGCAATATCCGAACGTAACGCTGCTGACGAATGCCCATGTTCAGAAACTTGAAACCAGTGCGAGTGGAAATGAAATTACAAAAGTAATTGTGGAGCGCGACGGTCAGCGCGAAGAATTTTCCGGCGGCATCGTTGTCGTGTCTTGCGGCGCGGCCAACTCGGCGCGCTTGCTGTTGATGTCCGCCAATGAAAAACATTCGCGTGGTCTGGCCAATGGCTCGGACATGGTTGGCCGAAATTATATGTTTCACAATTCCATTGCGCTGGTCGCTCTTTCGCGGCGCGAGAATCCGACCGTTTTCCAAAAGACGCTGACGATAAATGATTTTTATCTACGCGCACCTGAGTATGAATTTCCGCTGGGAAACATCCAGATGATCGGCAAGACCAAAGGACCGATGTTTCGCGAGGACTCGCACGGATTTGCGCCGGGGTGGACACTTGATCAAATGGCAAAACACGCCGTGGATTTCTGGCTCATGGGCGAAGATTTAGGGTTGCCGCAAAATCGCGTCACGCTGAATTCAGAAAATAAAATTCAACTGCACTACGAATTTACTAATCAGGAACCTATCAATCGTTTAAGACAAAAATTGCAATCCATGCTGGAGCATTTGGATATGCACCCGCACCTCATTCCAAACAATTTCTACATGGGAAAACATATTCCCATCGCCGGTGTCGGTCATCAATCCGGAACTTGTCGCTTCGGCATCGACCCGAAAAATTCCGTGCTCGACGTGAACTGCAAGGCGCACGAACTCGACAATCTTTACGTCGTGGACACCAGTTTCTTTCCCAGCATCGGCGCGGTGAATCCTTCGCTGACGGCCATCGCCAACGCGCTGCGGGTCGGCGACCATCTGCTCCAACGTCTCAAATAAAAATTAAAATGGCTCAACGCAGTGAAATCCTGACCATATATGTTGCCGGGCTGATTCAAGGCGTGGCGCTGGTCACATTCCCGGCGGCGAGTGCTGTGTTCACAAGTTCCAGCGACTATGGTCTGTCGAGCACGGAATACGGCGATATGTTTGTGCCGCAGGCGGTCATGGCCATTATTTCATCGCTGCTGGGTGCAGGTTTGAGAAAACGTCTCGGCACTAAACGCATTTATATGATGGGACTGTTCGCCAATCTGCTCGCGATGAGCCTGCTCGTCGTGAGCCGGTTTGTGATGAAGGAACATTCATTGGCTTACACAATCCTGCTGGTCGCCACGGCCTGCATGGGGATTGGCTTTGGATTTACCGTGCCGGCGCTCAATACATTTGCGGCGGCATTTTTTCCAAAAAAGGTGGATCGAGCGGTGCTGACTCTGAACGCGCTTTTAGGTTTGGGAACGGCGCTCGCCCCGGTTTTTATCGCGCTGTTTGTGGGACTCGGAATCTGGTGGGGACTGCCGGTGCTTGTCGGCGCGTTGATTCTCGGACTGCTGCTGTTCAGTGTCACCCAGACTTTGAACGAAGGCACAACCGCACGCGTCGCGCACGCGCACAAAGATAAAAATAAATTCCCCGCACGGTTTTGGATTTTCGCCGCCTTTGCATTGCTCTATGGCGTGTGCGAAACCATGAACGGCAACTGGGCGGTGCCTTACATGACGAAACATTTTGGCGCGAGCGCATCAATGGCGTCGCTCGCCTTGGCCATTTTTTGGAGCATGGTGACTGCCGGCCGCATCCTGTTTGCCGCCATTGAAAAATGGTTTCCCGAAAAAATGGTTTGCCGGGTCTTGCCATTCGTGGTCGCCGCCGCTTTTATTACCACTGCGTGCGTGCCGAAAACCAATTCATTGCTTGGCATTCTGACTTTTGCGCTGGCGGGTCTGAGTTGTTCGGCGCTGCTGCCGTTGACCATCAGTTTCGGCCAGAAAGAACTGACGGCCATCGCCGCTTCGGCGGCGGGCGGCCTGATTGCGTTTTACCAGATCGGTTACGGCATCGCCGCATTTGGTGTCGGCCCGCTACAAACGTGGGCGGGATTGGACTTGAACGTAATCTTCGGCGGAACAGCGGTTGTCGCACTCGCGATGGCAGCGGTATCTTTCGTCGTCACGCGAAAATCTTCCGCGCTGGTTTAAGATTTATTTCAATTATCACTGGCTAGTTTCACTTCGCTCAATTCTTTTACGCGGACTGATGCTGGACCTCGGATCGGAAAATGCATGAGATAGACTCTGGTGCCCTCGATCTGCGTCTGCCAGCCCCACTCGCATTTTCGGCTGCTGTAAAATGTGTTGAACGCAATCTTTCCGATGAAGCAAACCACGTTTGGTCTGTAATTCCGAATGACTCTTAACGCCCGTCTTATACCTGCCTGCTCCTCACCTTTTTTCAACTCTGTCACGTCTATCGTGGGACGATCAACAAGATTCACAAAATTCAACCCGTATTCCGGCAGAAACTTTTTATCATAAATTCTCTTGAGCAATTGGTCGTTTTTTAGATCACTTTCTGCTTCCTGAAGT
>DATCBW010000010.1:0-9972 GCA_036511615.1 Verrucomicrobiia bacterium | reverse complement strand
ATCGAGCGGCTCTTTGCCTGGCTCTTCCACTTCCGCCGGCTGGTGGTCCGTTATGAATACCACGCGGAGAATTTTCAAGGCTTTGTTCATTTGGCGGCGGTAATCATCCTCTTGCGGCATTTATGAGATACGCTCTAATGTATTCATTTTAGATAAGGACAATTATTGGAGAACGCAACGACCAGATAAGAGCACGCTGATCGTAATAAATCATCAAGACGAAGAAATTTTGTATGCTCGATTTTGCAACAGCAACTACTTCGATGTTCGAGGAAAGTTTTATTTTCCAGACGGAACGAAGGCCACCATAACAACGAATGGATGCCTCTATAGCGGATTGAGCACTTTGTTTTCGCATTGCGGAACATATACTGGAGTCGGTCTTTCGATTGACGATAAAGACGTAGGATGGGGGACTAAATTCAAGAACTATGGCAGCAATGTCTGGATTGACAACTTTATGGAAGTTCCTTGAATGATTCTTCATAGCCGAATTTCATGCCAAACCGCAGCAACGCAAGCCCAAGAGCGCCGAAAACGCCCAAGAATCCAAATTATGTGACTACCGAAAATGTTCGTCACTTGAGAAATTCACCAGCTTCGTTTATGCTCACGCTGGTTTTGGAAGGGCGGAGAATCGCTCCCGGCGCGAGCCGGGGGAGGAAAGTCCGAACACCGCAGGGCGCGATGCCGCGTAACTCAAGTCCGTGCGATTGAGATACACGCGGGCGGCCAGCCGCGAGGCCGGCCGACGGAAAGTGCCACAGAAAACAAACCGCCGCCGTCCGTTTGAGGCGGCAAGGGTGAAAAGGTGGTGTAAGAGACCACCGCGCGAAGCGCAAGCGACGCGGCACGGAAAACCCCATCGGGTGCAAGGCCAAATAGGAAACCCCGGAGCGGCCCGCTCCAAGTTTCGCGAAAGTGAAACGGGTTTCGGGTATCGGTCGCTGAGACAAATGATTCTCTCCGCCGCAAGGCGCAGACAGAATTCGGCTTACAGCCCTTCCAAAACCATTTTTCATTTTCGGAGGGACGAGTTCCACGATTCCCGCTCTGTTTGCCGTTGAAAATGGGGACTCGTCCCTCCGGCTATTTCTTCTTTCTCGCCGCACCTTTTGAGATATCCGGCGTGGAATACTTTCTCGGCGACCAGATGGCCGGTTCGCTCAAATTGCCCAGACGATCCACGGCGCGGAGGGAAATGGCGTCGGGCCGGACGTTGTCCAGATAACAATCCCTCCGGCCGGACGGGAAAATCTGCGTCGTCCAGATGCCATTGGCGCGGGATTGCAACAGCCACCAGCGCGGCGGTTCCACATTGGAATTTTCCCAGCGGACGTGCGCGGAATTTTCCACTGCGTCCACGGTGAGGCTGGGTGTCAACGGCTGCGTCGCGGCAATCCACGGCGAGAGCGGCACGAGCGTGGGCGGCGCGTATTGCGCGCGGACGGCGGCGGCGAGCGAGGGATTGTCCAGCACGCTGCGAAGGTGATAATGCACCGCGCCGGGATCGCCTTTCTGGCGGATGATCTGAACCTGCTGCGGAATTTCCCCGACGGAAAATTTTGTTCCCACCATCGCATCGTAAAGCGCGGGCCAGACGTGCCGGTTTTTGACATTTTGCGCGCGCCACCAGTCGAACAATGCGGGAAAACTTTGCTGGGGCGACGCAATCGTCCAGTAAAGCTGCGGCGAAAGATAATCCACCCAGCCGCTGGCGAGCCATTTGCGCGAGTCGGCAAAAATCTGGTCGTAGGCGTCCATGCCGCGAACGGACGGCGGGTTTTGCGGCCGCCAGATGCCGGGCGGGCTGATGCCGAACTGCACCCACGGTTTCGCGGCCTTGACGGACTGGGAAAGTTTCAGGACGAAGCGGTTCACGTTTTCGCGCCGCCAGTCGGCCCGGCTCAAGCCGCTGGCCGCGCCGTATTTTTTCCAGCTTGCGGCGTCGGGAAAATCAATGTCCCGACCGGCGGAATTTTTTTCAGGATACGGATAGAAGTAATCGTCAATCACCACGCCGTCCACGTCGTAGCGTTTGACCACGTCGAGGATAACGGCGAGGGCGTGCGCCTGCGCCTCCGGTTCGCCGGGATCGAGAATGGTCTGGGCACCGTAGTGACGGATCAGTTCGGAATGGGTGCGCGTGATGTGGTTAGATGCGGGCGGCGATTTGTCCCCGGCATGGCCGGCACGAAACGGATTGAACCACGTGTGCAGTTCCAATCCGCGCTGATGCGCCTCGGTGATGGCAAGCGCGAGCGGATCGTAAAACGGTTCGGGCGCGCGGCCTTGCGTGCCGGTGAGATACTCGGACCACGGCTCGATGGCCGAGTAATAAAGCGCGTCGCTCACGGGCCGGACCTGAAAAAAAACGGCGTTGAAATGCAGTTGTGCGGCGCGGTCGAGCAGCGAAACCAGTTCCGCCTTCTGCTGTAGGACGGGCAGTCCGGGCTTGGACGGCCAGTCAATGTTAGCGACGGTGGCGATCCACGCGGCGCGAAATTCGCGGGCGGGCGGCGGCGGGGAAATGTTGCCGGCGGAATTGTTCTCGTCCGCCATCGCCGGTTTTACGGCCAGCGCCAGCAGGGTCAGAATGAAAAAAATTTGCCGCATGGCCGGAAGCAATCGGCTCACGATCCTGGCTTGGCGTTCCACACGGCCAGTGTGTCGGGCGAGCCTTGGCTGCGGATGCCGTTGTCGGTGAGAATTGCGTCGGTGGCGGCGAGCATTTCCTTGCGCGGAAAGACGATTGTTTCGCTGGCGCGGCTGTCGAAGGCGATGGTGATGAACTCGTCCTTCGAA
Organism: Verrucomicrobiia bacterium; assembly: GCA_036511615.1. Classification (GTDB taxonomy): domain Bacteria; phylum Verrucomicrobiota; class Verrucomicrobiia; order Limisphaerales; family UBA11358; genus UBA11358. The sequence continues at coordinate 7,167 of DATCBW010000010.1, read as the reverse complement.
TCGCGCAACACCTGCACGAGATGATCGAGGTTTTTGATGCGGATGCCGTTGACGGTTTTGACGACTTGAAAATACGGCTGGCCATAACCCTCGGCGAGCTTGTTGGGAAAAAACGGCGAGGAAATCACCACAAGCTGCTCGCCGTCGAAAGCGGGCTTGTCGGTCAGGCGCGAGAGCAGCGGGCTGCCGGTGTAGGCAAGCATGGCCAGCGAGCGGCCGCTGTTTTCACCGCTGATGAGGTAGCGGACGAAATCCTTGGTGGCGCCGGAGAACACAACCGGCCCGCAGATGAAATACGACGGATAGGAACTTTCCAGATCGGGGATGACTTGCGGAGAATTTTTCAGCACGGGAAGTTCAATGTTCATTTCCTTGCCGCCGCGCACAAGGGTCAGCGGCACTTTTCCGTCCCTGGCAATCTTCTGGACGTCATAGGCGAAATGAACGCGCAGGTTGTCGCCAATTTTAATCATGCCCTGGTCGTCCACCGGCGCGTCGCCGATTTTGGTGATGACGTCCCATTCCTTCAGAGGATACGACGGCTCGCTGCTGAACGGCCGGTGAACGATCATGCCCTCGACCGATTTGTCGAGCTTGAGAAACGCGCGCAACGCGGGATTTTCCAGCGTCTGATAATCCTCGAACATGGCGGCCTTGCCGTCGTAATGACCGTCGGCGATGTCCTGCAAAAACAGTTGAATCTCCTCGCACGGGATGATGTAGCCGATGTTGTCCGCGCTGCCGAGACGGCTGAAGGCAAGCCCGATCATTTTGTCGCCGACAACCGCCGGGCCGCCGCTGTTGCCGGGATTGATGGCGGCGTCAATCTGGATGCGCAGTCCGCCGACGGAAAAATTGTAAGGCGCAAATTCGATGCGCGAAACGATGCCCTTGGTGATGGACAAATTATTGCCGCCTTCGGGATAGCCATACGCCATCACCGAGTCCTTTATGTCCGGCAGATTGGAACTCATTGTTAACGCCGGGTGCGAATCGAAAAAACTCTCGTCGTCCAGTTTCAGCACCGCCAGGTCAATGCCCGGCGCGATGAACTCCACCGTCGCCGACAGCTTGTCGCCCGCCTGGTTCGCTTGAATCTGAATCTGGCTGGCGTAACTGACCATGTGCGCGTTGGTGAGGATGCGTTTGCCGGGAATGACGACGCCGGTGCCGGTCGCGTCTCGCGGCGACTGTTTCGTCCACGGCCGATACGGATCGGGATAACGCATGGTCGAAAAAATTTTCACGACGGAATTTTCAACGCCGCCGCCGGTAGCCGCCGCGACAATGCCGTTGGTTTGCTGGGCGGCAACATTGAATCCCAGGCTGAAAAAAACAAATACCGCAGCGATGAAGCCGCCGGTGAAACGTGGATGCAAGTTCATATCTTGTAGAAGCTAGGCGAACAAAAATCAGGCGCAATAAAAATTGACGCGAACGCGCGGTCTGCGAAGTGGAATTGACAAAGGCGTCCGTTTATGTTTTACTTTCAGCATTGCAGCCTAAATCCGGTTTGCTTCCTCAAACCGGATGCGGGGGAACCAAATTCCCAAGCAATTGGGATGGGGCGAACGGCTCGCGGCAACGCGCGCCAAGGCCACTTTCAAGGCCAAGCCCGTCAGCTAACCTCGTCGGCAATTGGAAGGGCGATTCTTGAATCGGTTTTCAAGTTCACCCATGAAAAAATGTGCGGCGTTGTCGCGTTTATGCGATGGCGCGTTTGTTAAAATTATGCTGGACATCATTTACATCGGAATCGTCGTCGTGATTTTTGCGGCGTTCGCGCTTTACGCGATTGGCTGCGAAAAACTTTAACCGGAAATTTTTATGGAAAATATCATTCTCGGAATCATTTCCCTCGCGCTCGGCGTGTATCTCATCGTGGCGATGATCCGCCCGGAAAAGTTTTAACCCCGTAAATTTTTATGAACGCCCATCAATGGCTGGAACTCGTGATTTACCTCGGCGCGCTCGCGCTCGTCACCAAACCGCTCGGCATTTATTTAGGCCGCGTGTTTGATGCCAATGGCCGCACTTGGCTCGATCCAATTTTTCGTCCGCTGGAAAAATTGACTTACTGGATTTTTCGCGTTGACCCGGCGAAAGAGCAGGGCTGGAAACAATACACATTCGCCATGCTGGTTTTCAGTCTCGTAAGCTACCTTTTCACTTACGCGATTCTACGGCTGCAGAATATTTTGCCGCTCAATCCGCAAAAACTCGGCGCGCTGTCGCCGCATCTCGCGTTCAACACCGCCGTCAGTTTCACCACGAACACGAATTGGCAGAGTTACGGCGGCGAATCCACAATGTCGTATCTCTCGCAGATGGTCGCGCTGACCATCCACAACTTTTTTTCCGCCGCCGTCGGCATGGCGGTCGCGGCGGCGCTCGTGCGCGGCATCGCGCGGCACACGGCCACGACCATCGGCAACTTCTGGGTGGACATCACGCGCATCACTTATTATTTGCTGCTGCCAGTCTGCCTCGTGTTCGCGATTTTTCTCGTGTCGCAAGGCATGATCCAAAATTTCAAACCTTACACGTCGGCGAAATTGATCGAGTCGCAAACCATTTCCGTCGCCAAAGTTGACGCGAATGGAAAACCAGTTCTCGACGCCAAGGGAAATGCGGTGATGGAAAATCAAACGCTCGACACGCAGACGATCGTGCAAGGCCCGATGGCGTCGCAGGTCGCGATCAAAATGCTCGGCACGAACGGTGGCGGCTACACGAACGCCAACGCCGCGCATCCGTTTGAAAATCCCACGCCACTCTCGAACTTTCTGCAAATGCTCGCGCTCCTGTGCATCGGCAGCGCGCTGACGTATCACCTTGGCCGCGAAACGAAAAATCAAAAGCACGGCTGGTCGGTGTGGTCGGCGATGTTCGCCATGTGTCTCGCGGGAATTTTATTTTGCTGGTGGGCGGAAGCGCGCGGCAACCCAATTCATCAGCAACTCGGCGTCGCCGTCGCCGATGGCAACATGGAAGGCAAAGAAGTCCGCTTCGGTATTTTCAATTCCGCGCTGTTCGCGACAGTCACGACGGACGCGAGTTGCGGCGCGGTGAATTCCATGCACGATTCCTTCACACCGCTCGGCGGACTCGTGCCGCTTTTTAACATTCAAACTGGCGAAGTCATTTTCGGTGGCGTCGGCGCGGGACTTTACGGGATGTTGATTTTCGTCGTATTGACCGTGTTCATCGCCGGATTGATGGTCGGGCGCACGCCGGAATATCTCGGCAAAAAAATCGAATCCTACGATGTGAAAATGGTGCTGCTCGCGTTCGTCATCCTCGCGTTCATCATTCTTGGTTTCACGGCGTGGGCATCTGTCAGTAATTGGGGAACTTCGAGTTTGGCAAATCAAGGACCGCACGGCTTGAGCGAAATGCTTTACGCCTACACTTCCGGCGCGGGCAACAACGGCAGCGCCTTCGCCGGCCTCAACGCCAACACGCCGTGGTGGAATACGACGCTCGGCATTGACATGCTGCTCGGTCGTTTCGGCATGATCATTCCGCTGCTCGCGCTCGCCGGTTCGCTCGCGCGGAAAAAAATCGTCCCTGCCAGCGCCGGAACTTTTCCCGTGAGCGGTTTTACGTTTGTCGTCTTGCTCGTCGGCACGGTGATTCTGGTCGGCGCGCTGACATTTCTGCCCGCGCTCGCGCTCGGCCCGATTGTCGAACACTTCCTGATGCTGAAAGGAAATTTGTTTTAACCCGAAATTTTTATGACGCACCAACCCGTTTCCAATTTTGACGCGAAAATTCTCGCGCCTGCGCTCGGCGACACTTTTCGCAAACTCGACCCGCGGTTGATGGTGAAAAATCCCGTCATGTTCGTCACGTTTGTCGGTGCAGCCATCAGCACCGTCGAGATTTTTCGCTCGCCGCGCGACGAAGTCGGTTTCGTTTTACAGATCGCGATCTGGCTTTGGTTCACGGTTCTGTTCGCGAATTTCGCCGAGGCAGTCGCCGAAGGCCGCGGCAAGGCGCAGGCGAAAGCGTTGCGCCAGACGCGCACGCAAACGAGCGCTAATAAAATTTCCGACGACGGCAAAATCAAAACCGTGGACGCCGACTCGCTCCGCAAAAACGATGTCATCGTCGTCCGCGCGGGCGAAATCATTCCTGCCGACGGCGAAATTGTCCATGGTGCGGCGACCGTGGATGAATCGGCCATCACCGGCGAATCCGCGCCCGTCGTCCGCGAAGCGGGCGGCGACCGCAGCGCCGTCACCGGCGGCACGCGCGTTTTGTCGGACGAAATCAAAATCCGCATCACCTGCAATCCCGGCGAAGGTTTTTTGGATCGCATGATTTCACTCGTCGAAGGCGCGAGCCGCCAGAAAACGCCGAACGAACTCGCGCTCACCATTCTACTGGCCGCGCTCACGATTGTTTTTCTGCTCGCAGTCGTGACGTTGAAACCACTCGGCATTTATTCCGGCGTGAATTTTTCCAACGCCGTTTTGATTGCACTGCTCGTTTGTTTAATTCCTACGACCATCGGCGGTTTGTTGAGCGCGATCGGCATCGCGGGCATGGATCGTTTGCTTCAGCGAAATGTTTTGGCGATGAGCGGACGCGCGGTCGAAGCGGCGGGCGACGTGGACGTTTTGCTTTTGGACAAGACCGGCACGATCACGCTCGGCAACCGCCAGGCCACTGCGTTTCTGCCCGCGTCCGGCGTGACGGAACAGGAACTCGCCGAGGCCGCGCAACTCGCGTCGCTCGCCGACGAAACGCCCGAAGGCCGCAGCATTGTCGTGCTCGCGAAAAATTTCGGCATCCGCGCGCGGGAAATCCACGAACTGCCCGGCGCGCAATTCGTGCCGTTCACCGCGCAGACGCGCATGAGCGGCGTGAATTTTGAGGGCAAACAAATCCGCAAAGGCGCGGCGACGGCGGTGAAACAATTTGTCGGCGGCACGTTGCCGAAGGAAGTCGAAAACGCCGTGGAAAATATTTCGCGTTCCGGCGGCACGCCGCTCGTCGTCGCCACGCAGTCACGCGCGCTCGGCGTGATTCATTTGAAAGACATCGTGAAAGGCGGATTGGCCGAACGCTTCAAACGCTTTCGCGCGATGGGCATTCGCACCGTGATGATCACTGGCGACAATAAATTGACCGCCGCCGCCATCGCGCAAGAAGCAGGCGTGGATGATTTTCTCGCCGAGGCGAAACCAGAGGACAAGCTCGCGCTCATCCGTCAGGAACAGACCGGCGGCCGCATGGTCGCGATGATCGGCGACGGCACGAACGACGCACCCGCGCTCGCGCAAGCCGACGTCGGCGTGGCGATGAACACCGGCACGCAAGCCGCGAAAGAAGCCGGCAATATGGTGGACTTGGATTCCAATCCGACAAAACTTTTGGAGATTATTGAAATCGGAAAACAGCTTTTGATCACGCGCGGTTCGCTGACCACATTCAGCATCGCCAACGACGTGGCAAAGTTTTTCGCCATCATCCCGGCGATGCTCATGGTGACGTTTCCCGTCATCGCGCCGCTCAACATCATGCACCTGCACAGTCCGAACAGCGCGATTTTGAGCGCCGTCATTTTCAATGCGCTTGTCATCATCGCGCTGATTCCGCTGGCGCTGCGCGGCGTGAAATTCCGTCCGCTCGGCGCGGTGGAAATCCTGCGGCGCAACCTGCTGATTTACGGCGTCGGCGGCATGATTGTTCCGTTTGTGGGTATCAAATTCATTGATGTCATCGTTGCCGGATTGCACCTCGCTTGAACTAACAAAATAAGAATTTATGAAAAATATTTTTGCTGAATTCGGTCGCTCGATTGTGGCGACGATTTTCTTCGCCGTGATTTTGTGCGGCGTGTATCCGCTCGTGGTTTTTGGCGCGGCGAAATTATTTTTTCCGCATCAGGCCAGCGGCAGTCTGCTCGTGGACAAATCTGGCGTGATTCGCGGCTCGGCGTTGCTCGCGCAAAATTTCACTGGCGCGCAATACTTTCATCCGCGTCCATCGGCGGCGGGTGCGAACGGTTACGACGCGACAAGTTCCGGCGGCAGCAATCTTGGGCCGACTTCTTCAAACCTCGTCGCGAAAATCACGCAAAACATCGCCAATTACCGCGCGGAAAATAATCTGGCAACGAACGCGATTGTTCCCGCCGACGCCGTGACGGCTTCCGCCAGCGGCCTCGACCCGGACATCAGCCCCGCAAACGCGGAATTGCAGATTCCGCGCGTGGCCAGGGCGCGCGGCATTTCCGGGGACCGCGTCCGCGAACTCGTGAGGCAAAACACTTGTGGCCGCGACCTCGGTGTCTTTGGCGAGCCGCAGGTGAACGTGATGACGCTGAACTTCGCACTCGACCAGTTGCCGCAAAAATAGTTTCTTTGCCGCATGGAATCGCATCCGATTGAACGATTAAAGCCGGAAGATTTTCTCCGGCTCATCGAAAAAAGCCGGCTGGGGAAATTAAAAATTTATCTCGGCCAAGCGGCGGGCGTCGGCAAAACCTATGCGATGCTCGAGGAAGCGCATAGGTTGAAAAAGGCCGGCGTGGAGGTGGTCATTGGCTGGATTGAAACGCACGGGCGCACGGAAACCGAGGCGTTGCTGGAAGGCGTGGAAATCATCCCGCGCAAAAAAGTCGAGCACAACGGCCGCACAGTCGAAGTGCTCGATGTTGACGCCATTTTCAAGCGTTACCCGACCGTCTGCATCGTGGACGAACTGCCGTTCACGAATGTCGCCGGCTCGCAGCATCCCAAACGTTATCTCGACGTGCATGATTTGCTGATCGCAGGCATCAACGTCATCACGGCGATGAACATCCAGCATCTCGAAAGCCTGCACGACACGGTTCTGCGCGCCACGGGCGTGGACGTGCGCGAGCGCGTGCCCGACCGTTTTGTGCTGGAGGCCGACCAGATTGTGAACGTGGATTTGACCGCCGAAGAACTGCGCGAGCGGCTGAAGCTGGGGAAAATTTATCCCGCCGCCCGCGCCGTCTCCGCGCTGGAAAATTTTTTCACGGAAAACAATTTGAACACGCTGCGCGAACTCGCCTTGCGCGAAACGGCAGCGGCGCTTGACCGCCTCCCGCGCTTCGGCGCGGCGTCGTCACCGGAGGTCAGCGAAAAAATCGCCGTTTTCATCAGCACCAATCCGGTGACCACGGCAAAA
>DATCBW010000009.1:0-17807 GCA_036511615.1 Verrucomicrobiia bacterium | reverse complement strand
CTTTTTTCCGCCGGCAGATAAACGCGCGCCGAGGTGCCCTTGCCCGGCTGGCTCGAAATCGCCACGCCGCCGCCGTGATTAGAAATGATCCCATACACCAGCGCCAGTCCGAGGCCGCGATGCGGCGGGCGCTTCGTCGTAAAAAACGGCTCGAAGATGCGCGGCTGCGCTTCGGGTTCGATGCCCGCGCCGCTGTCCGAAATTTCCACGCAGACATACGCGCCCGCCGCCAGCCGCACATTGCGGTCCTGCGTCGCCTCCGTCAATTCGACGTTCCGCGTCTGCACCGCGATCTGGCCCGTGCCGTTCGTGTCGAACGACTCCACCGCGTTCTCCAGGATCTTCGTGATCGCCTGCTGCACCTTCGCCTCCTCAAAGCGCGCCTCGAACAGCGACCGCTCCAAAGTCTGGTTCCAGTTGAACCGGGTCCCGTGCGCATTGCGGAAACAATCCACGCAATGCCCGACCACGATATTGAGATTGCCCACCGGCGCGCGCCGCGACTCTTTTTCCTGCCGGCTGAACAACGCCAGTTCGCTCGTGATTTCCGCCGCGCGCGCCGCCGATTTTTCCACTTCGATCAGCGAATGCCGCCACGGATGCGCCGGCTCCGCCTTGCCCAGCAGCAGCGACGTGTGCGCCAGCACGCCCGTCAGCGCGTTGTTGAAATCCAGCGACACCGTCCGCGCCAGTTGCAGCACGCAGTCCAGTTTCTGCTTCAACGCCGCGTCACCTTCCGTCGCCGACTTCGCCTCCGGCACGGATTCCGCGCCGCCAACGCCGGAAAGCAACTGCAGGACGAGCCAGCGTTCGCCGTTGTTGTTGAACTGGCAGATCGCCGTGGAAAAGGTCGCCGGCGCTCCGCCCGCCGTCTTGAATTTCAAAACCGAAACCGCCGCCGGCGACTGCAGCCACAACGCCAGAAAATCCGTTGCCGTGCCGCCGTTTTCCGGTGCCCAGATCGCCGCGAGTTGCGCCGGACGTTCGCCCAGCGCCGCGCCAAACACATTTTTTGCCGCCGTGTTCGTCAGCATCACTGCGCCCGCCGGGTTGACCAGCAGGGCCGGCCACGTCGCGCTCTCCAGACCAAATACAACTTCCGGTTTCATCAATTCAATGAGCCTGCCAGCTTACAAGGGTTTCAGGGAATTTCAAGGGACGAGAACGAAAGCCGACGGCAACAATTCTTTCACGGGGAATTCACGGATTGTTTTCAAATCGCCGCTGTCCGCGATGAACACCTTTGCGTCCGGTGCGTATTCCGCCAGCAACTGCCGGCACGCGCCGCAAGGCATCGGCCCGCCGTCGCAGCGCGCAACGACCGCGACCGCAACGAAATTTCTCTTTCCGTCCGTCAGCGCCTTGAACAGCGCGATCCGCTCCGCGCAGCACGTCAAACCGTAGCTCGCGCTTTCGACATTTGCGCCGCCGATGATTTCGCCAGACCTCGTGAGCAGCGCCGCGCCGACCTTGAATTTGGAATACGGCGACACCGAGCCTCCGCGCGCCTTTGCTGCCGCCGTGACCAATCCATCCCGTAGCAGCCGACGTGAGGAGGCTCTGATTTGTTTCTTCATTCTTCGTTCTCCGTATTGTCTTTCAGGTAAAGTTCCGCAAAAGATTTGATCAACTGCGCGCCGGATTTTTTCACGCGCTTCACCGTTTCCAAGACTTCCGCGTGCGACAATTTTTCCTTGCTGATGCCCGCCGCCAAATTGGTGATGCACGAAATTCCCGCGACGCGCAAGCCGCATTGCCGCGCGACAATCGCCTCCGGCACCGTGCTCATGCCCACCGCATCCGCGCCGAGCCGCGCGAATGCGCGGATTTCCGCCGGCGTTTCGTAACTCGGCCCGCTGACGGCCAGATAAACCCCGCGCTGCAATTTCAGTCTGGAAATTTTTCCGGCGCGGAACAAAAGCCCGCGCAATTTTTTATCGTAAGTTTCGGTCAAATCCACGAAGCGCGGCAAACCGGGAATTACTGCGCCGCGCAATGGATTTGCTCCCATGAAATTGATATGGTCGGTCAAAACCATGAAATCGCCCGGGCGGAAATTTTTATTGATGCCGCCCGCCGCGTTCGTCAAAAGCAAATCGGTAATTCCAAAAGCAGCGAGTGTTCGCGTGGCGAAAGTGATGCGCTCCATTTCGTGGCCTTCGTAAAAATGGGCGCGTCCGCTCAAAACTAAAACCGGCGTTTTGCCAAGATGCCCGAAATACAATTCGCCTGCGTGACCACTGACGGTCGGTTTGGGAAAGTCGGGAATTTTGGCGTAAGAAATCTTTTTTGCCACACGCAGTTCCGTCAGAGCGTGATGAAATCCGCTGCCGAGCACGATGGCGAGCGACGGGCGTAGCTTGGAAATTCTTTTCAAGCGCGCGGAGGCGGTTTGCGGATTTGTCAAAGGATTCATCATTCAATGCAAAGGCTCTAAATGATCAGTATCAAAAACTAAACTTCCCTTTTTCTGCGGCATTCCAGATACAAAGTAGCCAAGCTCGACGATTTTGCCTTTGAACTCTCCGTCAAGAACTTCGACCCAAACTGTATATCGGCTGTATTCAAAACTAAAGACCCGTAGTAACTTAACAGACTTTAACTGTGTGCCTTTTGGTAGAATACGAAGTTCACGCCAATAGCCGTGCGGATTGGCTTTGAATTTTTCGACGGTAATATTTCCGCCATAAATAGCACCTGAATCATAATTATCGGTTATTTTATACGCACTGAGCGTGAGCACTCCACCATTCAGAAGTGTGTCTTGCTTTAGCTGGAGTATTTCTCCTTTGGAAAGCTGCCCCCACCAAGCAGGTTGGTTTGTTTCGTCAATCGTTCGATTATGAAACATGACACAGCCGATCATGCCTAAAGCCAAACCAGGCAATAAAACCAATTGAATTGCGAGTCGCGGCTTTCCTAGTCTTTTTGCAAGCTGCATTATTTGATTTTACCTGAAGTCAGTCTGGCAGACCAAAAGAAAATTACCCCCGCAAAGTGAGCGCGGTTTTCACTTCTTCGCCACCAGATTTTGGACATGCCGCTCAATCCGCGTCGCCGCTTCCATGAGTTGTTCATAGCTGATCGCAAAGCACGCGCGGCAAAAACCTTTGCCGTTTTCGCCGAAAGCTGAACCGGGAACGATAGCGACTTTCTCCGACTGCAACAGGCCGATGGCGAAATCTTTTTCATTCATGCCGGTCTTGCTAATGTCGGGGAACGCATAGAACGAGCCGCGCGGCAGGTGGCATTTCAAGCCGATTTCATTGAACCGGCGCACGATGAAATCGCGGCGGCGATGATACTGGTCGCGCATTTTTTTCATCGCATCCTCGCCGCGCAGGAGCGCCTCGATGGCGGCTTCCTGGCTGATGATGGACGCGCAGAGCATCGAATATTGGTGCACCTTCATCATCGCTTCGATGAGCGTCGCCGGGCCGCAGGCGTAACCGATACGCCAGCCGGTCATCGAGAACGCCTTGGAAAATCCGTGCAGGAAAATCGTGCGCTCCTTCATGCCGGGCAAACTCGCGATGCTCGTGTGAACGCCCTCGAACGTCAGCTCGGAATAAATTTCGTCGCTCAACACAATCAAATCTTTTTCGACCGCGAACTTCGCGATGGCTTCAATCTGCGTGCGGTCGCACATGCCGCCGGTGGGGTTGGTCGGCAGGTTGAGCATCAAAACTTTGCAGCCCGGCTGCCACGCAGCGCGAAGCGCGTCCACGGTGAGCGCGAAGCCGTCCTTGGCGAACGTCGGCACGGGCACGGGAATGCCGTGCGCGAGCGTGATGCTCGGCGAATAGCTGACGTAACACGGCTGATGATACATCACCTTGTCGCCGGGATTGATGAGCGCGCGGCAGGCGAGGTCGAGACCTTCGCTGACGCCGACGGTGATGATGACTTCGTTTTCCGGCGCGTAGCTGACGGCGTAATTTTTCTCGACGTATTTGTTGATGGCGCGGCGCAGTTCGATGAGGCCGAGGTTGGACGTGTAATGCGTCTTGCCCTTTTCGAGCGCGTAGATGCCGGCCTCGCGGATGTGCCAGGGCGTGTCGAAATCCGGTTCGCCGACGCCGAGGGAGATGGCGTCCTTCATCTTGGCGACGATGTCAAAGAAATCGCGGATGCCTGACTTGGGCAGGTTGACGACGTGCTTGGCGATGAAACGTGACTGGTCCATTTGATTGATGGAAGATAAAAATTTTGAGGTGCGTTCGCAAACCAATACGCGAACGCGAAGAAACCAATCAGGCGGCGACAACCTCGACCCGTGGAGCAAAACCAAGTTTCTGAAGCAACTCTTCGCAGTCTTCCCACGTCAGACCAAAAGCGCGCACATCAGCAACACCGAGGCGGGCGATGACGGATGAAACAGTCTGGGCATCGCGCTCGGCCAACTCGCCGTCCAAGAGCGCGTTTTCAGACCAATCCACCAACTGTGCGAGCGAGATCTCGTGATGGAGATACGCCGCAATCTGGTCGGCGACGGTTTGTTTCGTGATCGTCATGGTTGCACCTTATACCTTTCGATGGCCTTTATCCACTGGGAATTTCTCGTGCGTCTCAACGAGTTTTCCCTTGTCGTCATAAATCTCCTGCCAGAAACGCACGGTGTTTTCATTCACGTCCACATCCTTCAAATAACGCGCCAGCCAGCCCAGCTTGCCCGGCACAACGAGCCGGTAACGACGCCCACCACCGGGCAACTCGTCCCACTGACCAAACTTTCTTTCATTTTGCGACCGCGTGCTCACGAGATGGCGTCCTTCATCTTGGCGACGATGTCAAAAAAGTCGCGGATGCCTGACTTGGGCAGGTTGACGACGTGCTTGGCGATGAAACGTGACTGGTCCATGCGAAAGTTTCTGAAAAGAAAATATTTATTTCTGCTCGATAAATTTGCCAGTGGCCTTGTCCAAAACAAATGACAACAAAGCAATGTGATTCGATGCTGTCATGTGATTCATGTTGTTGTAATTGCTGACTCCATCACCCCAATCATAAACTTCAAGAGAAACCAATTGGTTAGAAGTCCAAGATGTTTGCCATTGAATGTCTGAACCTACAAACGTGTAAGAATTCTTAAATAATTCTTTCCGATTTGGTGAACTAATGTCGTTTATCCAAATCCAAATAGTCTTTTTGGTCTTGTCAATGTATGCGTGCCCATTCGCTCCGTTGCATTCGATGCTAAGTTCAAATTTACCGTCTGGCGACGTCCTGTTCAGGCCTCCGCCAACGGTGGTGTGCGATGAACAACCGACTAGGAACAACGATGCAATAAGTATGAATTGAAATAGCTTTTGCATGCTTTTGTTTTAATTCAACGACTACAAATCCATTTCACGGCGCGACCTTGAGCCGTTCCGTTTCCTCGACTTTGCCGCCAAGCAGGAAGCCGTGTTCCTTGTAGGAGCGCAGCATGAAATGCGTGGCCGTGGAGAGCACGCCCTCGAGGGTGGAGAGTTTTTCCGAGACGAACGCCGCGACCTTTTGCAGGCTCGCGCCGTTGACGAACACCAGCAGGTCGTAGCCGCCGGACATGAGGTAGCAGGATTCCACCTCGTCGAACTTGCTGATGCGCTCGGCCAGGCGGTTGAAGCCGCCGCCGCGCTCGGGCGTGATGCGCACCTCGATGACGGCGCGGACCGTGCCGGAATCTTCTTCGGCGAGGTTAAGCACGGGCCGGAAGCCCAGCAGCACGCCTTCTTTTTTGAGGATGTCGAGCTGGCCGTTCAATTCGGCTTCGGACAGGTTCAGCACCTGCGCCATCTGTGCGGTGTTCAGGCTGCCGCCTTCGAGCAATAGTTTGACAATCGGCTTCATTGGACGGGCAGTGTCGCAAAAACCCGGCGCAAATCCATCCTAAACTTGCCGGTGACGCGAGCCACGCGCAGAATCCCGTCCCGGCCGGGGATTGCATCTCCAGAGGCTTTGGCCGACCAGCGCGATAATCTGCGTGTGTCTTTTCAGTTTCAGCAGCTTTGAACCGTGCTGTTGGTGTAATTTTAATCCGCCCCGAATCACAGGCGACGGGCGCTTCGCCGATACGCGCGGCGGGCGATGTTTTTTGCCCAAAACAAGGCTTGCAAAACAACGTGTGCATGATAGTCTCCGCGCTCTTTTGAAACATTTATGTCAGTAAAAATTCGCATGAAACGGGTCGGCACGAAAAACACCCCGGTGTTCCGCATCGTCGTGGCCGATGGCCGCAGCCCGCGCGATGGCAAGTTCATCGAGGAAATCGGCACCTATCAGCCGCTCAAGCCGGGCGATAATTTCACCCTCAAGCTGGATCGCGCCCAATACTGGATCAGCAAAGGCGCGCAGCCGAGCGACACGGTCGCCAGCTTCATCAAAAAGCTGGGCAAGGCGGTTCCAGCGGCAGCCTGATTTTTTAAGCCATGCAGGAGTTCCTCGAATACGTCGTCAAAGGACTCGTGCAAAACCCCGGCGCGGTGACGGTCACGCCGGTGGAACGCGCGGGCGCGACCGTTTATGAACTGCGCCTCGACACGGCGGATGTCGGCAAAATCATCGGACGACAGGGCGCGACGATCAACGCGATCCGTTCCCTGCTGCTGGCCGGCAGCGCGAAAAAAGGCCTGCGTTGCTCGGTGGAGATTGTTGAGGCCGGCAAAAAGTGACGAGTGGAAAGTGATGAGTGACAAGAAAGGTCAGACTCATCACTCGTCACCTATAACTCATCACTTGAAAATTGACGTGCTGACCTTGTTTCCGGCGATGTTCGCCGGGCCGCTGGATGAGAGCATCATCATGCGGGCGCGCAAGTCGGGTCTGCTGGATTTGCAAATCCACAACCTGCGCGACTGGACGCACGACCGGCACAAGACCGTGGACGACCGTCCGTTCGGCGGCGGACCTGGAATGTTGCTGAAGCCTGAACCGATTTTTGAAGCAGTGGAAAGTTTGAAGCGCGAAGGGACGAAAGTGATTCTGCTTTCGCCGTCGGGCCGGAAATTTGATCAGTCCATAGCGCGGGAACTGGCGGAACAAAAAGATTTGCTGCTCGTGACCGGCCATTACGAAGGCTTTGACGAGCGGGTGCGGGAAGCGCTGGCGGATGATGAATTGTCCATCGGCGATTTTGTGCTGACGAACGGCGCGCTGCCAGCGATGGTGGTGATTGACGCGGTGACGCGGCTGCTGCCCGGAGTTTTGGGCGACGACGAAAGTTCGCACGATGAATCGTTCAGCCACGGATTGCTGGAATATCCGCAATACACGCGGCCGGCGGAGTTTCGCGGGATGAAGGTGCCGGACGTTTTGGTTTCCGGCAACCATGCCGAGATTGAAAAATGGCGGCGCGAACAGGCGAAATCGCGGACGGTAAAAGACCGGCCGGATTTGTTGAAATAAAATTTATAAAATTATGAACCAGGCATTGCAAAAAAAGATTGAATCGGAACAGTTTCGCAAAGACGACGCGAAGTTCGGCGTCGGCGACTCGGTGAAAGTCCACACCAAGGTCGTCGAGGGTGACAAGGAACGCATCCAGATCTTCGCGGGCGTCGTGATGGGCAAGCGCGGCACGGGTCTCAACGAGACCTTCATGGTGCGCCGCATCAGCTACGGCGAAGGCGTCGAACGCGTGTTCCCGCTGCATTCCCCGCGCGTGGACAAGATTGAAGTCGAGCGCCACGGCTCGGTGCGCCGCGCCAAGCTCACCTACCTGCGCAAACGCCTCGGCAAAGGCGCGACGCTGGTGAATGAAAAGAAGGCCAAGGCCGCCCCGGCGCCGGCGAAGTAATTTCGCCAGATAAATTTCAAAGCGAGGCTCTGGCCTCGCTTTTTTTGTCTGCGCCAACAAGCATTGCCTTCGCGTTTCAACTGTGAAAATCTGTGACCGGACATTTTTGATTGTGGCCACCGAAACCCTACATTTTGAAAACGCGCGGTTCGCGCAGCAGCTTTTCAACCACGAGCCGCGCAACCTGCTGGCGCTGGAAACCGAGCTGGGCGTCAAGGCCACGGCGCGCGATGGGTGGATCAAACTGGACGGCCCGGTCGAAGCCGTGGAACGGGCGAAACAGCTTTTTGCAGCGTTGCAAAATTTGTTGCAGGCCGGCTCGCCGGTAAAAAACCGCGAGTTCACCCACGCGCTGAATGTTGTGAAACATGAAGGCGCTTCCACGCTGAAAGACCTGGTGAGCGACCGCGTGCTGACGCACGAACGCAAGCCGGGCGTCATGGCCAAGACCGTCGGCCAGAAAAAATATCTCGACGCCATCCGCAAATATGACATCACGTTTGGCATCGGCCCGGCGGGCACCGGCAAGACTTATCTGGCCGTGGCGATGGCGTTGTCGGCTTTGCGCGAAGGAAAAACTTCCCGGATCATTTTGACGCGTCCCGCCGTCGAGGCCGGTGAAGCGCTGGGGTTTTTGCCGGGCGACCTTTACGAAAAAATCACGCCGTATCTGCGACCGCTGCACGACGCGTTGCAGGACATGCTGCCCGACGAGGAAATCCAGCGGTTCATGGAGCGCGGCACGATTGAGATTGCGCCGTTGGCCTATATGCGCGGACGCACGCTGAACAACGCGTTCATCATCCTGGACGAGGCGCAGAATTCCACGACCGAGCAGATGCTGATGTTTCTCACGCGGCTGGGCCACGGCTCGAAGGCCGTCATCACCGGCGACGAGACGCAGATTGACCTGCCGCCGCACAAACATTCCGGCCTGGCCGAGGCGCATCGCGCGCTCAAGCACACGGAGGGCATCGCCATCATGGAATTTTCCAAGCGCGACGTGGTGCGGCATCCGCTGGTGCAGCGGATCATCTCGGCCTACGAAGAGCATCGTGGCCGGGCAAAATTAACGGAAGCGGAATGAACATCGTCATCGCCAGCCGCCAGCGAAAGAAGAAAATCAACGCACCGTTGCTCAAGCAGATCACGGGCGCGCTGCTGGCGGAATTAAAAATCACGGAGGCGGAACTCGGCATCAACCTGGTCGGCGCGTGTGAAATGACCTTGATCAACGAGACTTTTCTCCAGCACACCGGCTCGACGGACGTCATCACGTTTGATCATTCCATCCTCGGACAGCGGACGCCGGACGCCGGACAGCAGTTGCACGGCGAATTGTTCATCTGCGTGGACGACGCCATTTCGCAGGCGAAACATTTCAAAACCACCTGGCAGTCGGAAGTCGTCCGCTACCTCGTTCACGGCGTGCTGCACCTGCTTGGCCACGACGACGGCAAGCCGCCGTCGCGCCGTAAAATGAAACGCGCGGAGAACCGCCGGCTGCGGAGCGTGGCCCAAAAGTTTTCGCTCGCGCAAATCGGAACCCGTTCTAAAATATCCATGTGAAGAAATCGCTTTTCGTGCGCTGGCGTTCCTGTTTCCTGACCGGACTCGCGGTCACGTTTCCGGCCATTGTTTCGGTTGCCGCCGTGGTGTGGTTGTTCAGCACGGTCTCCAACGTCACGGACTGGCTGCTTTTTTTTCTGCCGCACAGCATCACGCACAATAACGACGGGCAGGGTCCGGTGCGCTGGTATTGGAGCGCGGCGGCGTTTTTGCTGGCGGTCGCGCTGGTCTCGGTCGTCGGCGTGCTGGCGCGTTATTACATCGGAAAAAAAATCATAGACTGGACGGACCGCGCGCTGATGCAGGTGCCGCTGTTGAACAAATTTTACGGCGCCATCAAGCAGGTTAACGAGGCGTTTGCTGGCAACAAAAACTCCTTCAAAACCGTCGTGCTGGTGGAATTTCCGCGCGAGGGAATGCATTCCGTCGGCTTTCTCACCAGCGAGCAGCACGCCGAAGTGCAGCAGAAAACCCGGGAAAAAGTCGTTTGCGTTTTTGTGCCAACCACCCCGAACCCAACTTCGGGATTTCTGCTGCTGGTGCCTGAAGACAAGATCACGAAGCTCGACATGTCCGTGGCCGACGGCATCAAATACATCGTCAGCCTTGGCTCACTCTCGCCTGAATATGGGCCGCCCAAAATCAAATGACCGAATCCGCGAGCGGCATCATTTTACGGACGCGCCCGCTCACTGAGACGAGCCTCATCGTCCACTGGCTCACGCCAAAATTCGGGCGGCTCGCGACGGTGGCCAAAGGGGCGCGCCGTCCCAAGTCCCCGTTCGCCGGAAAACTGGATTTGTTCTACGCCGCCGATTTTTCCTTCAGCCGCAGCCGCCGATCCGAGCTGCATCAATTGCGCGAAGTGAAATTGCAGGAAACGCACGGCGCGATCCGCGAGGACATCGTGAGATTGCAGCAGGCCGCCTACGCCGCCGCGTTCATCGAACAGGCGACCGAGACGGACACGCCGCTGCCGGAAATTTTTGAACTGGCACGCGGATTTCTCAAACATCTCTGCGGACAAAAACCGCAACCGCAAAATGTCTTTGCCCTCGAACTCAAACTGCTGCGGGAGCTTGGGCTGGAACCCAACCTTGAGGAAAAGCGGCTGACAGCCGGCGCAAAAAAAATTGTCCAGACGCTTTTGGAAAGCGACTGGACCAATGGCGCGCGGCTGAAATTGTCGGACGCGCAAGCCGGCGAACTGCGCCAGTTTCTGCACGGCTTCCTGATTTTTCACCTCGGCAAGCTGCCGCGCGGACGCGCGGCGGCGCTGGCGGACGGGCATTGAAAAGCTTTTACGGCGGAAACATTGGTCTATACTTTCGCCAGTCAGGATGAGACCCAAATTCTTCAAACGATTTTCCAGTCTGCGAATGCAACTGGTGGCCAGCGTTTTTCTGTTCATTTCGCCGGCGCTGGTTCTGACCTATATCATCAATCAGCGATGGTTCTGGCAATTCGCCCCGGCGTGGATGAAGGATTACGCCCTCGACGTGCCGTGGGCGAGTTTCATCGTCGGCCTGCTGGCGCTGATCGCCGCGTGGTATGGCGGGGAACATTTTATTTTGCGGCAGGTGCGGTTGTTGTCGCAGGCGGTGCGGCGGCTGGCGGCGGGCGATTTGCAGGCGCGGACGGGACTTCAACAGGTCGAAGGCGAACTCGGCCAGCTCGCGCAGAAATTTGACGAGCTGGCGGCGGCGTTGCAGCAGCGCGCCAGGGAACGCGACGAGGCGGACCGGAAATTGCGCGACCACGCCCACCAGCAAACCATCGTCGCCGCGCTCGGCCAGTGCGCGCTGGTCATCAACGATCTCGAAACGCTGTTCTCGCAGGGCGCCATGATGACCGGTCAGATGCTGGCGACCCAATATGCGGCGGTGTTTCAGCGCCTGCCCGACGGCCGATTGCTGATGCTGGCCGGCACCGGCTGGAAGAATGGCGTGGTCGGCGAGATGACGACGTTCGACAAGCAGGATTCGCAACTGGGTTTCACATCCGTCACCGGGGAAGTGGTGGCGGTGAATGACGTCGCGGCGCAAACACAATTCAAGCTGTCGCCGCTGCTGGCGGAACACGGCGTGGTCAGCGGCGTGACGGCGGCGATTCCCACGCGCGGCCTGCCGTTCGGCGTGCTGGCGGTTTTTTCGACGCACAAGCGCGTGTTCACGTCGGACGAGGTGCAATTTCTGCTTTCGGCGGCCAACACCATCGGCATGGCAGCGGAACGGCGGCAGGCGGAATCGTCCATGCAGAAACTCGCCGCGTTCGTGAAGGAAAATCCGAATCCCGCGCTGGAAATGACCGACGACGGCATGATCAGTTATTTCAACGCGGCGGTGGAAAAACTCACCCAGGCGGTCGGTCGTTCGCAACCCGGTGAAATCCTGCCCGCCGACGCCGGTGAGATCGCCGCCGGCTGTCTGCAATCCGGCGCGAGCCGCGCCAATCTGGAAACCAAGATCGGCGACCACACGATTTCCTGGTCGTTCAATCCCGTGCTTTCGAGCAACGTGGTGCATTGCTACGGCGAGGACATCACCAAACGTCTGAATCTGGAGGAACAACTTTTGCAGTCGCAAAAAATGGAATCCATCGGACAGCTCGCGGCGGGCGTGGCGCATGATTTCAACAACATGCTCACCATCATCCAGGGCCACACGAGCAAATTGCTGATGGAACCCAGCCTGTCGCCGCAAGTTCAGGATGCCACGCTCGCGGTTTATGGCGCGGCGGAACGCGCCGCCGGCCTGACGCGCCAACTGCTCATGTTCAGCCGGAAAAACATCATGCAGCCGCGACCGCTCAATCTGCGCGAGACCGTGGCCAATTTGAACAAGATGCTTGGCCGGCTGCTCGGCGAAACCATTGAGCTGCGGTTTGAATGTCCGAAGGAACCGCCGCCGGTCTATGGTGACGCGGGAATGATTGACCAGGTCTTGATGAATCTCGCCGTGAACGCCCACGATGCCATGCCCAACGGCGGCACCCTGACCGTGAGCGTGGATGAATGCTGGATCGGTCCCGATTATCTCGAATTCCATCCCGAAGCGCGCATCGGCCACTTCGTCCGCCTGCAGATGACCGACACCGGCTGCGGCATGTCCGCCAAAGTCCGCGCGCGAATTTTTGAACCGTTCTTCACCACCAAAGGCGTCGGCAAAGGCACCGGCCTCGGACTCGCCACCGTTTTTGGCATCGTCAAGCAGCACGCGGGCTGGATCGAAGTCGCCAGTGAAATCGGACGCGGCACGACGTTCACCGTTTTTTTCCCGGCCAGCGACAAAATGCCCGACGCCGGAGCCAGCCAGCCGGACACTGCCGTTCCCGCTGCTTCTGGCGGCTCGGAAACCGTCCTCGTCGTCGAAGATGAAATGGTGCTGCGCGAAATGGCGCGCGAATTTCTCGCCAGTTGTGGCTACAAAATTTTGGAAGCCGGTTCCGGCCGCGAAGCCCTACAGGTCTGGTGGCAGCACCGGTCGGAAATAGATTTGCTCCTCACCGACATGAAAATGCCTGAAGGCGTTTCCGGCATGGAACTCGCCGAGAAAATGCTGGCCGAGCAGCCCGGGTTGCGCGTCATTTTCACCAGCGGTTATTCCGACGACATCTTCAGCCCCGAAATTCTCGAACGCAACAACGCCAAGTTTTTGCCCAAGCCCTATTCCTACGCTGACCTGACCCGGCTTGTGCGCGAATCGCTCGACAAGAAAAACGTCGCCACTGTTTCGGGCTAGGACTGGACCAGCTTCAAAACAGCGGTCATCGCATCATCAATCTTCACCGACTGCAACGCGCCGTTGCGCGGCTTGATTTCCACCTCGCCTTTTGCCAGCGATTTTTCGCCGAGGCCGATGCGGATGGGAAATCCGACCAGCTCGGAATCCTTGAACTTCACGCCGGGCCGCTCGTCGCGGTCGTCGAGAATCACGTCCACGCCCTTCGCGGTCAGCTCCGCGTAGAATTTTTCCGCGAGCTGCATGGCCTGGCTTTCCGGCGCGACGGCCAGCGGTGTGATGCACACCTGATACGGCGCGACGCTCAACGGCCAGATGACGCCATCCTTGTCGTTTCCCTGCTCGATGATCGCCTGCAATGTGCGCGTCACGCCGATGCCATAGCAGCCCATCACCGACGGCTTGCGCGAACCGTCCGCGTCAAGAAACGTCGCGTTCAGCTTCTCGCTGTATTTCGTGCCGAGCTTGAAGACGTGGCCGACTTCAATCGCGCGGCGGATTTTCAACGGCTTGGCGCACTTGGCGCACGGTTCGCCAACGCTGACGGTGCGCAGATCAAACCACGCCGTCACCTTGATGTCGCATTCGATGGAGACATTCTTCAAGTGGAAACCGTCCTCGTTCGCGCCGGTAGTCATATCGTTTGCGCCCTGCAAACGCTCGTCGGCGTAAACACGAATCCCCTCTGCCGGTATTTCACAATCCAATTCCCTATAGCCAAAATTGCCAGTGTCTGCGGCCGTTCTCAAAAGTTCTATTGATTTCATAGTCGACGCAACCGCCCCCAGACTTCCCGGCTTGGCACCGAGCAACAGCACGATTTCATCCGGCGTAGCCGGACGCACGGCCACCGCACCAGTCTTCGCCAAAAATTTTGTTTCGTTCAACTGGTCATCACCACGAATCAAAATGATGATGGGTTTAGAGTCTGCGATATAAACCAGCGTCTTGATCTGGCGGTTGGCCGGAACTTTGTGAGGTTCTTTGCTCAACGCTTCAATCGTCACGATGCCGGGCGTCGCAAATTTTTCAATCGCCGCACCGATTTCGCGCGTGGCGGTTTTTGGAATTCCGCTGGTCGCCTTCTCGATGTTCGCCGCGTAGCCGCACGCTTCGCAGTAGGCCACTTCATTTTCACCGGTTTCAGCGGGCACCATGAATTCGTGCGAGTGGCTGCCGCCGATGACGCCGGTGTCGGCCTCAACCGGAAATGTCTTCAGCCCGCAGCGCGCGAAGATGCGCGTGTAGGCGTCATACATTTTTTTGTAGCTGGCCAAGGCGTTCTCATCTGTCGAGTCAAACGAATAGGCGTCTTTCATGATGAATTCCTTGGCGCGCATCAGCCCGAAGCGCGGGCGGATTTCGTCGCGGAACTTCACGCTGATCTGGTAAAAATTCTTCGGCAACTGGCGGTAGGAATTTATTTCGTTCGCTGCGAGCGTCGTGATGACTTCTTCCGCCGTCGCACTCAAAACCCATTCGCGGCTGCCGCTGTCCTTCAACTTGAACAGCACATTGCTCGCGGATTTGTAACGTCCGCTCTGCTGCCAGATTTCCGGCGGCTGAAGCGCGGGCATGAGGACTTCAATCGCGCCCGCGCGGTCCATTTCCTCGCGGATGATCTGTTCGACTTTCCGAAGCGCGCGCAATCCGAGCGGCAGAAAAGTATAGACGCCGCCCGCGAGCTTGCGGATGAGGCCGGCGCGCAACAGCAGTTTATGGGAGACGATTTCTGCGTCAGCCGGGGCTTCGCGGAGAGTCGGAATCAGGGTTTGTGTCCACTTCATGTTTGGTCAGGATAAACAAATCCGCACACCGACTTGAAGTTTTTTCGGCACGGACTGGACCTGTTTCAGCGAATGGCCGTTGACAACGCGGGCAGCAACGAGATGCGCCGGTCGTCTTAAGCTCCCCCGGTGTCCTTTTATTTTGAGTCAACGCGCCATTAAAAAATCGGCGCAGATGAAATTTCGCGCTACTTCTTGATTTCTGGCGGCAATCGTTTTTAATGCAAGGATTGAATTTTTGACATGAACATCCACGAATACCAGGCCAAACAGTTGCTTGCGCAATACGGCGTTGCCGTCCCGTTTGAAATTCCCGCCAAATCTCTCGCCGAGGTGCGGCCGGCGGCGGATAAAATCGCCGCCGGCGGCAGTTCGCGCGTCGTCGTCAAATCGCAGATCCATGCCGGCGGACGCGGCAAGGGCACTTTCAAATCCGGTTTTCAAGGCGGCGTCAAAGTCGCGGCTTCCGTGGACGAAGCGGTTGGCTTCGCCGAAAAAATGCTCGGCCAGACTTTGGTCACCAAGCAAACCGGCGCGGACGGGCGCAAGGTGCAGACGCTCTTGCTCGCGGCGGGCGCGAAGATCAAAAAAGAATTTTATCTCGCCGTGCTGCTCAACCGCGAAACGTCCCGCCCGCTCATCATGGCCAGCACCGAGGGTGGCATGGACATCGAGGAAGTCGCCGGGAAGCATCCCGAAAAGATTTTCAAGGAATCCATTGATCCCGCCGTCGGCATCATGCCGTTTCAGGCGCGCAAAATTTCCGCCGCGCTTGGTCTCAAGGGGGATTTGTTCAACGCGGGCGTGAAGCTGATCACCGGCGTCTATAACACCTGGTGGGAATGTGACGCGGCGATGGTGGAATTAAATCCTTTGGCCGTCGTTGAATTGGCCGACGGAAAAGAAACGGTTGTCGCGCTCGACGCAAAAATTTCTTTGGACGACAACGCGCTCTATCGCCACAAGAACATCCAGGAGATGCGCGACTTGAACGAGGAGGCACCGCTGGAAATCGAGGCGTCCAAGTTTGCGCTGAACTACATCAAACTCGACGGCAGCATCGCGTGCCTCGTCAACGGCGCGGGCCTCGCGATGGCGACGATGGACATCATCCAGCATTTCGGCGGCAGTCCGGCGAACTTCCTCGACGTCGGCGGCGGCGCGAGCAAGGACCAGGTCACGGCGGCGTTCAAGATCATTTTGAGCGACCCGAACGTGAAAGGCATCCTCGTGAACATTTTCGGCGGCATCATGGATTGCAACGTCATCGCCACCGGCATCGTCGCGGCGGTGAAGGAAACGCATCTGACCATTCCGCTCGTCGTCCGGCTCGAAGGCAATAATGTTCTGGCCGGCAAAAAAACTCTGGCTGAATCCGGCGTCGCCATCATCAACGGTGATTCCATGTCTGATGCGGCGCAGAAAATTGTGAAGGCCGTCAAAATTTAACTTTTCACTTGCAGCGTTATGACTAAAGAAAGCTTGGATGAAAAGATTCACGAAGCTTTCAAATCTTTGCAAGTAGAAGAATTGGGATTTGATACATTTAACAAACATACAAAAATTTCTGCGAGAACCATTCGCAAGTATTACGACAATTGGTCAGAAGCGTGTAAGGCAAATGGCTTAAAAAGTGGAACTGTTCAAGACACTGTTTCAATGGAAACTTTGGCAAATAATTTTCTGTCTGTTGTTTCGGCTGACGGTGAAATACCAAGCCTCCATCGGCTTATTCGGTTGGCAAAACGTGGCGAGCATGTGTTCAGCAAAAAAACTGGCGGCTACGACAATTTCAAACGCAAGGCTATAAAACATCTGTTCGCCGTTGAATCAGTCAAAGACTCAAAAATTTTAGAATTGTTGCAAAATGAATTGAAACGACTTGAAAGCAAAAGCGTTTCTGTTCCGCAAGAAAAAGCAGTTCGTCCTCACGAACATGGAAGTATGCTTGGATTCCGAGCATTCGCTCACGCTCCAACTTACGAAAATGAGGTCGTTGCAATTTTTGGCGCAATCGCACATGAAATCGGATTCGAAATTATTTCAAATCGAAGTGAGTTCCCCGATTGCAAAGCAAATCGCAAGATTGAAGGTTCTGCTCGCAAAAGGTATAAAGAATGTCTGATTGAGTTTGAATTACGAAGCAGTGATTTCAAGGCTCACAAACATCCAGTGAATGGCTGCGATTTGATTGTTTGTTGGGAACATGATTGGAAAGATTGCCCGCTTGAAGTTCTCGAATTGAAAAAAGCAATTCAACCTTTGTCCGGTTGGAGAGAAAATTAAATTTTATGATCACCGAAATCGCATTCACCGGCATCATTCCCGCGCGTTTTGGATCAAACAGCGCACAGTTTCAAAAATTCCGGTTCATCAATAATCTTCACGCCGAGTTCCTGCGCCTTGTCAAGTTTTGAACCAGCTTCGGCGCCGGCCAGCACAAAATTCGTTTTCTTGCTGATGCTGCCGGATACTTTGCCGCCGAGCGCTTCAATCTTCGCCGTGGCTTCCTCGCGCGTCATTGTCGGCAGCGTGCCGGTCAGCACAAATGTTTTTCCGGCAAAGGTGCCTTTCGCCGTCGCGGCAATGGCGGCGTTCTCGCTCGCCGGTTTGATACCCAGTTCGCGAATGCGGGCGAGAATTTTCTTTCCAGCGGACGACGCAAAATAATCCAGCACGCTCGCCGCCGCCACCGGCCCAACTTCCACCAATTTTGCTTTCAGTCCGCCCGTTTCCAATCGTGATTCAATCGCGGCAATTTCCGCCTTGAGTTCCGCATCACGCTGCTCGCGTTTCGCTTTGTCAGCTTCATTTTTGGGCGGATTTTTGCGCGAGCGCGGGCTGATCTCGGAACGTTCAGCCTCTTTCGTGCCCACGTCGCGGATGTCGCGCAGGACCTGGGAATCCGCCAGGGTCTCCAGCGAATCATGCGTG
>DATCBW010000008.1:0-5712 GCA_036511615.1 Verrucomicrobiia bacterium | reverse complement strand
CAACCCCAAGCCACGACAAATCCATTCGACACCGCCAAGCTGTGCGCTCCGCCTGCCGCAATCGCGATGACGTTAGTGAGTCCGGCGGGCACATCAATTTGACCATCCAAATCATCACCCCAGCCGACCACCGTTCCATTGCTGCGCAGTGCCAACGTGTGCAATGTTTGGGCAGAAATCACCGTTGCATTGGTGAGATTTGATGGGACGTTCAATGCCCCGTCATAATTGGTGCCCCAGGCAGTCACGGTGCCATTGGTCAACAAGGCGACATTGTGATTCCAGCCGCAGGCCACCATCGCCACACCAACCAAGTTGGTCGGCACCCAGCCGTCAATGTAGCTGTAACCCCAGCCAGCGACGGTTCCATCGTTCAACACGGCAAGGCTGTAGGCGTAACTTCCCGCTACCATCAAGGCGTTGGTGATGCCTAATGCCACATCACTTTCTCCAAAGTAATCATCACCCCAGCCTACCACCATTAACGGAGTTGGATAGTAATGGTAGCCCAAGTCGGGTGTGTCCTTATCGAGATAGCCGCCGGCCTGCGGCGCAAAGGTGGTCCGCGCCTGGAGGTCCGCCAGCAGTGTGGAACTGATGGCCGTCGTGCCGATGTTGCGGAAGGCGCTGCCGGACGTCAGATAAAAATTGTTGCCGCTCCACGTCTGGAAGGGGTTGGACATGATGTTGGTGGTCGAAGAACCGAACGGGGTGCCTGCGTAATAAAATCCATTGTGGCTGCCCGACCAGGTGCAGTAGCCCGTCACATTCATGTAGCCGCTGGCAAACACGCAATTCACCGCGTTGCCCTGGTTGGCGTAGTAATAGTTCTGGCCGGCCACCAGATAATAAACATTGTTCAGCGTGCAGTTGGTCAGGCCGTAACTGTTCCCGCCACCGCCATTGTCATACACAAAAATCCCGTAGTAAGGCGCGTCGCACCGGAAGTTGTTGCACGTCAGCGTCAGGCCGCTGCCATAGCCGCCCGATCCCAGCACCGCCATCGCCTGACAGTCATACACCTGCGAGTCGGACAACGCAAGACGACTGCCGCTTCCCGCCACCCAAACCGCCTGCTCCGCATAGCTGATCCGCACATTGCTCAAACTGACGCTCCCCGGCGCATAAATCGCAGGGTTGGCGTAGAAATTGCCGGAAGGACTGCCCGTGGAATAATAAATCGTATCGCCCACCGTATCATCATCGGCGGCGGTGAAAATGGCCGGGGCATCGGCGGACGTGTTGCACGTCAGCGTTCCGTCCACCTCAACCGAGGCCGTCGCCGAGTTGACGTTGGCGTATTTGATCACCGCCCCGCCATTCAGGGTGACGTTGTTAAAATAACACTGCCCGGACACATAATAGGTGGTGCCAGCCGAAAAAGTGTAATTGCCACCGGAGTTCACCGCCACATAGTCCAGCACCACGCCCGGTGAACGGTCCAGGTCCGCCGTGGCCAGCAGGATTTGATTCGTGTCCGCCAGCAAACCGTGCGCGGCGGGAAATTCCCGGTGGCCGGAAGCCATCAGCCGTTGCCCGCCGGGCGAAGCGGCGCTGGCCGTCAGCGGCAGCGCCGCCAGATCATTGGTCAGACGCACCAGCGGCACTTCTTCAATCAAAAACGTCCGCCCGCCCGTATGAATCCACCGTTTATAGACGCTCGTCATGCCCGATTTCAACCGGCCCAGCAGATTCGTCTGGCCGCCGCCATCGCCCACGGCAAACGCCTTGCCCTGCGTCATCGTCATCCGGCCAAACTGCAACGTGCTGTCCTGCAAACCAAACTTTGCATTCGTCTGTCCCGGCAGGGACTGCGGGTCCGCCGTGTTGAAAAATTCCGTCACCAGTTGCACCGTGCTGCGGGCGTTGCTCAAACCAAATTGAGCCGGCATGGGCGGCGACTGCCGGAACACCAGATCACATTCAAACCCGCTCTTGCGATAAGTGCAGACGAGGTCCGCCTTGAGGCCGGCAAACGCATTCGGATAAGTCACCTGATTGGAACTCGTCAGCCAGCCGACCGAATTGGTGAGGGTGGCAATTAACACTGTGTTGGTGCCGTCATCGTAGCTCACGCCCAGCGGACGGCTGCGCAGTTCCCGGCCATCGGGCGTGATCATGTCAATGACGCCGTTGTAGATGTCTGCCGGGAAATAAACCTGATGCTGTCCCCGAACAGCCACGCCTCCACCCTGCGGCAGCAAGGTGATCTGCTCGCTCGCCGGCTCCAACTGGCCGTTGGCGTTGGTGAAGTTGAGGCCCGTTGTAAGCTCTGTGAATTGATGCAGGTGGCTCACGATTGTGCCGTTGGGCAGCTTCTCGTAGGTTTCCCGCTGCCACACATTGTGATTTTCGCCGCTTTCAACCACTTGATAGGCCGTCGGCACCGGCACGCCTGCCTGGTCAGGAATCGCTGGAGTTTGGGCGTGAAGCCATTGCAGTGAAATGAACATCCCCGCCAACAAGATAATGCTTCTGATTGATTTCATATTTTTTCCAGACTGCGAACCCTGTCACGGAACAAAAGGGCGCGGACTTAACGCACCCTCATCCGAGGCACCGCGAAGCGCCTGTCCAAGCAGCACGCCAAGCCGCGCCGGGCGGCTGGCGATCTACACATGGGCAGAAAATTAGCGGTTTTCGAGGAAGCCCTGTAGCCAAAGCTACGCAAAATTATTTTTTGTTTTATTTTACATTTTTTCGATTTTTACTTCTTGCTGCATCGCCGCGCTCACGCGCGGCAAAATTGTTCAGCCATGATACGGCTGGTGCAACGGCAGATCAAATTCGCCGCGCACTCCGGCGTTGGCATCCACATTGAACGGCCATTCGGCGTCCGCCGCAAATTGAATCGTCGCGCGCCGGTCGTTGATGGATTGCAGCGCGGCATCGCGCTGGGCGCGCAGCTTGATGGCGTCTGACTGGTCGCCGGTCGGGTTGGCAATCGCATTCATGTAGGCCGTGAACAACGGCTGCAGGCTGGCGACTTTGGCCGGCGTGATGCCCGGCAGGGTGTCGCCGCCAAGTTTGACGATGATGGACTCAACGGCCTGCTTCACGGTGTTCTGGTTTTGATTGATGCGCTGGCTGACCATGTAATCGTGCATCATCACGGGATTGGCGCGGGCGTATTTCTGACGCGCGGCGGCCTGAATTTCGTGGATGGCGGTCATCAAATTGTCTTCGGCGGCGTGCTCGCCGCCGGTGTCGCTTTGTTTGAGCGTGGTGCTTTGCGCAGCGGAAGCGCCGAGGTCGCGGCAGGCTTTGATGTCCGAAATCAATTGTGTCACGAAGGCCGAATCAATCTCACGCAGAGCGAGCGCGGGTGCATAGGCGGTTTTTTGCGCGGCGGTGCAAACGTCATCGGCTGTGCTCAAGGCCAGCAATTGCGCCTGGTTGAAGAATGATTTCTTTCCGGTCTTTTTTGGATCGGGCTGCGGAGCTGGTGTTGGATCGGCCATAATGTTGTAATGTTTGATTTTTTGTGAAACCCCGCGAAGGCCACCCGACATTCACAGGAGCAATGACCAGAGAAAACGCCTTTGAGAAAGTGTTTGAAAGCCTATTTTTTGAAAAATTCGGGGCAAAAACGGCATCGTTTGTTCAAAAGATTGCGTCGTCCGTAAAAACAGGGCTTCGTCTGTAAAATCAATGGGTTCGTTCATTCAATTGAAGTTTCCGTTCGTAAAATTGAGGCCGCCGTCCGTGATTTCGAGGCCGTCGTCCGTGTTTTTGCCCGCTCCGTTCGGGAAATTGCCCGTTCCCTTGGCGAAATCGCAGCCGCCGTTCGCGGCTTCAGAATGGCTGGTCGTGATTCATTCGTCGGGCGCTGCGGGCGCGTCGAGAAATTCTTTTGCCTCGGCGGCTTCGTCTTCCGGAACTTCCACGCGAAGCTGGGCGGCGGTGGAGTTGCCGCCGAGCCAGCCGGCAACATTTTCATTTGCGATGAAGGGATGAAATCCGGCGGCTTCCAGACGCGCGCGAACCATCTCCGCTTCGCCGAGATTGAAGTTGGTGGAAATGGTGACGCGGTTCATCTGCATTTCAAGGTTTGGCCTCGGCAAAGACCAGGACGCCGGCGCCGGTCTGGACGGTGCTTAACACCTGCGCCTCGATCTGCTGGCCGACAAGGGGCTGGCCATTGTTGACGATGACCATCGTGCCGTCGGGCATATAGCCGATGCCCTGGCCTTTTTCGCGGCCTTCGCGGACGATTTTCAGGCCGACGACTTCGCCGGGAATCAGCGCGGCTTTCATGAAATGGGCGACTTCGTGCAGGTTCACGCAATTGACGCTTTGCAGTCCGGCGACCTTGGCGAGATTGGAATCGTTGGTGAACAGTTTCGCGTTGAGATTGCGCGCGAGCCGGACGAGCTTGGCGTCCACACCTTTCTCCTCGGGAAAATCGCCGTCATGGATGCGGACTTCAATTTTGGGGTTGTGCTGGAGCCGGTTCAACATTTCAAAGCCGCGCCGGCCGCGGGCGCGCTTGATGTCGTCGGCGGAGTCGGCGATCTGCTGCAATTCCAGCAGGACGAAGCGTGGCACGATGACCAGTCCTTCGACGAGGCGCGTTTCGATGAGGTCGGCGATGCGACCGTCAATGATGACGCTGGTGTCGAGCAGCAGCAGGTTGTCCGGCTCATTTTGGCGCGTGAAACGGACGTAGGGGATGATGAGCGAAAAATCCTCCTTGTTGCTGCGCATGGCCAGCACCATGCCGATGTAGCCGAAACTCAAAAACAACACGATGCGGACGAGTTGACGCGAGTTTCCCCCGTCATCGCCAAACAGGCCGGAATGGTCCACGAGCAGCGCCACCAGCCAGCCGAGCAGCAGTCCGAAGGTCGTGGCCGAAAAAGCGCGGAGCGAAAAACCCTTGAGCATTTCGTCAATGGCAATCAACAATCCGCCGAAGCCAAACCCGATGATCATGCCCAGAACGGCGCTGTGCGGTTCGGCGACATATTCAGTCGCCTGGCTGACGGCGTAACCGCCGATCACGCATAAACCGAGGAACAAAAGCCGGATGGGCCAGAGCTGTTTCATGGCGGCGAAGATTTGGAGTTCGGCGGCGGATCGTTTTTCGCCGGCGGCTTGTGCGACCACAGGATGCCCCAAAGTCCGTGGCGGTTCAGGTTGCTGCTGGTGATGGAAAGATTGGCGGCGATGTCCAGCACGTTGGTCGCCAGTTCTTGGTTTCGCAGGATGGCTCCCGCCAGCCCCTGGCCGGCCTGTAAATCCGCCGCGATTTGCTTCAACATCACGGTGAGGTCGTCAATGTTTTTGGTGGCGGCATTGATGTTGACACTGTTGGTGGCAAGGATGTCCTGCGCGGAACCGCCAAGCTGCGTCAACTGGCCGGAGAAATAAACGAGGTTGCTCACGGCGATGCCGACCTGCTCCCCGTTGGTGGCGACGAGCGAGTGGATGTCGTTGACCGCGCCAAGCGCCTGTTCGGTGAACGCCTTCATGTTTGTCAGGGCGACGCCGAAACTGGAGAGCGTTTCTGCGTTCAAAACCTGCGTCCGCAAGTCCGTCATCGAAGCGTCCAGTGTCTTGGCCGTCTCATCCATGCGCTTGATGAAGCCTGCGGCTCCGCGCGCGGCGTCCTGCAAATCAAACGGCGCCTGGCACTCCACCACCTCGTTGTTCGTCAGCACCGGACCCTGGTTGGCCGTCGGCAGCACGGAAACATACTTGTCGCCGAGA
>DATCBW010000007.1:0-12696 GCA_036511615.1 Verrucomicrobiia bacterium | reverse complement strand
TGGTCTGGAGCAGGCGGTGATTACGCTCGTTCCAAAGCAGAAGAACATGGTCTGGCTGGTTTCTTTTCAGGATTTGCGGGAAAGCCAGATGTGATTATTGATGATAACCCATTTAGTGTATCTCCGAGAAAAGTAATTCTCTGGCATGACGATTATCAGTGGCAAAACTTAATATCTTCTATGTTCACAAAATTCAGTCCAAGCGACGAACTTATTGAACTGATGGATGAAATAATTAAAACAACAGCTCAAGAGGATGTGGACAAAAAAATATCGGGACTATATGACCGACAATTTCCAAATACAAAAATAAATCCAATTCCATTTTTTGGTGATTTGGAAAACGCGGAAATTTTGACTCTGGGAGTCAATCCATCACCTACGGAATTTATTGAAAACCGCTGTTGGAAACCACAGATGGAAGCTGGAGAGCTTTCATTTCGTCTAGTGAACTATTTTCGTCTTCGGAATCCGCCGTATCACGGTTGGTTTGAACCATTGGAAACAATGCTGCGACATGATAACTGTTCATATCTTTCCAATTCTGCTCACATTGATCTTTCGCCAAGAGCAACGCGCAAAATGGGAGAATTTCGATGCAATCCAACCAGATTTCTGAAAATGGTGGATGACGATGCAATAAGGTGGCTTCCGAGGCTTCTTGATTTAGCCACGAATAAGAGAAAAATTCGGATTCACTGGAAAATTGTTTCTCGCAGTAAAAATTATCCTGAATGGGATGAGTGGCCTTGGTTGGACGATTATATTAGAGAAAAGTTGCCCGCAATTTGGACGCTTATAAATCAATACGACCGCGACCGAATAGAAATTTCATTGTGAAAGGCGAATTAAAAATTGTGGTGATGCTCGGCGGCCCAAGCGCCGAGCGCGAAGTGTCGTTGCGGTCGGGCGCGGGCGTGGTGAAGGCGTTGCGGTCGCTCGGTCACTCGGTGGTCGAGCTGGATCCCAAAACGCCGGACTGGATTTTGCCGCCGGACACGGAGGTCGTCTGCCTCGCGCCGTTGCACGGCACTTACGGCGAGGACGGCACGGTGCAGCGGCAGCTTGCGCAACTCGGCGTGCTTTACACGGGCTGCGATTCGGAAGCGAGCCGGATTGCGTTCGACAAGGTTTTGACGAAACAAAAGTGCCTCGCGGCCGGCGTGCCGACGGCGAAATTTCTGGTCGTCAATTCGGAAAAAGCTTCGCTGCCGAAAGATTTGCGATTGCCGCTGGTCGTGAAACCGGTGCGGCAGGGTTCGAGCGTCGGTTTGCAATTTGTCGAGCGCGCGGAAGACTGGCCAAATGCGCTGGCGGAAGCGTTGAAATTTGATTCGGAAGTTTTGGTCGAGGAAAAAATTGTCGGGCGCGAAACGACGGTGGGGATTTTGGACGGCGAGGCGTTGCCGATTGTTGAAGTTCGCCCGAAAGTTGGCAGTTACGATTACAAAAACAAATACACGGCGGGCAACACGGAATATTTTTGTCCGGCGGATTTTGATGCGGCGACGACTAAGCGGATTCAAGCCGCCGCGCTCGGAGCATTTCACGCAATCGGCGGACGCGATTACGCGCGCGTGGATGTGATGGTGCGCGCGGACGGTTCGCCGGTGGTGCTGGAAGTGAACACGCAGCCGGGCATGACGGAGACGAGCCTGCTGCCAAAAGCGGCGGCGGCGGCGGGGATGAATTACGCGGAACTTTGCCAGCGGATGATTGATCTGGCCTTAAAAAGAACATCAGCGACCAAGTTGCAGGAAGAACAGGCGGCGGTCGCGGCAACCTTGGTCACGATGATGCAACATTGAATTGCCATGTGGTTCAGGCGCGAAAATAAAAATCGAAACCGGCGGCTCGGACGCGGACACGTCCTGGATGTGAAGCTGCGCTCCGACCAGGTGCGCGCGACGCGCCTCCGGCTAGCGGCGATTGCGTTCGCCGTCATATTTGGGACTTTTTTCGGCCTGTATCTGGTCTGGCGCACGGGCGAAGTGATTCTCGACGCGTTCGTCTATGAAAACGCCGATTTCGCCATCACGAACGTGGACGTGCAGACGGACGGCGTGATTTTGCCGGAGCAGTTGCGCCGCTGGTCAAACGTGCGGCCCGGCGCCAACCTGTTCGCGATTGACCTCGCGGCGGTGAAACGGAACCTCGAAATGGTTTCCGCAGTGGACACGGTTTCCGTCGAACGCGTCCTGCCGCACACGCTGAAAATCCGCGTGACGGAGCGCGATCCGATTGCACAGGTGAACGTGCCACGGGCGGACGGCGCGGATGGCATCGCCTTGGCCGTTTATCAACTCGACGCAAGCGGCGTGGTGATGCAGCCGCTCGACCCGCGCCAGTGCATCGTGCCGCTTTCGCAGTTGAATCCACAACTGCCGGTGCTTTCCGGCTTCAACGTGCTGAAACTGTCGGCGGGACATCCGATTGACGCGGTCGAACTGCCCCATGTGCAGGCGGCGTTGCAGTTGATTTCCGCGTTCGACCATTCGCCGATGGCCGGGCTGGTGGACTTGCGGCGCGTGGATGTTTCCGCGCCGGGCGTGATCATCGTCACGACGGGGCAGGGCAGCCAGATCACTTTTGCGCTGGAAAATCTGGACCGGCAGTTGCGGCGCTGGCGGGAGATTTATGATTACGCGGCGGCAAAAAATTCAACCGTCGCGTCGGCGGATCTGGCGGTGGGCAACAATGTGCCGGTGCATCTGGTCATGGCCGGCATCCTGCCGGCGGCGGCGCCGAAGACGAAACCTTCAACCAACAGGAAAAAAAATGTTTGACGACTCCAACATCATCGCTGGCCTTGAAATCGGCACTTCAAAAATCTGCGTCGTGGTCGGCGAACTGAACGCCGACGGCGCGCTGAACATCATCGGCCTCGGCCAGTCGCGCGCGCGCGGCGTGCGCAAGGGCGAGATCGTCAACCCCGAACAGGTCGAGGAGGATCTGCGCGCGGCGATGTTCGAGGCCGAGCAGATGGCCGACGTGGAGATC
Source organism: Verrucomicrobiia bacterium (assembly GCA_036511615.1). Taxonomy (GTDB): domain Bacteria; phylum Verrucomicrobiota; class Verrucomicrobiia; order Limisphaerales; family UBA11358; genus UBA11358. Next base: position 9,696 of record DATCBW010000007.1, on the reverse strand, counting down.
CGCAGCGTCTATCTCGGCGTCAGCGGCGGCCACGTCCGGGGCTTCAACAACCGCGGCACGCACATCGTCGTTTCCGCCGAGCGCGAAATCAGCGAGGACGACTTGCAGGACGTGATCAAAAACGCGAAGGCCATCAACCTGCCTGCCGAAAACACGGTGATCCACGCGGTGCGCCAGCATTTTTTTGTGGACGGCCAGGACGGCGTCACGAATCCCGTGGGCATGCTCGGAGCGCGGCTCGAAGTGGACATGCACGTCATCCACGGCCACGCGAACCGGCTGCAAAACGCCATCCGCCTCGTGCGCGGCACGCAGCTCGAAGTGGACGAAATTGTTTTCAACGGCATCGCGGCGGCGCTCGCGCTGCTCACGAACGAGCAGAAGGAAATGGGCGCGCTGGTCATTGACATCGGCGGCGGCACGACGGAATTCGTCGTTTATTCCGACGGCGCGATCCGGCACACCGGCGTGCTGGCGGTCGGCGGCGACCACGTTTCCAACGACCTCGCTTACGGGCTGAAGGTTCCGTTGAGCCGTGCGGAAAAATTGAAGATTGATCACGGCTCCGCACTGGTTGCCGCCGAATCGAAAGGCCGGACCATCACCATCACCAATGAACTCGGCCTCGCGCTCAAGACCGTCAACGTCGAGCATCTGCAACGCATCATGTCGCTGCGGCTGGAGGAGATTTTTCAGCTCATCGCGGACGAGCTGGAGCGCGCGGGGCTGACCGATTATCTGCGCGCCGGAATTTTCCTCTGCGGCGGCGGCTCGCGCGTGCCGGGCATCGTGCCGCTCGCGGAAAATGTTTTTCAAATGAATGTCACGCCCGGGCACGCCTGCGCCGTCAACGGCCTGACCGCCGCGCTGGACCAGCCCGAATTCGCCGCCGCCATCGGCCTCGTGAAATACGGCTCGCTGAAAAACCGCAAACGCGCCGCGCGTCCGTCTTTGGTGACGGGCATCAAGGGGGTTTTTGGAAAATTTTTGCAGCGTTCATGAAAGGCCACTTATGGAAACTGAAAATCAAAATCCCGTTTTGGAAACGCCGGGACGGCCGGCGGTGAAAATATTCGGCGTCGGCGACGCGGGCATCGCGCTGCTCGGCGCGCTCGCCCCGGCGGAATTTTCCGGCGCGCATTTCGCCGCCATCAACACCGATGCGGCCTCGCTCGCCGCGTCGTCCGCCACGGTGAAAATCCATCTCGAAAACAAGCTGTTTCGCGGCCTTGGCTCCGGCGGCGATCCCGAACGCGGACGTGCGCTGGCCGAGGAACAATTCCACACGCTCAAATCCGCGTGCGAAGGCGCGAACGTCGTTTTTATTCTCGCCGGACTCGGCGGCGGCGCGGGCAGCGGCATCAGTCCTATTTTGGCGCGGGCCGCGCGCGAGGCTGGCGCGCTGGTGCTGGCGTTTGTCACGCTGCCGTTTGACTGCGAAGGCAACCGCCGCGAAACGCAGGCGCAGCAAAGCCTGGAGCAGATCAAGTCCGCCGCCGACGGCGTCATCTGCCTGCCGAGCCAAAAAATTTTCAAGCTGATTGACGAGAATTCCACCTTGCTCGAAACCTTTCGCGTCACCGGCGGATTTCTCGTTGAAGGTGTGCGCGGCGTCTGGCAGTTGCTCACGCGGCCCGGTTTGATCCAGGTTCATTTTTCCGATTTGTGCGCGCTGCTCCGCGACCGCCATGCCGAGAACGTCTTTGCGTTTGTCGAGGCGTCCGGCGCGGGACGCTCGCGCGAAGTCGTGGAAAAAATTCTCGCGCATCCGCTGCTGGATGGAGGCCGCGCGCTGGCGGAATCCGACGCCGTGCTGGTGAGCCTGATCGCCGGAAAGGATTTGACGATGACCGAGGTCAGCCGCGTGATGGAACAGGTGAAACGCCAGTGCAGCCACGCGCAGATCATCATGGGCGCGGCGGTGGACGCGGAGTTGAAGAACAAGCTGTGCGTCACCGTCATCGCCGCGAAACAGAACGTCCAGCCGGCAATGACAACGTCACGGCCGGAACCGCGCGGGGCAACTTCAGCCGCGCCCAATTATCGTGACGTCGTCATGCCGCGCGGCAGCCGTCCGCGCCACAAAAATTCCAAGCCCATCCAGACGCAACTGCCGTTGACAATTGTTTCCAAGGGCCGGTTCGACAAGAGCGAACCAACGCTGCATCACGGCGAGGATCTGGACGTGCCGACGTTCATCCGCCGTGGCATCGCATTGAATTGATTGTGCCCGCAAGCATTTACAGCGTCCGGCGAAACAGCAAAGTCGCCGCCGTCATTGCCAGCGCGGTGAAAATAAAAAGAAACAGCAGGTCGCCGCTGATGGCGGTAAAATCGGTGTTTTTCAAGACCAGTTGTTTGAAGCCATGCACGGCGTAGGTGAACGGGTCTGCGACCGAGATGGCTTTCATCCAGGCGGGAAACGATTCCGTCGGATACACCGCGCCGCTGGGAAAATACAGCACGGTGTTCAACATTCCAAAAATCGCGCGCGGCACGAGCGGGTCGTTCACTCGCACCATGAGCAGGAACATCATGCTGATCAGCGCCAGCGCCGTCAGCACCACCAGCACGAGCATCCGCGCCAGGCGCAGCGGATTGAGCGGATCGGGAATGCCCGCGATGAGCGAGCCGATGGTGATTAAAACCACGCCGGCAATGATGGCCTTGAACGCGCCGGCGAGTGTGAAGCCGAGGATCAATTCAAATTTTCGGATGGGCGTGACGAGATAGCCTTCGTGCAAACCGCGCGCCTTGTCGTCAATGAAAATGATGCCGCCGCCAATCATGGCTGAAACAAATATTGCCAGCACGATGGTGCCGGGCAGCAAATACTGGATGTAAGGAACGTAAGGATACAGCTCGACGACGGAAAGCGTCGCCGCCGTCGTCGTGCGCGGCGGAATTGGCGGCGAATTGTAAGGCGCGAGCAACGAGTCGAGACTGCCGCCGAGCGCGGACGAGGAGAATTGATCAGTGTTGTCCTCGATCAACGCAATGCGCGGGTCCGCTCCGGCGAGAACCTTGCGCGAGAATTCCGGCGGAATGTCCAGCACGCCGTTGATTTTGCCGTTGCGCAAATCGCGGAGCGCCATCGTCATGTCGCTGTAGTCAACCGTTTCAAACGTGCGGGCGTTGGCGGCGACGGCCTGGCACATTTCCTTTATTTTTATTGCCGGCACACCGTGGTCCTGATCCACGACGCCCACTTGGAGATTTTTTATTTTGCCGCCGAACGCGTAGCCGAGCACGACGAGTTGTATCAGCGGCATGAGCATGGACATGGCCAGCAGCACCGGACTGCGCCGAAAACGGCGCAAGTCGCGTTCAATGATGGCCCAGACACGATGCATATTAAAATTGGGAACATCCAACGTCGAACATCGAACATCGAACATCCAATAAACTTCGGCGGAATGGTTTTATTCGATGTTGGGCGTTTGATGTTGGATGTTCGATGTTTCCCAAAAGCTTATTTTTCATTTTCAACCTCGTCTTAAAAGGTAGGGACTTTCGGCTGCGTTCGCCGCCTGTAATGTATCGCGCAATTGATGGCCGGTGTAATGCACGAAAACATCGTCGAGCGTCGTGCTTTGCACGGAAAGCGAATTCACCGTCGCGCCGGCGTTCCGCGCGGCTTCCAGCATTTCAACCGTCGTGCGCGGGCCGTTGTTTGAGGAAATCCGAAAAACATTTTCGTCGGCTTTCACTTCCGCCACTTCGGGCAGCGTCTTCAACGTCTCCAGCCAGTTTTGCGGCGCGCCGGAAAAACTGACCTCCAAAATATTTTTGCCGGGAATGGACGCCTTCAATTTCAGCGGCGAATCAAGCGCGACAAGTTTTCCGTGATCCACAATTGCAATGCGGTCGCAGAGTTTGTCCGCCTCGTCCATGTAATGCGTCGTGACAAGAATTGTCAGGTCGCGCTCGCGTTTCAGCCGCGTGAGCATTTCCCAGACGGCGACGCGTGAAACGGGGTCGAGGCCGGTCGTGGGTTCGTCGAGAAAAAACAGTTTCGGTTCATGCACCAGGCCGCGCGCGATTTCCAGCCGCCGTCTCATGCCGCCGGAAAACATTTTCACCGGCTTGTCCGCCCATTTTTCGAGGTCCACTTCCTTGAGCAGTTCTTTGATGGTGCGCAGGCGTTTTTCGCGCGGGATGCCGTAGAGCTTGGCGAAAATGCTCATGTTCTCCTCTGCGCTCAAGTCCAGGTCGGACGTCATCGCCTGCGGAATGACGCCGATGGATTGGCGCACGTCGTTTGCCTCGCGGACGATGTCAAAGCCGTTGACGCGCCCCGTGCCGGAAGTCGGAGGCACCAGCGTCGTCAACATACGAATGAGCGTGGACTTGCCCGCGCCGTTGGGGCCGAGCAGGCCGAACACTTCACCGTGCGCGACGGAAAAGTTCAGCGCGTCCACGGCGACGAAATCGCCGAAGCGCTTGGTCAAATTTTCAACTTCGATGTCGAACATGGCTCACGGTGTTTTCAGCGGCAGCGCCACATACGCCGTCATGCCCACCGCCAGCGCGCGGTCGGAATTGTCGCAACGTAGGCGGATTTCAAATGTTCTGATATCGCGCTTGGTGCGGCTTACGTCGCGCTGCGTGGCGTAATCCGCGTCCACGCCGCGATAAAACACCGTGCCTTCGCCCACCGCGCCGGAGGGCAGCTTCACCGGCAATTTGTCACCGAGATGAATTTGGTCAATGTCCGTCTCCGGCACATCCGCGCGCACCCAAAGATTATCCTGGTTGATGAGCGTGACAATGGCCTGGCCGGGATTGACGACTTCGCCCGGCAACGCCGCGCGCGTGTCCACGATACCGTTGATCGGGGCGCGGATTTTAGTGTAACCGAGCTGCACTGTCGCCTTGTCCTTTTGCGCGGCGGCGGCCCGGATGTGTTCCTTGACGGATTCGACCCGCGCTTTGGCGGAATCGTAGGTGGCCTGCGCCTGATCGTAGGTTTGAGCGGACTCGACGTGGTTGGTGTAAAGCCCCTTGATGCGCTCAAAATTAAGCCGTGCGTTTTCCAAATCAGCCTGCGCCTGCGCGAGGTCGGCGGACGATTGCTGCTCGCTGCTGGCGTAAAACGCCATGTCCGCCTGCCAGAGGTCGGGCTGAATTTGCGCGAGCAACTGGCCGTTCGTGACCGTGTCGCCTTCCCTGACGGACAGTTGCTGCAGGCGGCCTTGGATTTCCGAACTCACGATGACTTCATCCGTCGTCACCAAGCCGGTCAAAATGATTTCACCCGGCTGGCGCGTGGTGGCGAAATAAATGCCGCCCGCGACGACGGCGAGAATGATGAATAAAATGGTCAGCTTGCTCTTTTTCATGGCATTGGAAAATTCGGATGCGTGAAGGAGCCGTGGCGGATGAAATCAGACGCCGTAGTATGTTTGCGCTGTTTCATATTCACCGCGCTCCCAGCTTCCGGGCGGCCCGTCCATTGCAGCACTGGCGCGGCGGAAAAGTAAAACATGATCAGCGAAACGATGCAAAGGGCGGTGTGATGACGATCCGTCGCCAGAATTCTCCATTCGGAACGCGTAATGTCAAGCGGGGAAGCGCCGGACAGTATCTGAATTTGACGGAGCGCGGCTTGTCTCAAGCCGCAGCGCGTTGGATTGGAAAAAGGCGCGTCATGTTTTTCCACGGTTGGCCAATCGGCACGCGCTGCGAGTTGGGACAACTCGCGCTCTGAATTTCAAATTAGGACAGTGCCAGCGCCGGGCAATGTCTGGACGAACTGGCTGGTGCTCATTCAGCACGGCTGCGCTGCCGGCCATCGCTTGTTGGTTTCGGAGCAACATTTGATTGGCGAATGCCAAAAATGGCGAAGCTTCTTCATGGGTTTAGAATTACCAATAACTGCGCGCCGCCGACAAAAAAAGATTGGCAGGCGCAAAATTCGGTAGAAATTGATCAATATGGATGTCCTGACGCTTTCACGAATTCAATTTGGCGCAACGATTGCGTTCCACTACATCTATCCGCCGTTGAGCATCGGGCTGGGCCTCATGCTGGTGCTGATGGAGGGCGCGTGGCTGCGCACCGGCAAGCCGGTTTATCACCAGATGGCGCGGTTCTGGACGCGCGTGTTCGCGCTGGGCAACATCGCCTGGGGCTGCCGATTGATGACAAGGTGAATTCGCCGGAACTTTTCTGGGACTGCTCATGCCGTATCCGCTGCTCGTCGGCGTGACCACCGTGGCGCTGTTCATGATGCACGGAGCGATTTACGGCGTGATGAAAACCGAGGGCGCGCTGCACGACAAGCTCCGCCGCTGGGCGATGCGCTGCATCATCTTCTTCGTCATCTGTGCCGTGACGCTGACGATGTCCACGCTGCTGTATGTGCCGCACATGGCTGCGCGCGTGAAAGAAAATCCGTGGCTGTTCAGCGTCGCGCTGCTGAATATGCTCGCCATCGCCAACATCCCGCGCGAATTCCACCACGCCAACGACGGCAAGGCGTTTCTCTCATCGTGCGCGACGATCCTCACGCTGATGGCGTTGTTTGCGCTGAACATTTTTCCGAACCTGATTTACAGCCTGCCGGATCCCGGAAACAGCCTGAACATCTACAACTCCGCGTCGTCGTCGGCCACACTGCGCATCATGCTTGTCATCGCGTGCATCGGTGTGCCGGTGGTGATCGCCTACACGGTTTGCATCTACTGGATTTTCCGGGGCAAGGTGAAGCTGGACCGGATGAGTTATTGAAGCGCGCTAAAATTGAGGTGAACGCTTTTTCAAAACATGAAATTCCACTAGTTTCAACGCAGTTTCATGGAATGGCGAGTCGGTTGGTGACAGGACCGGTTTGGTGCAGCCAGTTTGTCAGACCGGAATTGTTGAACGACTCAACGCTGGCGTCGGCAAGCAAGATGTTGCCGCGATGGTTGTGCCGCGCGGTCGTCCAGCCAATTGGTGTGGTGCTGGAAACGTCCAGCAAGCTGGATGCTATGGGAACGCCGCTCGTTTCAAAATTATCATCGCCCGACAGAATTGTTTGTGGATTGCCATTTTTTGCGTCCAAGCCGACGAAGTAGCTGACATGGCCGGCAAGCCGCCATGAAAAATTTGTGGCTGCCGGTTGATCTTTTGTGTCTTGTGGACATATCAAATATTTCGGTGATGATATTTCATTGCTCATCACGAGGAAATTAAGCCATGCGTTTCTTCCATTATTCAACTCCATTGTGCCACCATTGGTCACAGAAATTTCAAATGGGTATTTATCATTGTTGTCCCCAGCCCAGACTCGACTGGCGATAGCGATTTCTTTGACATTATTGACGCAATTTATCCCTCCATGTCTTTTGGGCTTTGCGAGAATCGGTAAAAGCAAAGCAGCTATAGTGCAAAGCACCACCACGACAACGACAACTTCCACCAACGTCAGTGCGTGGCTGCTTTGATTTGTGCAGCGCGGTTTCATACAGTTATTATTTAGCACAACACATACCAGCTCATTTTCCAAAGAAACATACGGTTCACCTTTCTGAAAGGCGTGAGCTTCACGCGGTTTGCGTGAATTTTTACCGCAGGGCTTGCAGCGAGGTGTTCACTGATTCAAACTAAACCGAGGTTTAATTTTTTATGCATCGCATCGGCATTGACTTGGGAGGCACAAAAATCGAAGGCGTGGTTCTCGACGTGGACGGGCGTGAAATTTTCCGCAAGCGCATCGCCACGGAACGCGAACACGGCTACCAGCACATTTTGAACCGGCTGAAATCCATGCACGACGATCTCGTTGCCACCGTTCACGGCGAGCCGACAACTTTCGGCATCGGCACGCCCGGTGCGATTTCGCCGCGCACCGGCCTGCTGAAAAATTCCAACACCGTCTGCATGAACGGCCAGACGGTGAAATCCGATCTGGAAAAATTGCTCGGCCGCAAAGTCGAAATCCAAAACGACGCGAATTGTTTTGCGATGGCCGAGGCGCTGCTCGGAGCGGGCAGGGGAAAGAAACTGGTTTTCGGCGTCATCATGGGCACGGGCTGCGGCGGCGGCATTGTTCACAAAGGCGAAGTGTTCACCGGCCCGCAGGCCATCGCCGGCGAGTGGGGCCACATGAGCATTGATCCGCGCGGCCCGGTTTGTTACTGCGGCAACGCCGGCTGCGTGGAGACATTCATCAGCGGCGGCGGACTGGAAAATCGTTATGCGGAAAAATACGGCGTCAGAAAACCGCTGAAGGAAGTTGAGAAGGAATTTTACGCGGGCGAGCCGAAAGCCGTCGAGTTCATGCGCTGGTTTTTCGACCGCTTCGGCCGCGCGCTGGCGAACCTGATTGACATTCTTGATCCCGACATCGTGGTCATCGGCGGCGGCGTCTCGAACTTCCAGGCGCTTTACACGGAAGGTGTCGTGGCGGTGAGAAAATATGTATTCACCGACGAACTCGAAACGCCGGTTGTGAAACATCAGCTTGGCGATTCCGCCGGCGTTTTGGGCGCGGCGCTGGTGGGAGTTTGAGTTGGAAAGCTTGCCTGATTAAGTTTTTAACAAATTTTTCGGGTGGTAGGGACGCCCGCTGCGGCGTCCCCGGCCTGTGCAGGGCCGGAACGCTTGGAAACAGACGCGTCTGTCAGCCCCATTCCGTCGCCTGACGCTGCGCCCGGCGACGGGACAGCGCGGCACCTGTCCCTGCCTGGATGGTTTGTGAACGGCATAATCCCAGTGGCGGCGGTTTTTGTTTTGAAACTTTCACCGAGGTCCGGTTTTTAATAAAAGATTTTATGTCGCAGTTTTCATACAAGGCCCGCAGGCGCTCCGGCGAACTCGTCGAGGGCGTGTTGGAAGTTCCCGACCGCAGCGCCGCGCTGCTGCAAATCCAGCGTTCGGGACTGTTTCCCATCGCCGTGGCCGACGCCAAAGTCGGCGCGGTGAATGGCGCCAAAAGCAAGGACAAGGGCGTGAACCTCATGTCGTTTCTGCCGCCGGCGATGCAGGCGCAGTTGACGCAGAAACGCAAGCCGAAGCTGCAGGAACTGGCGACGTTCACCACGCAACTGGCGAACCTGCTGAATTCAGGAATGCCGCTGACGACGGCGCTGACCAGCATGACGCATTTGCAGACGCGCGGGATTCCCGCCGAGGTCAGCCGCGAGTTGAAGCAGGAGGTGACGGAAGGTCGGTCGCTGTCCGACGCGATGGTGCGGCAGCCGCGAATTTTTTCGGACTTGTATGTCAACATGGTGCGCGCGGGCGAATCGTCCGGCGCGCTGGTGCAGGTGCTGCGACGCATGGCCAACCATTTTCAGACGTTCGCGGAAGTGCAGGCGAAGTTCAAGTCGGCGATGATTTATCCGGTCATCGTGATCTGCGTGGGCATTTTGCTCGTCACGTTTTTCATGACGTTCATGATGCCGCGGTTCGTTGAAATCTTCAACGGCTTCGACATTCCGCTGCCGTTGCCGACGAAGTTTTTGATCGGCGTCAGCATCATGTTCACGTCGTATTGGTGGCTGATGGGACTGGTGGCGCTGGCGTTGTTCGTCCTGTTCAAGCGCTTTCAATCGAGCAAGGCCGGCAGCCGGAAAATGGACGAGTGGCGGATGAAACTGCCGGTGTTCGGCAATGTGGTCCAGATAAATGTGTTCGGGCAGTTCGCGCGCACGCTCGGCACGCTGCTGCAAAACGGCGTGCCGGTGCTGACCGCGTTAAAAATCACCA
>DATCBW010000006.1:0-6488 GCA_036511615.1 Verrucomicrobiia bacterium | reverse complement strand
CGTGGTCGCCGGCGGTGTGGCCATCATGTATAACCTGCCGGGCAATCCGAAAATCAGGCTCGACGGCGACACGCTGGCCGGCATCTTCCTCGGCAACATCACCAAATGGAACGATCCGAAAATCAAGGCGCTCAATCCGGGTGTTGATCTGCCGGACTTGGCGGTTGTTCCCGTGCATCGCACCGAGGGCAGCGGCACGACGTTCATCTTTACCGACTATTTGACCAGCGTAAATCCGGTCTGGGCGGATTCGGTGGGCAAAAGCACTTCCGTGAAATGGCCCGCCGGCATTGGTCTGGGTGCCAAAGGCAGCGAAGGCGTAGCCGGCCAGGTCAAACAAATTTCCGGTGCCGTCGGCTATGGCGAACTGGCCTATGCCGACCAGAGCAAAATCCCCTACGCCACCATAAAAAATTCATCGGGCAAATTCATTTCGCCCGCGCCCGCCTCGGTCAGCGCGGCGCTGGCCACGGCGAAAATCCCCGATGATTTCCGTTTCTCGATGGTCAATCCGCCCGGCGCAGACGCCTATCCGATTGCCGGCGCAAGCTGGGTGCTCGTTTATCAGCAGCAGAAAAATCCGGTCATCGGCAAAAAGCTGGTTGAGTTTTTGAAATGGGCGGTCACCGATGGTCAGAAACTGTCGTCCCAGTTGGATTACGCTCCGCTGCCCGAAAATGTGCAGCAGCGCGAGTTGAAGCTGATTGACACAATAAAATACTGACTTCGCCCCGCCGCCCGTTATTTTTGAGGGCGTGAGTCGGACGAAGAGCGCGTTCCTCCCGCTCTTCGTCCTTTTTGCATCTTTTTAACCGGATAAAAAATTGTGAGCGTGACCGCGACAATGCAGATACGTGCTGGATCCCGTATTGCCGACCAGGCCTTCAAATGGCTGACGCTGGCGATGGCGCTGACCGTTTTTGTGCTCATCGCGCTCATCAGCTATGAACTGGCGAGAGGTGCCAGCCCGTCCATCCACAAGTTCGGCTGGCATTTTCTCATCAGCAGCGACTGGGATCCGGGCAACGACATTTATGGCGCGCTGCCATTCATCCTCGGCACACTGGTTTCATCGCTGATTGCGCTCATCATCGCCGTGCCCATCAGCGTCGCCACCGCGATTTATCTCACGGAACTCGCGCCGCTCTGGGTGCGCCAGCCGCTCATCATGTTCATTGAACTGCTCGCCGCCATTCCCAGCGTCATTCTCGGCTTTTGGGGATTCTTTGTCATGGTTCCGTGGCTGCACATTCATCTTTATCCGGTGTTACGGACCACGCTCGGTTTCCTGCCGTTCTTTCAAGGCCCGGATTACGGCCCCTGCATGCTTGCCGCTGGAATTATCCTCGCCATCATGATCATTCCCATCATCACGTCCGTCTCGCGGGAAATCTTGCGTTCCGTGCCCGGCTTGCAGCGCGAGGCCGCCTACGCTCTTGGCGCGACGCGCTGGGAAGTCACGCGCATCGCCGTTTTGAGTTACGCTAAAAAGGGGATTTTCGGCGCGGTCATCCTGGGACTGGGCCGCGCGCTGGGCGAAACGATGGCCGTGACGATGGTCGTCGGCAATTCGCCGCAATTCGTCAAATCGCTTTTTCAGCCCGGCAGCACGCTGGCGAGCTGGATCGCCAATCAATTTTCCGAGGCAAACGGTTTATTTTATAATTCGTTGTTTGAACTCGGCCTCGTCCTACTCGGCGTGACGGTGTTCGTGAACATTATTGCGCAATTGCTTTTGAAAACATTCGCCGGACCGAGCGTGAAACCGCAACACTGACAATTTATGATTTACGATTTACGATTTACGATTGAATCCGCAAAACGTCGCGTGGATTCAATTTTGTCAAAATCGTCAATCGTCAATCGTCAATCGTCAATTTCATGACCGCCCCGAACCACAACTGGCGCAAATTCAAGAACGCATTCATGCAGGCGCTTACGTTTGTGTGCGCGATTCTTGTCGTCACGCCGCTCATTCTGGTTTTTTATCATGTGATCCGTGAAGGCTTCAGTTCCCTCAATTGGGCGTTCTTCACCCAACTGCCGCCAGGCCCCGGCGAAGCGGGCGGCGGCATGGCCAATGCCATCGTTGGCACTTTGGTTTTGCTGGTGATGGCCCCGCTGCTCGGCGTGCCGGTCGGCGTGCTTGGCGGCGTGTTCCTTTCCGAATTCGGCGGCACGAAATTGAACTGGTGGATCCGATTTGCCGCCGACGTTTTGAACGGCGTGCCGTCCATCACCTGGGGGGTGGTGGTCTATGGCCTGATGGTTATGCCGATGCACGGCGCGTCCACTTTGGCGGGCGGAGTCGTGCTGGGCCTGATGATGATACCGCTCGTGATGCGGACGACAGAAGAAGTCTTGCAACTCGTGCCGGGCGGTTATCGCGAAGCCGCGCTCGCGCTGGGCATCGCCAAATGGCGGACCATCGTGCAAATCGTCATTCGCACCGCGCTCAAGGGCATTGTCACGGGCGTGCTGCTCGCACTCGCGCGCATCGCCGGTGAGACCGCACCACTGTTGTTCACCACCGGCAATCTCGGCTGGGCGCACAAGCTGACCGAACCCATCGCCGCCATGCCGCTGCTAATTTACAACGAAGCCACCGGTCCCTACGACAACTGGCACCGGCAGGCATGGGCGGGCGCATTTGTTCTGCTCATGCTGGTGCTGGCCATCAACATCGGCGTGCGCTTTTTCACGCGCGACCGCTTCCGATCCAAGATTTGAACGCCATGCCTGAACCTGCAAACCAATTGCCGAACCCAGCGCCCAAACCGCAATTGGCGGGCGCAACGGCCCTGACCGTCCGCAACCTGTCCGTCTATTTCGGCAAAAATACGGCGGTCAAAAACGTTTCGCTCGACATTGCCGCCAAGGCCGTCACCGCCATCATCGGGCCGAGCGGCTGCGGCAAGTCCACCTTTCTCCGCGCCATCAACCGGATGCACGAACTCAATCCCGAGGCGCGAATGGAAGGTGAAATCAAACTTTTTGGCGATGACATTTATTCGCGCAACGTCGAATCGGTCACCGTCCGCCGCCGCGTCGGCATGGTGTTTCAAAAATCCAATCCGTTCCCAACCATGTCCATCACCGAAAACGTGACCGTCGGGCTGCGCTTGAACGGCGTGCGCGACAAAAGAATTCTCGCCGAGCGAACCGAACAATCGCTCCGCATGGCCGCCCTCTGGGACGAGGTGAAGGACCGCTTGAATGCGCCGGCCATCAGCTTGTCCGGCGGCCAGCAGCAGCGGCTGTGCATCGCCCGCGCGTTGGCCGTGCAACCGGAAGTTCTGCTGATGGACGAGCCGGCGTCCGCGCTCGATCCGCTGGCGACACAGAAAATCGAGGACTTGATCCTGCAACTGAAGAAAGATTACACCATCGTCATCGTCACCCACAACATGCAGCAGGCCGCGCGCATCTCGGATTTTACGGCGTTTCTTTACCTCGGCGAACTCGTCGAGTTCGATGTCACGGCCAAAATTTTCACCAACCCGGCGCAAAAACGCACGGAAGATTACGTGACCGGACGGTTCGGTTGAGTTACTTTTCAAACAAATTATGGAAAACCATTTTGAAATCGGACTCGGCGAGCTGCGGCAAAAATTGCTGACGATGGCCAGCTACGCCGAGACCGCCGTCAACCAGGCCGTGCAGGCGTTCATGCAGCGCGACCACGACCTGGCGCTGCGCGTGAAGGCGGACGACGACGTGATTGACAAGTTCGAGATTGAAATTGACGAACTGGCGATCCAGTTGCTCACCAAGGCGCCGCTGGCCAGCAACCTGCGGCTCGTCACCGTCGCCATGAAAGTTTCCCAGAACCTTGAACGCATCGGCGACGAGGCCACAAAGATCGCCAAGCGCGCCCGCGACCTGACGCAGGAACCGCCGGTGAAAATCAATCTCGATTTGCCGCGCATGGCCGGCCTTGCGCTGGTGATGGTCAAGGACGCGCTCGACTCGTTTGTCCAGCGCGATTCCGCCGCCGCCCGCGCCATCATTCCGCGCGACAAGGAGGTGGATGCGCTCAACAAGGAAATGCACCAGCAGCTCGCACAGCACATGATGACCAATCCCGACACCATCGCGCGCTGCCTGAACTGGATCGTCGCCACCAAAAGCCTCGAACGCATCGCCGACCACGCCAAGAACATCGCCGAGGAAGTCGTCTATCTCTGCGAGGCGCAGGACATCCGGCACACCGTCGGAAAAAGCCAGCCCGCGCCGCCCGCCGTCTGACCGCAAAATTCGGCGGCGGCAGCCGTGAAACGGATGTCACGTTAAGATATCTTTGAATCCAGCACGGTGTTTAGAGTCATTGTGGCAATGAATGTCTAAACCCATCAATCAAACACGTCGGTGGAACGCCGACTCGACCTATGGTATAAATCCCGCCATCTGGAAAAACCGGCCTACCATTCGTCCAATGGATGTTATTTGTCATCCAGTCTGGATCATAAGGTTTAAGATCATCCCAAGTCGGAATATCGTTTGTGGTCTTATCGTAATCCAAGGCCCATTGTCGTTTAGTCATCTGAATAATCTTAAGATTTTCCATCCAAGGTGGAATCTGTGCTGTAGTCGAGCGCAAATGAAACAATGGAATAACTGCGATTAGCCCGCAGCCCGCCAAAACCGCGATTACAAATGCGATGATTGACTTTTTGAACATTGGTGACAATGCTAACGTCTCAAATCTGAACCGCACGCCTGAAAATCAAGGCAAACTTGCAATGTCTGCCTGCACCGATTAAAACTTGTCCATGCAATCCCACATGACACGCCGGTCCGCCCTCCGCAAAGTCACGGCGGGCGCAGCCGCCTTGGCCATCGCCTCGAAACTTTCACCCGCGCTGGCGGCTGAAGCAGCCACCACCATGAAACTCAAGGGAAACATCCATCACTCGGTCTGCCGCTGGTGTTACAGCAGGATTCCGCTGGACGATCTCTGTCAGGCCGGCCAGGAAATGGGCCTGGCCGCCATGGACCTGATCAATCCGAACGAATTTGCGACGGCCAAAAAACACGGTCTGGTCTGTGCCATGGTCAACAATCCCACGATTGACGGGCTGGGCGGAATTCCGAAGGCGTGGAACCGCCTGGAACATCACGACAAACTGGTTCCAGCCTACGAACAGCGCCTGCAGGAAACGGCGGACGCGGGTTACGAGCGCTTGATTTGTTTTTCCGGCAACCGCGCCGGTCTTGACGACGAAAAAGGCTTGGATAATTGCGCCGTTGGCCTCCAGCGCATCCTGCCGCTGGCGGAAAAACTGAAAGTCACGCTGTGCATGGAACTGCTCAACAGCAAGCGCAACCACAAGGATTACCAGTGCGACCATGTGCCCTGGGGCGTCGAGCTGGTCAAGCGCATCAGTTCCGAACGCTTCAAGCTGCTCTACGACATTTACCATATGCAAATCATGGACGGCGACGTGTGCGACACGATCCGCGAAAACCATCAATACTTCGACCACTACCACACCGGCGGCGTGCCGGGCCGGAATGAAATTGATGAAACCCAGGAACTGCATTACCCGCGCATCATGCAGGCGATTCTGGCCACGGGCTTCAAGGGCTATGTCGCGCAGGAATTCGTGCCCAAACGCCCGGACGCCCTCGCCTCGCTCCGCCAGGGCGTGCAAATCTGCGACGTGTAAGCTTGAAACTCCGATGCGCCAAACCGACGGGATCAAACCCGAAATCCGAAGTTGCCTGGCGCGTGTAGTGGCGACGCCTCGTAGCCGTCAGGGGATGCGACGCCCTCGTCGCAATTTTTCTATAACAGTTCAGGTTGACCTTGACGCACCTCGGTTCACGCGGCCAGGTGCCTGAGGGCTGGCACCGTTCAAGACGCAAAGCGCTGGCAAATGTCTCACGAACCACGCGCAGCGTCTTGGTCTGCGACGGCCCTCCGTCGCTCTACCCAAAGCAGATCAAACTGCGCTATTGTTAATTGAAACTGCTATAAATAGAGAATCCCCATTTAGAAACTGGGTGCCATAGCTAACCAGCTTAACATTTACACATATTGGAGTTGGCAAGGGTTGGGTTATGGGAGTCTGGCAGGATGCGGCGCAGGGCTGCTTTATTTGTGCTACGAACCTTATTGTCCGATTAGACGGAAATAACCTTGCTGGTTGGTAGTTGTCACCGTCGCTGTGGCACTCGCCCCATTTGTGATAATCGTTAATGCCACATTGATCCATGGGCCGAGAGGGCTGTCCGCCGACTGTATTTGGAATGATCCTGCCGAAATCGGCCAGTTCAGTTGCAGATTCGCACCGTTGTTTATCGTTGTCAGTGTTGGCAACGGCGGCACCACCGTCTGGTTGGTCGGCGGCGGCGGCGCGCTGCCTAGGATTTGCACCCCGGCCAGGATCGCGTAGCCCTCGACACCGTTGCGCACCGTCAACACCAGAGGCTGTCCCGCCCCCACCGTCACGTTCCGAAATCGCGCGTATTGCACCTCTTCCGTC
>DATCBW010000005.1:0-8311 GCA_036511615.1 Verrucomicrobiia bacterium | reverse complement strand
GCTGGTCACGGTGACCTGGCCCAGATGATTTTCGACGACGGCCTTGACGAGACTCAATCCCAAACCGAGGCCGCGTTTGGTCCGGCTTTTGTCGCCGCGATACAGCCGCGTCCAAATCCGGCCTTGTTCCTCCGGCGGAATGCCGATGCCGGTGTCGGTGAACCGCACGACGGCCTGCTGCGGTTCGTCGGCAATGGAAATGACGACGCTGCCGTTTTCGGGCGTGTATTTGAGCGCGTTGTCGAGCAGGTTGGCGAAGACCTGGCGCATCCGGTTGGGGTCCACCTGCGCTTCGCATTGCGCGGGCAGTTCCGTCTGCACCGTCACCTTCAGATCGTCGGCGACGTATTCGTAAAGTTCCACGACCTCGCGGACGACGGCGCAAAGGTCAACGGGTTTGCGCTGGAGTTTCATCACACCGGCCTCGGCCTCGGAGATGTCCAGCAGGGTGTTGAGCATGTTCAGCACGCGCTCGGATTCCTCGACGCAATCGGCCAACGCCTCCTGCGCAGCGGCGGAACCGGCCTGCGGCTGGAGCGCCAGTTCCGCCGTGCCGCGCAGCCGGGTCAGCGGCGTGCGCAGATCGTGTGCGACGTTGTCGAGCGATTCGCGCATGGCGCGGATCAAGGATTCGTTTTTGTCGAGCAGGCGGTTGAACAATCGCACCATCTCATCCAGTTCGTCGTCCGACTTGCGCACCGGCACGCGCGCGTCCCACTGGCCGGTCTGGATAATGGCGCGTGCGGTGGCGACAACCTGCCGGACTGGCCGCGTGGCGCGATTGGCAAAGAACACGCCCACCAGAAAACCCAGCAAAATGGTCGCGCTGCCCACCACGAAAAAATCCTTGCGCACCGGATCGAGCAACGCCGTGCGGCTGTCCGTGCTGCGTCCCACCTGCAACAAGGCGTTGCCAGGCAACGTGGCCGAGGCGAGGACAAAATCCTTTTCCGCGTTTTTCGGAATGCGGACGAAACTCACACGCTGGCGGTAGCCAGTCAGGCCGACGGGAATGTCCTTAAACGCAATCCAGTCGTCCGGCACGTTGACGAGCGTGGCCACGTTCCAAGCGCTGACCAGGCGGACGAAAAAAGTTTTTTGATCGCCGGATTCCTGTTGAATGGCGTCGTGCAGGGCGGGCAGGCCGCCGTCGTCATAGACAGCCGCATACTCCTGCAGCCGTGCCTGCAACACCTCGCGATCCTTGCTGCTGATGGCCGCCGCCAGCAGATAATAGGCAAGCGCCAGCAACGCGAGGCTGCTGGAAGCGAACACGAGCGCATACCACAGGCCAAGCCGGACGCCAATGTTCCGACGCGCGGTGTTAAGCAGGTCGAAGGACATAACCCACTCCGCGGATTGTATGAATCATTGTCCGTTCATGATCCACCTTGCTGCGCAGCCGGTGAACGAGCACGTCCACCACGTTCGTTTGAGGATCAAAACTCAAATCAAAAATATGTTCCAGAATCATTGTTTTGGTCACGGCGCGGTTGGGATGACGGAGCAGGTATTCCAAGAGCGCAAATTCGCGTGGTTGCAGATCAATGGCTTTATCGCCACGCCGCACTTCGCGGGTGAGCAGATCCAGCGTGAGGTCGCCGACCGCCAATCGCGTCGGCTCGGTCGTCTGCGTCGCCCGGCGGATGAGCGCCTGCACGCGGGCCAGCAGTTCGGAGAACGCAAACGGCTTGGTCAAGTAATCATCGCCGCCGGCCTGCAACCCTTTCACGCGGTCGTCCACCGAGGCGCGCGCGCTCAAAATCAGCACCGGCACGCGGACGCCGCCAGTGCGCAGCCGCTGAATGAGGCTCAAGCCGTCGAGCTTGGGCAGCATGAGATCCACCACCGCCACGTCGTAGGCGACGGCGTTCGCGAGACCGAACGCCTGTTCACCGTCGGGACTGTGATCCACGGCATAGCCGTTTTGTTTCAGTCCCTGGACGACGAACGAGGCGATTTTCTCGTCATCTTCAACCACCAATATGCGCACGTTGTCATCCATGATGCTGGGCGGACGTTGCTGTGACAATGTTGAATCACAGCGAGATTTAACCGAGGACCGGCAAAAAAAGAAACCTTCCCGCACCGGCAAGTCGGGGCGCGGAAAGGTTTCAAGACCGAAATCAGATCAACCTTCACCCTGACTCTCATCCACCACGATGTAATGGCTGCCGCCACCATCCCAGACACGCACGAGCGTTTTCTTGTTAGTAATGTTATCAGTCAGCCGGACGGCGTCATCAGCATCTTTTACCGGATGACGGTTGATGCTTTCAATCACCTCGCCGGGTTTTAAGCCGGCATCGGCGGAAGCGGACGTGGGGTCAACCTGCGTGATGACGGCCCCATGCACGTTCTGGGGAATGTGAAATTGCTGGCGCGTCTGCGGGTCGAGATCGCCAACGCCAACCCCGTTAAGCGTGCCGGTGTCCTGGGCATTTGGCGAATTGTCCGAGGCGAGCTGTTCCGTGCCCGGAAGTTGTTTGACGGTGACTTCCAGCGTTTTCTTGTCGCCGTTGCGCAAAATTTCCACCGGCACTTTTGAGCCGGGCTTGGTATCCGCCACGGTGAGCTGCAACTCGCGGCTGTCGGCGACTTTCTGGCCGTTGAACTCCAGCACCACGTCGCCGTCCTTTAATCCCGCATGGTCAGCCGGGCCGTTTGGAACCACATCGCCGACAAGCGCGCCGGTCATGTTCTTGAGATTAAATTGTTGCTCCAGCTCCGGCGTGATGCTTTGAATCATCACGCCCAGATAACCGCGCGTGACGCGGCCATTTTGAACCAGGCTTTCCATCACGTTCCGCGCCAGATCCGATGGAACGGCAAAACCCACGCCCTGGCTGCCGCCCGTGTGGCTCAAAATCGCGGTGTTAATGCCAATCAGCCGTCCGTCAATGTCCACCAGCGCGCCGCCGGAATTGCCCGGATTGATCGCCGCGTCGGTCTGGATGAAATCCTCATAGTCCTCAATGCCCATGTTGCCGCGATCCTTCGCGCTGACGATGCCCGCCGTCACTGTCTGACCAACGCCAAACGGATTGCCGATGGCCAGCACGACGTCGCCGACCTTAACATTGCTGCTGTCCGCCAGCACGACGACCGGCAAATTTTTGGCGTCAATTTTCACAACAGCCACGTCGGTTTTTGGATCACGACCGATGACTTTGGCGGTAAAAACCCGTCCGTCCGGCAGCGTGACTTTCACATTTTTTGCGTCGTCCACAACATGGTTGTTGGTGAGAATGTAGCCGTCTTTGGTGATGATGACGCCGGAGCCAACACCGTGTTCGATTTCAGGTGCGGATGATTGCGGCGGAATCATCCGGCCAAACTGGTTGCCGAAAAACTGCTGGAAGAAGGGATTGTTGAATTGGGGAGCCAGCTCCGCAGAGGCGGTTTTTATGGTGGCGGTGGTGTCAATCTTCACCACGGCGGGCGCGACCTTGTCCACGATCGGCGCGTAACTGCCACGCGGCAGGCCGTCCCTCGGCACGGAAGTTTGGTCGAGCGGCACGTTCAAGTCCGCCGAAACGGGCTTGTCTGATTTGTCTTTGGACGATTGGGCGATACCGATGGTCGCGCCGGCCAGCACCACGGCGCCAGCCAGCGCCAGCACCGCCGTTTGGACGCGCAGAGAGTTAAAATATGTTTTCATGTTCGTTTTGAATTGTTTTGTTTTGTTTGTCCGCTTCAGAAGTAATAGAGCCGCCCAAGATGACGGGAAACTGTCTGCCAGATTACAAATATGTAAATCGCAGTGATCGCGCGTCGTATTTCTGGCGGAAATTTTGACTGGCAAACTATGAAGAATGCTTTCGCAAGACGCGAAATCGGGCGAATGCTTCAGCCAACGGCGCGGTGTCAGGCAGCATCATTTTGGTGACTGATATGGTAACTGTGCAATACTACCGTCTGCCATCAGCGCAATCTGCACGCCATCGCGCATCTGCACCCGAACCAAAATGGCCTGTGGGTCGCTATCACCGACCGTCGGATAAAATGTGACATCCATGCCATCAAATGCTCTGGCATCGTCTGTGGAAATATATCCGCCGCTGACTAAATCTCGAAGTGTCACGGAAGCTGTCGAAGGCTCGCCTCGTGAAACATGGTCTCGTAGATAGCTCTGCTCCGCCGCAGCGAGCTTCGCCAAACCCTTGAACATCTGCGAATGCTGCCAGTGAAAAACAAGTGCCACGCTCGCCAATGCAGCAACTGCTACCAGCAAACCGGCAATCATGATGAGGCGTCGAATTTTCATGCGCTCGATGCTGCCTAACAATTTCTGAAAATGGTCGGGGCGGGGAGATTTGAACTCCCGACCTCTTGCACCCCAAGCAAGCGCGCTAGCCGGACTACGCTACGCCCCGAACCATTGGAACGCACATGCTAGCGGTTCGACGTGTGAATTCAATCCAAGATTTTTCGGCGGCCTGTTTTTTCAAGCCCAGCGCCCATTCGGTGCCGCCGGGAAAATGCGCCTGATACGCCTTGCTGATTTTAACGGAGTTTTTCCGGCCCTTAAATTGGGGTCCGTGTCCCAGATGTCCTCGCACTGACCGAGCGACGTGTAAAAGACTTTGCCCGCGCCGCAATTTTGCACCATGAAACGGCAAAATCCCAGCGTAGATATATTGCAGCGGTTCGTTCACTAATTTCCACCCAGATGCATTGACCGAATCCAAATGTTGCGGTAGCGGACGGCGTTGTTGTGATACTGCAATTCGACGAACAGTTCCGGCGGATGTTTGCGCGCGTAATCGCCCAGCGATTTCCACGGCACGGCCCCGATACCGTCGGTGCAGCCCGTCAACTCGTAGTGATCCTGGACGATGACGCCGTTTTGGATGACGGTGACGACGGCCTTCTTGACCAGGTCACCCTGCTCGTTCCAGCGCGGCGATTCAAAATAAATATCATAGGTCTCCCATTCACCGGGCGGCAGGCAGGCGTTGACCAGCGGCGGCATCTGGCCGTAAATCGCGCCCGCCTGGCCGTCGGGATACGTCAAGGAGTGGTAACTGTCGAGCACTTGGACCTCATAAAGGTTGTTGATGAGAATGCCGCTGTTGCCGCGGCCCTGACCCTCACCGCGCACCGTGAGCGGTTCAGCCCATTCAACGTGCAACTGAAAATCCGCCCACTTGCCGCGCGTGCGGATGCCGCCGGGACGACCGCTCACCGGGATGCTTTCCATGTAACTGTTCGTCATTACCCAATTCGCGTCCGCACCGTTGTCCCGTTGCCACTTCGAAAGATCCTTGCCATCAAAGAGCAGTTCGGCGTCGGATGGCGGAGCCATGCCGAGCGTCGGCGACGGTCCCGGCGTGACCACCGTCGGCTGCGGGCGGTTGGGATCGTGGATGTGCCATTTTGTTCCGGGAATGATCGGCGTGTCGGTGAAGCCGTCCGTGTTGACTTCGGCGGGCGTGCCGTCGGCGGCAAACGCGGGCAGGCGGATTGCAAGCGCCGCGAGGAGCGCGAGTGCGTAGGTGTATTTTTTCATTTCGCTTTTTGGTGATGTTTGTTGTGTTCGGTCAAATTTTGGCAAAGCGTGTCCACTTCGCATTGGACTTCGCGGATCTCACGGCGGTTTCAAGAAACGCCATTCCAATCACGCCGTCATCCACGGTTGGAAAATCATTTTTATCAATGCGCCTGCCTTCGATGCTCGCGCGGATGGCCGCCACCGCTTCCAGATAAATGTTCGCAAACGCCTCGATGAAGGCTTCAGGATGGCCGAACGGCAGGCGCGTGAATTTTTTCGCCACATCGGAAACGTAGCCGTTGCCGCGCCGGAGAATGCGCGCCGGTTCGCCTTTGGGAATGAATTTCAATTCGTTCGGATGCTCCTGCTGCCATGCGAGCGAACCTTTCGTGCCATAAACGCGGATGTTCAAATTGTTTTCCTCGCCGCAGGAAATTTGCGAGCAGTGCAAAACGCCTTTCGCGCCGCCTTTGTAACGCAGCAGCAAGTTCGCATCGTCCTCCAATTTGCGGCCGGGAATAAACGTGGTGAACTCGGCGCACAACGAATCAATTTCCAAACCGGTGATGTAACGTCCGAGATTTTCCGCGTGCGTGCCGATGTCGCCGAGGCAGCAGCTCGCCCCGGCTTTTTTCGGATCGCTCCGCCACGCGGCCTGCTTCTGACCGTCGTCTTCGATTTTGTCGAGCAGCCAGCCTTGCGGATACTCGGCCACAATTTTCAAAATTTTTCCGAGCTTGCCGTTGTGGACGAGTTCGCGCGCCTCTTTCACCATCGGGTAGCCGGTATAATTGTGCGTGAGCGCAAAAACTTTTCCCGTCTTGCGAACTGTTTCGCGCAACGCCTTCGCCTCTTTCAAATTCAAAGTCATCGGCTTGTCGCAGACGACATGAAATCCTTTTTTCAAAAACGTCGTCGCAACCGGCGCGTGCAGAAAATTCGGTGTGACGATGGAAACAAAATCAATCCGCTCGTCCGCCGGCAACGCGGCTTCACGCTCGGCCATTTCCGCGTAGCTCGCATAAACGCGCGCCGGATTGAGAAAAAGTTGTTCGCCCGTCGTCCTTGAATTTTTGGCGTCGGATGAAAACGCGCCGGCGACGAGTTCAATTTGTCCGTCGAGATTCGCGGCCATGCGATGCACCGCGCCGATGAAGGCATTCTGCCCGCCGCCGACCATGGCGTAACGGAGTTTGCGTTTAGCTGTCATAAAAATAATTGGAGACGCCATAATTTAGACAAACTGCGGTGCCTCGACAAGTTGTGAGTTTTGGTTTCCACAAATTAGCCCCGCATTTATTGGGGCGGCGATGCATCAGCATCAAATTTGGTTGCTGCAACATCAAAAATGCCTGGAATTTCATTCAGGTGTTCCAGGCAAGATTTAGGCATTGCAAATGCTATGGAAAAGTGGCCTTTATGCAAAGGCAAAATACAAATGATAAAAATACTCATCTTGACGATAGCGTGTGCGTCTCTGGTTTTGGGTCTCACGACCCCGGCTGGCGCCAGTCTTTATGACATCAATTTTAACGATGGGAACGGCAACTCCGGCTCTGGACAGATTGATGTCGAATCTGCCAATAACAACTTTTATGCGGCCAGCGGCTATTTGAACTTGACCACCGGAGGCACGAGCGGCGAATGGCTCTTGTATGTCAGCAACGCGTCACCTGGTGGAACCACCTCCTATCCGGGCTACATTTACTCACCGAGCGGCGTGTTTATTTATAACAACGCGGTGTATCCTGCCGGTCAAAATCCCCAGTATCCCGATACTAATCCGCTCCTGGACAATTATGGGTTGTTGTTCACGCAAAACAATGGCGATGAAATTAACATTTGGGGCAACGCCGACGGCACTTACAACCTCGGTGGCAGCGTTGGCGGGCAGTTAAATTTCAATGTCAACATAGGTTTGGGAGGTGGGACATCAAACGACTCCATGATCGCTCCTGTGCCTGAACCTTCGACCTTTTTTGCCGCTGCGTTCCTGCTGGTTCCGATTGGTGCCAGTGTGGTTCGGTTGACCTTGAGAAAAAATCGGCTGAATGCCGGCAGTTGATCCTCGGCAATTCAACTGTGTCGACGAAACCAAATTCTCTGCTCACGCTCAATCAGCGTGTCCCAGTGTGCGCCGGTTTTTCCACAGTTCCTTCGGCTTGAAAATCCCAGCCGGCGTGATGACGCCGGTGATGAGTTCAGCCGGTGTCACGTCGAAACCAGGATTGCGCGCGCCGCTGGCGGGATTGGCCACGCGGACATATGTGCGCTTTCCCATCTTCCATCTTCCATCTTCCATCTTCCATCTTCCATCTGCTTGCCGTTGACGCCCCACGCGCCGAGGACTTCGCTTTCGTGCCGTTCTTCAATCGGAATGTCGAAGCCGCGCTTCAAATTCCAGTCAATCGTCGAAAGCGGGATGGCGACGTAAAACGGAATTTTATGGCGCGCGGCCAGAACCGCCTTGGTGTAAGTGCCGATCTTGTTTGTCACTTCGCCCGTGCGGCCCAGCGTGCGGTCGCTGCCGACGATGACCAGGTCAATTTCGCCGCGCTGCATCAAATGTCCCGCTGCGTTATCGGCGATGATCTGATGCGAAATTTTTTGCTGCGCGAGTTCCCACGCGGTGAGCGTCGCGCCTTGCGAACGCGGGCGCGTCTCGTCGCAGAAAACGTGAAATTTTTTCCCGGCGGCTTTCGCGGCATACATCGGCGCGGTGGCGCTGCCGATGTCCACGAACGCCAGCCAGCCGGCGTTGCAGTGCGTGAGAATTTTCATGCCGCTGCGGATCAGCTTCGCGCCGTGCTTTCCAAT
>DATCBW010000004.1:0-5300 GCA_036511615.1 Verrucomicrobiia bacterium | reverse complement strand
GCCACCGCCGAACCCGGCAACGCCCGCGTGGTTGACGACATCCGGCTGCTGACCGGATTGGAAGTGGTCGAAGAGGAATTTCCGGCGGCGGAAATCGCCGAGGCCGTCGCGGGCCGCTATCAGGTCACGGTCGAGAAAATGATCGAAAACCTCGGCGGCGAACACGCGGCCAACGGCGAAGGAAAAACGCTGCACGACATCGAGGTCATGGCCAACGAGCCGACCGTCGTCAACCTCGTGAACCTGATCATTTCCACCGCCCTGCGCGAGCGCGCCAGCGACATTCATTTCGTGCCGTTTGAAAATTCGCTGCAATTGCGCTACCGCATTGACGGGCTGTTGCAGGAAAAATCGCCGCCGCCCAAGCAGCTTCACGCCGCCATCGTCTCGCGCATCAAAATCATGGCGGACATGAACATCGCCGAACGCTTCATGCCGCAGGACGGACACATCCAAATCCATCACCGCACTGCGCGCGTGGACATCCGCGTCGGCACGCTGCCGACCATTTACGGCGAAAGCCTCGTCATGCGTCTGCTCGAAAAAAGCTCACGCGCCCAAACAATCGAAGAACTGGGTCTGGACCCGACGCGCGCGGCATTGCTGTCGCGCCTCGTCGGCAAACCGCACGGACTTTTCCTCGCCACCGGCCCGACTGGCAGTGGTAAAACGACCAGCCTCTACGCCATTCTGCAAAGCATCTACACGCCGGAACTGAAAATTCTCACGATTGAAGACCCGGTGGAATATGAACTGCCGGGCGTCGCGCAAATTCCAGTCCGGCCCAACCGCAATTTTACGTTCGCGACCGGCCTGCGCGCGATTTTGCGCCAGGACCCGGACGTGGTGATGGTCGGCGAAATCCGCGATTCCGAGACCGCCGAAATCGCCATCCGCGCCGCGCTCACCGGCCATCAGGTTTTCAGCACGCTGCACACCAATGATTCCACCGGCGCGGTCACGCGGCTGATTGACATGGGCGTGGAAGCGTTTCTGATTTCGTCCTCGCTGGAAGGCGTGCTCGCGCAGCGGCTCGTGCGGCGCATCTGCTCCAATTGCCGCGAACCCAGCGAAGTGGAACCGGCCGTGCGCGAACAGCTTGCCGCCATCAGCGGCGGAAAAGTCGAAGGACAATTTTTCCACGGCAAAGGTTGTGACGAATGTCGCGAGACTGGCTATCGCGGGCGCGTTGGAATTTTTGAACTGCTGCCCATCACGAATGAACTGCGCGAACTGATTTTACAAAGACGCTCGAACGCCGAACTCAAAGCCACCGCGCAAAAAACGATGGTGACAATGCATCAGGACGCCCTGCAAAAAGCCTCGGCGGGAATGACAACGCTGGAAGAAATTCTCCGCGTGTCGTCGGGAGATTTGCTCGAATGAATTCGTTCCGCTATCAGGCCGTAGAAACCGGCGGCACCGCCGTCACCGGCGTGATCGAAGCCGAAGACCGTAAGGCCGCGCTGCAACTGCTGGACCAGCGCAATCTGTTTCCGTCTTCGCTGGAAACGGTTTTGTCGGCTGGCGAAAAACCGGAAACAAAATCCGCTGCGCCGCGAAAAACTGAAATTCATTTTGGCCAGCGAATCCGGCGCAAGGACATCTCGGCGTTCACGCGCGAAATCAGCGCGTTGCTGGCGGCGGGCATTCCCATTCCCCAGGCGCTCGACAGCCTGGGCGAGGAGGAGGAAAATCTGGCGTTTCGCGCGGTCGTGCAGCAGCTCGGCGAAGCAGTGCGCAAGGGCGAATCCTTTTCAACGGCCCTGGCGCAGCATCCAAAACTTTTCAGCAATCTTTATGTCAGCATGATCCGCGTCGGCGAAGAAGCCGGCGTGCTGCCGAAAGTGATGAACGATCTGGCCGACCTGCTGGAACACGAGGATGAAGTGCGCGGCGAAGTCCAGGCCGCCGTGGCTTATCCGGTGTTCGTTTTGTGTTTCGGTTTTATCACCGTGACCGTTCTACTGACAGTCGTCCTGCCACGGCTGTTTTCCATGTTGGAAGAAATGCTCACGGTGCTGCCGTTGCCCACGTTGATCCTGCTCAAAGTCAGTCACGCGCTGCACGAACACTGGCTTTTGATTTTGCTCGGCGTCGCCGGCGTGGTCGGCGGCGTGTGGTGGTATGTGAATTCACCGGCGGGCGCGACGATGTGGGACAAGGTAAAATTAAAAGTGCCGTTCATCGGCCCGGTTTTCCGGTCGGCGGCGCTCGGACGTTTCGCGCGGACGCTCGGCACGCTGGTCAAGAGCGGCGTGTCGCTGCTGCCCGCGCTGAAAATTGTCGAGCACACCATCGGCAACCGCGTTCTGGCGGCGCAGATCGCGCGCGTCGCCGAGGAAACGCGCGGCGGCGACTCGCTGGCCAAGCCGCTGCGCAAGCTCGGCATTTTTCCGCGCACGGTGGTGCAGATGATTGATGTCGGCGAAGAAAGCGGCAAGCTCGACGAAATGCTTTTGAAAGTCGCGGCCATTGAAGAACGCCAGATGCGGGCGCGGACGAAAACTTTGATTTCACTGCTGGCACCGCTTTTGATCATGATTGTCGGCGCGCTCGTCGGTTTCATGGTCATCGCCATTTTGCTGCCCATTTTCAAAATGAGCGCCGCACTACATTAAAATTCAACTCACACAACAAAATGAAAATTCAGTTCTCACCCAAACAGTCACGCGGTTTCACCCTCATTGAAATCATGGTCGTGGTCGTCGTCATCGGCATCCTGGCCTCGCTTATCGTCCCGCAATTTATGACCACGACCTCGGATGCGAGAATCGCCGCCGCCAAAGGAACTGTTTCCGAACTCGATTCCGCCGTCGAACGCTTTTACGTCCAAATGGACCGTTATCCAACGACGGAAGAAGGCCTGAAAGTTCTGGTGGATCCGCCCACGGGCGACGACGCCAAGCAATGGCGCGGACCTTACATCAAGCAGCTTCGCAACGATCCTTGGGGCAACCCCTATCAATATGCCAATCCCGGCACGCATCATCCCACAAGCTACGACATCTGGTCGCGCGGCAAGGATGGAGTGGACGGCGGCGAAGGCGAGAACGCGGACATCGGCAACTGGTAATCATGCGTCTGAAAAATTCCAGATTGAAATTCCGTCGCGCCTTCACGCTGATTGAACTGATGGTGGTCATCGTCATTATCGGAATCATCTCGGCCATGATTATTCCGCAAATGAAAGGCACGTTCGACGACGTGTTGCTGCGTTCAACCGCACGCGATTTGGTCAATGTTTTCAGCCTCGCGTCCAGCCGCGCCGTCGCCCTGAATCAATCGTATCGGGTCAGATTCGACACGCAGAAGGAACGTTACGCGGTAGAACGGCAGATTCACGACGGAACGCAGGAAAATTATGTTCCGTTGAAGGATGTTTCCGGCGCGGAAGGCAAACTGGATTCGCGCATCACCGTTAAGATCAATCCGGCGGGCGAAAGTTCTTCTGAAGACGATTCCGTCGCCGGCCCGGACAACCAAAGTGCGCCGGACTCGGTTTCCTTTTATCCTGACGGCACGGTGGACGCGGCGGAAATCCTGCTGCGCGACCGCGACGGCTTTCAAGTTTTGATGCGATTAAACCCGGTGACCGCGCGCGTTCACCTCACCGAACCGAAACACGAATGAATGTGACGCCGCTCAACGCCGGATTTTCGCTCATCGAAGTGATGGTGGCGATTTTGATTTTGGGCGTCGCGCTGGTGGGCCTTACGCACGGCATCACGACGGCGTTGGAATCGAGCAAAGAATCGGAACAGCAGACGACTGCGGCGCTGTTCGCCGCCGGCAAAATCGAGACGCTCCGCGCCGAGGGCGGCCTGGAAAATGGCGAGACCGACGGCGATTGCGGCGCGGGCCTGGCGGCGTATCGCTGGAAACAAACCATCAGCGACGCAAACATTGACGGCCTGCACGACGTGGACGTGGTGATTGAACGATCCAAAGACGATCAGGAAATTTTCGAACTCAAAACGCTGTTGTTCGAAGCGCCCGGCGATGTGAACAACCAAAATTCAAATAACAAGAATTCAACCGACAAGAATTCTCAATCAAAAAAGAAAGGGAACAACGCCCGATGAAATTTGCCCGTGCCTCGCAAAGCCGCGCCTTCACGCTGATTGAGATCGTCATCAGCTCGGCGTTGATGGCGCTGATTCTGGTCAGCGCGTATTTGTGTTTGAGCGCGTGCATCAAGGGCCGGAACATCGTGGAGCCGCGCGCGGACATTTTTCAGAACGCGCGCGTGACGATGGCCTTGCTGACCGCCGACTTGCGCGGCGCGTGTCCGCTGCCGGGCGATTCGCCGTTTCTCGGTATGCAGCGGATGCTTGGCAAAGTTGAGGCCGACAATCTGGATTTTGCGACGCACAATTACACACCGCATCGTGCGCGCGAGGGCGATTTTTGCGAAGTGAGTTATTACGTCGAGCCGAACCCGCAGTCAGGACATTTTAGCTTGTGGCGCCGGCGCAATCCCACGCTCGCACCCGATCCGTTGTCCGGCGGCAGCAAGGAGGAAATCGCGAGCGACATTCTGGGCGTGCGTTTTGAATACTCCGACGGACTGGACTGGTATGACAATTGGGGCGAAGTCGAAGGCAACGCCAAGGCGGAAAATTCTCAGATCGAACAAAGCAATCTCGACGGACTGCCCGAAGCCGTGCGCATCACGCTGATGTTGGATTCCAATCCCAACTCGAAAACCGATCCGCAAACCGGCAAGCGAAACATCGAACCGCCGCTGGTTTTCCAGACGGTCGCGTGCTTGAATCTCGCCGACGCTTCGCAGAACGACACCGGAAATTCCGCTGACAATTCAACCCAAAATCCCGGCGGCCAGTCCGCGCCGGGAACGCCGAACGGAGGGCAAAATTGATCATGTGCAAACGCGCTTCCATTCTCATCGGTTTGCTGTGGTGCGTCGCGCTGCTCGCGGTGGTGGTGGTCGGCGTGCTGCACACGGCGCGGATGGATTTGCTGACTGGCAAAAATTTCGCGGACAAAATCCAGGCGCGTTATCTCGCGCTGGCGGGAATTGAAAAGGCCGAGGCGCTGCTTTACAAAAACGCGAAGGACCGCAGCCACAGCGGCAAAAATCACACCGGCGAACTTTACGATGACACGCAGGATTTCCGTGAAGTCGCCTTTGGGCGCGGAACCTATTCGGTGTTGCGCCGCGGGCGCGATGACGAGGGCGGCGGCGTGATTTACGGTGTTTCCGACGAGGAAAGCCGCCTGAACATCAACACAGCGACCAGCGACGAACTTACAAAAATTCAAGGACTGGGCAGCGA
>DATCBW010000003.1:0-16134 GCA_036511615.1 Verrucomicrobiia bacterium | reverse complement strand
ACATCCGATATGACCACGGCGGCTGACGGTTCGCCGGCCGTTGTTCCTTATCGCGGGGACATTTATAGCTTCTTCGCCAATGGCACTTATGTGTTTAGCCAGACCACCGACTTGTTTGCCGGTTACGTTTTCTCCGAGGCGAATTACAGCCAGAATAATTTCGCCGGCGGTTTGCCGCTGGGCATTCAATATCAACGGCACAGCGCTCAAGTCGGTTTGACCCGCCGCCTTGGCAAAAACACCTCCGCCGAGCTGCAATACCGGTTCGATTATTATGACGAGCCAGGCAGCGGCGGGGCGAACAATTACCGCGCCCACTCGATTTTTGGCGTGCTGACCTTCCGGTTTCGGTGATCTTTTCAACTTCAAGCTCGCGTTTTTCAGGAACAAATGCTGCACTCCTGACTCATACTATTGATGCCGCAAAATGGCTGATCGCGTAAATTTCGAAAATCTGGTGGCCAGTTATTATGGGCCGCTGTATCAATTCGCCTTCAGTTTGACGCGCGATGAGGCGGATTCGTGCGATCTGGTTCAGCAGACATTTTGCATCTGGGCGCAAAAAGGCCATCAATTGCGTGACGCTTCCAAAGTGAAAACCTGGCTGTTCACAACGCTTCACCGTGAATTTCTGGAATCTCGGCGGCGGCAGACGCGTTTTCCCCACTTGGAACTCGACGCGGCGGCGGTGGATTTGCCGGTCGTTTCGCCGGTGGCGGTCAGCCGGCTCGACACCGCGCACGTGCTTGAAACATTGGCGCAGGTGGACGAAATCTTTCAAGCGCCCGTCGCGCTGTTTTATTTGCAAGACTGTTCCTACAACGAAATCGCCGAAATTCTCGACACCCCGATCGGCACGGTCAAATCGCGTCTGTCGCGCGGCATTTGTCAACTGCAACAACTCCTGGCGCGCGACATCGCCGCGAGCCAGCCACCATCTCATTTGTGAACGTCAACGAAGCAAAAACTGTTTTGCTGCTTTACCGGCCCGGAACGGGCGACGCGGAAGACCCGCAAATCGCCGAAGCGCTGGCGCTGGCGCAACACGACCCGGAACTGGCCGCCTGGCTGGAGGCGCATGGCGCACGGCAGCTTGCCCTCGGCGAAAAATTCCGCCAAATCGCCGTGCCTGCCGGATTGAAGGAACAAATCGTTTCTGAACAGGCGGCCTGCGAAAGAAGAATTTCCCGGCGACCGACGGTCCGGCTCGCGCTGGCCGTCATCATCCTGCTGTTTGGTATGCTGGCGGTATTTTGGTTTTCGCGGCGCGCCCGGATTGACACGCTGGCCATTTATCAAAACCAGATGGTCGGCATCGCCCTGCGCGGTTATGGAATGGATTTGGTGACAAATAATCCGGCGCAAATACGCGCTCATCTCGCACAACACGGGGCACCGTCGGACTATGTTTTGCCGGCGGCCCTGCAAAAGGCCGTCGTCGTTGGGTGCGCCCTGGAAAGCTGGCAGAATGAAAAAGTTTCGATGATTTGTTTTCGCACCGGCAAAAAGCTTGCGCCGGGCGAATCAAGCGACCTCTGGTTGTTTGTCGTTGACCGGACTTTGGTCAACGATCCGTCCACCGGGAACTCACCGCATTTTTCCAAAGTCAACCGTCTGATCACCGCAACCTGGACGCAGGGCGACAAACTCTATCTGCTCGGCACGGAGGGCGATGAGCAAAGCATCCGAAAATTTCTGTGAAGAATTTCCCGTCGCCATTTTTGCTGGCGTCAGTTTTCAACGCTCATGTGTTGAATCACCCAGTCAAAATCCGCATCCGGGGAGTCACTTAAATCAATGGGCAGGGCCGCTGCAGCAGGCCGGGCCGGGAGGACGGTGCTCGCAACCGTCCAGCGATGCAGCACGACATGGCCGTCGGCAAACGAAAAGGCGGCGGCGCCATTATGGTAGGAGGCCGGCAAATCTGTCCATTGGGCTTTGTTGTAGGTGCCAGTATTTGCGCTGGCAGTATAAGTATGTTTATGCGGTGACTTGTTGAGAAAGTAGCCGTCATTGATGCTGTCGGGATGCTCGTCAAGGAACACAAAGATTTCCGACGGGGTTGGAATCTGGGTCGTCTTGAAAAACTGCTTGTAGCCAGGATTATTGCTGTTGTAACCGTTGGTGGAGAAATTGCCCGCATCCCCGACCATGGCGTTCATCGAATAACTCCGGATGCGCGCCGTCCAACCGGCGGCTCTTTGCACCGAACTCAACGCCTGATCGGATGGACAGTGATAGACGCTCGCATTGCCGCTGACGAAAGCGCCCAGGCCGGCTTTCGTCAGCGTCGCAGTGTTTGTGTTGTCGGAGCTTAAATCCCATGTCATCACGTTGTTGACCCAGTTGAGGTCGGTGCGGAATTGTGAGCCGACCATCCCCAGGTTGTAAGGCAGCCGGTCGCCATTATCGCCGGCGTAAATGCTGGTCGCCAGCATCAACTGCTTCGTGTTGTTCAGGCAAATGACCGCCTGTGCCCGCTCCCGCGCCCTGGCCAGTGCCGGCAACAAAATGGCCGCCAGAATGGCAATAATGGCGATCACCGTCAGCAGTTCAATCAACGTGAACGCTTTCGCACCCGCTTTGCTTGAGGCTGACGGCATTCTTGAAAGCTGCAAAAACTTCATGGTTTGTGTAAAGGCGGCATTCAACTATTCCTGAATTTGATTCAAATTGGTAATTACCGTAATTCTTCGGCAAAGTCAAATGACAGAAAGGATTTTTTGCCGCGCATGATTTAATCCGTTTCACCAGCCGGACAATTGCGATTTGACCCAGAACATGAACGGCATCAAGCCAGGCCAAACCGACCGAAAAACTTTCGCTTTCGGATTGACCGGCAGCGCGGGATATGTCGAAATGGATAGTCTAATTATTTCAGATGCCCAGAATTTCTGCCAGAAATGGAAACGGCGCGCGGACGAGCGCGACCAAATACGACGCGCACCACAAGGTGCTCTCGCAAACTTACGGGGCGTTCGCGGACCTGCGCCGCGAATTGTCCGACTCCAAAACCACCGTCAGCGAGCGCGAGGAAATTTTGCGGACCTTCGCCGCCTGCCCGGATTCGCAGCGCGCGTGGCTGGCGCTGGAGGATTATTTTGAAAAGCTCTCGCTCTCGCGCCGTGATTTTCCCGCAACCGACTGGTGGCCGAAACTGCTCGCCGCCCAGGGAAAATCGCGGCTGGAAGAACTGGCGTTTTTGTTTTTGCGCGCCAAACGTCCCGTGCCGCCGGAATTGCAGCCGCACGCGAGCCTGGACCGTTTTGCCCGCGCGGAGGAGGCCGAACAGGAAATCAAACTCGTTCAGGAACTGGAGAACTGGCTTTCGCCGCCCGCGCTGCTGCATCTCGACACGCCGCGCGCCACGTTGCGCGTCGTCTGCAAACCGCAGCCGGACGAGGCCGAGCCGTCGCGCAACCGGCTCGCCATTCAATTTCTTCTGCTCCGCCCGCGCACCGGTGAAAAGGCGCGTTCGCTCAAGGACCTCGTTGATCTCGTCGTCCGCGCCGCGCACGAGCAGGAACTGTTCACGCCGCACGACTGGGAATTCGTCCAGTGGATTTACGACACGCACCGCGAGCGCGCCAGCGACGCGGACACGCTGCTGCTCGCCGACGCCGAACTGCTGCAATGGCTTGCGCGCTGGGGCCACACGAAACGCCTCGAATCCGCCGCGAACGGCAGGCCGCTGCATTTCCACGGCCACATCGTCGCGCTCACGCCGCATCTCGAAAACGGCGACAAGGAACTTTCGTTCACGCACCGCATCACGCTGCCGGGCGGACAGGTTCATTCGGTGGCGGACGCGAAATTTTTCAACCGCCAGTCGCCGGTCGCGCTCGTCGGCAACGAATTTTTCCTGTTGCGCAACGCGCCGCCCGCCGGCGTGCTGAAATACCTCGCGCAAAAACCGTCGTTGCCGGTCCGCAAATTGAGCCATCGCCTGCTGTTGCATCTGCGCAAGACGCAGGCGAATCACGGCGTGGACTGGGAACAGCTTTGCGTGGCGCACGCCGCCGCGCCGCAGTTTGTTTTTGAACTGCTCGACGAGACGGTGCGTTTGCGGCTGCTCGCAAAAAGTTTGCGCGACCAAAGCACCTGGTTTTGGAACGGCCACGAATGGATGCCGCACAACCGCGTCATCAAGGCGGGCGAAAAACCGGAAATCCTCGACGACCCGCGACTGGATCCGGCGATTCAATGGCTGCGCAAACTCGACTGGTTCATGCAGGAATCCGGCCTATGGATTGGCGACGCGAGCGAAAATTTTCTTGGCTTGCTCGCCGAGGCATGGGCGTCGCGTCCGGCGGATTCTGAATTTCTCGGCAACGGCGCGTTCCATCGCCTGTTTCTCACGCCGCGCCAGCTCAAGCCGCGTCTCGTCGTCAAAGGCAGCGGCATTGACTGGCTTTCCGTCTCCGCCGAGTGGGAGGCGGAGGGACTCAAACTTTCCAAGGCCGATCTCGAACGGCTCGCCGCCGCGACCGGTCGCTTCGTCAAATTGCCGAACTCCGGCTGGGTTGAATTGGACACCGCCGCCGTGCAGGGCGCGCACGAGGCGATGGCCGACATGGGCGTGGACGGCCTCATCGCCGTGCCGCAGAAAGTCGGTCTCGAACACGTCGCGCATTTGGACGATGACGGATTGAAACGCTTCACCGATTCGCCGGAGGCCAAGGCGTTGCGCGACCGAGTGCGCGATTTCAAGGGCGTTCCGTCCGCCGTTCTGCCGAAGTCGCTGCACGCCGAACTGCGTCCGTATCAAAAGGACGGTTTCGATTTCCTCGCGCATCTTGTTCATGTCCGGCTCGGCGGCATTCTCGCCGACGACATGGGCCTCGGAAAAACTTTGCAAACGCTGACGTGGCTCGCGTGGTTGCAGGAGCAGAACAAAAAAAATCACAAGCCGTCGCTGGTGATTTGTCCCGCGTCCGTCTTGCATAACTGGCGGCGCGAGGCGGAAAAGTTCACGCCGAATTTGAAGGTGCTCGTGCTCGAAAGCGGCGCGGCGCGGCACAATTTGCGCAAGCAGATTCCGCAGCACGATTTGATCGTCACCAACTACGCGCTGCTCCGGCGCGACCTGGAGGAGTTTCATAAATTCGCCTTCCGCGCGGTGATTTTGGACGAGGCGCAGTTCATTAAAAATCCCGGCGCGCAGGTCACACAGTCGGTGAAACAGTTGAAGTGCGAAAACAAAATCGCGCTCACCGGCACGCCGCTCGAAAACCGGCTGCTGGATTTGTGGAGCATCGTGGATTTCATCCAGCCCGGCTACCTCGGCAACCAGGAACATTTTCTCGACACCTACGAGCCGCGCGGCGAAAACGCCGAGTCCGAACAACGCATCGCCCGCCGCCGTTTGTCCGCGAAATTGCGTCCGCTCCTGCTGCGCCGTTTGAAAAAACACGTTGCCAAAGATTTACCCGACCGCATCGAGGAACGCCGCGATTGTCCGCTCGGTGAAGATCAGCGGAAATTGTATCTCGCCGAACTCCGCCGCAGCCGCGACCAGGTGATGAAAGCCGTCGAGACGCAGGGCTTGAACAAATCCAAGATGCACGTCCTCGCCGCGCTGACGCGCTTGCGCCAGGTCTGCTGCCATCCGTCGCTCGTCGGCAACGACACCGCGTCGGGCAAGACCGAGACGCTTTTTGAACTGCTCGACCCGCTCATCGCCGACGGCCAGAAAGTTCTGGTGTTCTCGCAGTTCGTGCAGATGCTGGAAATTCTTCAGAAGGATTGCCGCGCCCGCAACATTCACACGCACATCCTGACCGGTCAGACGAAGGACCGGCAGGCGGTCGTCAACGATTTTCAGAAGGAGACCGGCGCGTGTGTCTTCCTGTTAAGCCTGCGCGCGGCGGGCACCGGCTTGAACCTCACCAACGCCAGCTATGTGGTGCTTTACGATCCGTGGTGGAACCCGGCAGTAGAGGCGCAGGCCATTGACCGTTCGCATCGCATCGGCCAGACGCAGACCGTGAACGCCTATCGCCTGATCGCGCCCGGCACCGTCGAGGAAAAAATCTGGGAACTGCAGCAGAGCAAGGCGCAAACAATCGCCGATGTGCTCGGCGAGGAAGGTTTTGCCCGCAGCCTCACAGCGGTGGACTTGGAATATTTGTTTGCGGAGGATTGAAATTCAAAAGTTGGTAGCGACTCGCATTAAGAATTGTCGCTTGACAATAGTAACATAAATGGCACTATAACCATAAACAGTTGAAAGACTGTGAAACTGAACAAACGAAACGAAAAACAAAGGCAAAATATGAAAAATAAATGGACTAGAAAGAAATTATGGAAACCACATTTAAAATTAAAGAATTCATTGAAAATGAATATTCACCTTTCAGCAATTGGCGTGTTTCACTTGATGCAGTAACGCGAGCACGAGTTGAAAAATATATTCGCCGGCTTGAATTTGGAAATTTTGGTTCGGTCAAAGCGCTTCAAGAAGGCGTGTTTGAATTGAAAATGGATTTTGGTTCCGGTTACCGGGCTTATTTTGGACGTGACGGAAAAACAATTATCATTTTACTCGGTGGCGGCAGCAAACGACGACAATCCGCAGACATCGCAGCCGCAATCGAACGCTGGAAGAGATACAAACAGTTGAAAGATTAACATGGCACTGACGCGAGATTACAAAGAAACAGTTTTAGCAGACATCAAGCGCGATCCAAAATTTGCACGCGCGCTTTATGCCGAGGCGGTCAACGCATTACTCGAAGGCGAGACGGACGAGGGACTTTCGATGCTGCGCGATCTGGTTCATGCCGGCATAACTTTCAAAGAACTCTCCAAGCAAACCGGCTTGGGCGAAAAAACACTGCACCGTATGTTGAGCCGCCGTGGCAATCCGACCACACGCAACTTGTTCACCGTCACGAAAGTGATTTGTGAAAGCCTGGGCATCACGCCGCAATTCAAGTTTGCGGCTTGAAATTTTTCTGCATCACCGTCAGTTAGTTATAGCGGATTTGTCAATTCGCTTCCTGAATTTCAGCGCAATCAACACTGAAATTCCGCCGGCAATCGAAGCCAGAAAAATTCCGAATAAAACTCCCAAAACGATGTTCAGTGTTTTATTCGGCCTTACTGGTGAATGGCCTGGGACGGCTGGATCGGTGACTGTCACTAAAACAGTCTTTGGAATTTGCACATCCAGTTTCCCAACCTCGTTTTTAGCGTAGAGCGCTTTGTGCGTTTCAAGTAATCCATCCAAATACTGTTTCTTGTCCCAATAAGCTTGTTCCTGCGGCGATGGATTGTCAGAGATTACGCTGCCAATTTTTAATTGCTGACCCGATGAACTAACTTCGGCGCGGACTTGTTCGATTTGTTTTTCATTTTGCCGCCATTGCTCTTGCAATCGGTTCAAACTGACTACCGCCAGAGCCGCAGCAACTTTAATTCGATAATCCTGATAAGATTTGGCGATGGCATTTGCGATTTGCGCCGCCTCATTTTTATCTTCGCTATAAACAGTAATATTGATGAGTTTAGTATTGCGAATGGGGGCGAGGCTTATTCGCGATTTAAGCATTGCGAGTGTGTTCGTTGTCTCAAGTGTTTCGCCACCGTAATATTTCTTCCCCCAGACCGTGTTCAGATGCAGTTTGTCTATGACCGAAACAAGCACGGCTTGAGATTGCATGATTTCAAACGTCGTCTGGAGGAAATATGGATCGTTCGACGGATTGTCCGAGTCCGCCTTGATGCGCGCGGTGCTGGCATAGCTTTCCGGCATAATAAAAGTGATGGCCACCGTCGCGCAAAGGATTAAAAGAAACACCACCGCGAACACTTTGAGAAAAACCGTGCGCGGTTGCATTAGTGCAGTCATTTTGTCGGTCATAGATTTCCTTTCGTTTAACGCGGCGAGCCGCTCAATGAATGATGTTTTCACCAAATCCGGCAGCACCCGCAGCCAGAGTTTCGCCACGCCCCAGCCGCGCGCCTCGCCCCAAGCATCGCGGCAGTGGTCGCGAAAAAGCTGCGCCATCGCCGGGCCATATTCCTCACGATGCGTCGGCGGATACGCCCGCAACAGCCAGTCATAGACTTTTTGCGAAACCGTCAGCGTCCGGTTGTTGAAATGGTTCGACATGGCTCAAGCTGGTTTGCGGATCAGTTTTTTCCCGCGCGCCAGTTCCACGATTTCCGCATATCGCTGCGCCTCCGCCCGAACCACCTGTTCGCCAACGCCAGTCAGCCGGTAATAGCGGCGGCGGTCATCGTCCAGGTGTGGATCGGGACGCTCATCGGATTCCTCAATCAACTGCGCTTCGAGCAGACGCTTGACCGTGCCATACAAAGTCCCCGGCCCCATCTTGATCCTGCCGTCCGTGCTGGCGTCCACTTCCCGCATGATGGCGTAACCATGACGCTCACCGCCCGCCAGCGCGAGCAGCACATGGAACACCGCCGGCGTCAGCGGCAGCGAACTTTCAGGATCAGTTTTGGGCTTTGCCATTTTGATGGATATATCGGTTACGGATATATTTGACCCAATCCGCCTTTTTGTCAACTCTGTTTTGAAAGTTTTAGCAGCATCCCATTTTCAATGTCGTATGTCTGGCGAAGGCGGACGGCTGTGTCTGGGCGCCAAGATTGCCTGAAATTCAGTGAATGATTTTTCGTGACTATGGTCTATGATTACAATTAGGCTGAAACGAAATCAGGCGACCTGCGACGATTATGAAAATCAGAACGTCCGTTCGGAAACTTTAAGGCGCGATGAAAACTCCTCACGCCATCGCCCTCCAGTCGTTTGCGCGCGACCTGCAACGGTTGCTGGCGTTGCGGCTGGGCGTGCAACTGGCCACGGTTTGGTTCTTCGTCTGGGGCGTCGTCGTGCTGGCCTTGAGAAT
The DNA here is from genome assembly GCA_036511615.1 of Verrucomicrobiia bacterium. Lineage (GTDB taxonomy): Bacteria > Verrucomicrobiota > Verrucomicrobiia > Limisphaerales > UBA11358 > UBA11358. The sequence continues at coordinate 7,255 of DATCBW010000003.1, read as the reverse complement.
CTTCGGCGCGCAAAACACCTTCTGGCTCGCGCTCGGTTTGTTCGGAATTGTCCCGCTGGTGCTGGCCGCCGTCTGGCAGGCACACCGAAAAAAACCGGCCTTCACCAAAATGCGCGCAAACTACGACCGCCTGAACGCGTGCGGCGGCGTCATCATGGCGGAAGAGGCGGCGGACATGGGCGCGTGGCTGGGGCAATTGCCGGATGCCGCCGTGCCGAAATTCCACTGGCGCAGCGGACGGCCGATGGTGCTGCTGTGCGTGTCGGCGCTGTTCGCAGCCACGGCGCTGCTGCTGCCGGAGCGGTTGACGAAGCTGGGCCAGAATCATTCCCTGCAAATCGGGCAGATCGTCCAGCAGTTGCAGGCAGAGGTGAAAACGCTCGCGCAGGAAAAAATCGTGGACGACAAGAAGGCGAACGATTTGCAGAAGCAGTTGTCGCAACTTCAAAAGGATTCTTCGAGCTACGACCCGAACAAAACTTGGGAAGCACTTGACCACATCAAGCAGGCCAATTCCGACGAGGCGAAACAGGCGGCGGAAGAGGCGTTGAAAAAAACCGAGTCGTTGACGGAGGCGGAAACTCTGGCAAAAGCGATGCAGCAGGCGGCGGAAGCCGGCATGGACCAGGCGACGGCTTCGCAGGCGGCACAGGATCTGGCCGCAATGTTGAACGCGGCGAAACTGGCTGACGGAATCTTGAACAGCAAAATTCCGCCGGAACTGCTGGCCAGCCTCGACGGTTTGAACAAGGAACAGATGGAGCAACTGGCGAAGATGCTGGCGGCAAATAAAAACGCGTTGAGCCTGACGATGAGCAACTTGGCGAACCTTAAAATGATTGACGCGGCAACGCTGGCGAAAATGGAGGCGGCGGGAAACAAATCAAAATCGAACATTGAAGGGCTGGCGTTGTATCTCTCGCAGTGCAAGGGTGGCAACTGTAATTCCGACGAGTTGTTTTCCTGGTTGCTGAAACGCAGCCGCGGCGGGCCGGGCGGCGGCGGGCCGGAGGCGCCGATGGACTGGGACAACAACACTTCCGAGGACAATCTGAAATTTCAGGCACACGCCCTGCCGCCGTCGTCACACTTGGACGACGCGCAACTCGTCGGCGTTAGCAAGGCCGCGCCGGAATTGAGCGGCAGCGAAGTTTCCGCGCAGCACGGTGCGCTCGACAACACGCTCGCCAGCGGCGGCTCGGCCCACGCGCAGGTCATTTTGCCGGAGCAGCGGCAGGCGGTGCAGAATTTTTTTAAAAGGGATGAAAAATGAAAAAGCGATTTTAAGTTTGCCAACCGAAGAAGATTTTGGCGGCAGCCTTGATGCAAAATCTGCTTGGAAAAATTTTGGCGGACTTGATTTAAATTTGGCTTATGAACGTTTTTGTGAAAATCCACTTTGTTACCAGGAGGATTTCATGTTTATGGAAATGGCCGCATTTGAATTTTATTTTCCGGTGATTGATCGCTTTTTAAGAGAGAACCACACCGAAGATGTGTTTAATGATTCTGTAGCTTGGATTCTTGGAAAAGGCATCTCCTTGCAAATAGAATCAACGGTCAATCCAGAGTTGCTGGAAAAAATAAATAGTCTCACACATTATGTTCGCACTCATTTGTCTCAATACTCGCCGTTGCCAGTCGAACAGGAGGAAATTGACGGCACTTGGTTAATGATTCAGCAGCATATTGCCAAATTAAAAAATCTAGTTCCTACATCTTAATTTATGGCCGACACGATTTTGAAACCAGAAGAGTTGCAGCCCGCCGCCGAGCTGGCGCGCAAAATTTTGGAGCAGCTCGACCGCATTTTGCTCGGGCGCAAGGAACTTCACCGTCTCGTGCTGATCGGCGTCTTGTCGCGCGGCCACGTTTTGCTGGAAGGTCTGCCCGGCCTCGGCAAGACCGCGCTCGTCAAAACCATCGGCCAGATTCTCAAGCTCGAATTCAAGCGCATCCAGTTCACGCCCGACCTCATGCCCGGCGACGTTCTTGGCACGCACATCTTGCAGGAAACCAGTTCCGGCAAACGCGAATTGATTTTCCAGCCCGGCCCGGTGTTCACGAACATTTTGCTCGCGGATGAAATCAACCGCGCCTCGCCCAAGACGCAGTCGGCCATGCTCGAAACCATGCAGGAAAATTGCGTGACGCTGCTCGGCACGACACGTCCCCTGCCCCACCCGTTCTTTGTTCTTGCCAGCCAGAATCCGATTGAACTCGAAGGAACCTATCCGCTGCCCGAGGCGCAACTGGATCGTTTCTTGTTTCGCGTGATGTTTGAAAATGTGGACGCGGACGTTCTCGACCGGATCATTTCCGAACGCCGTCGCGGCGAACTGCCCGCGCCGACCTGGCAGATGGAACGCGAGCAACTGGAAACGCTTTTTCAAACGATGGGGAAAATTTATCTGCCGCATCCGGTTTCGCGCTACATCGCGCGGCTGGTTTCGGCGACACATCCCGGCGGCGCGGAGGCGACCGAGCCGGTAAATAAATATGTCAGTTACGGTGCATCGCCGCGCGCAGCCATTGCGATTGCCGAGGCGGCACGCGGCAATGCGCTCGTCGCCGGAAGGCCGAGCGTCGGCTTCGAGGATGTGAAAATTGTCGCGCAGCCGGTGCTGAATCACCGCTTGATTCTGAATTATCAGGCGCGCTTCGACCGCATGACGCCATCCAAGCTGGTTGGAGAATTGATCGGCCAGCTTGACGAGACGGGCTTGAACCTGCCGAAAGACGTGGAGCTGGCGAAGGCGTAAGGCGAATTAAAAATGCAAAATGCAAAATTAAAAAACGGGGAAGGTTTTTTGCGCGCAGCAGGGATTTTTTTAATTTTTAATTTTGCATTTTCAATTTCCCTCTGCCGCGCCGACGATTTCGGCGACATCTCCGCCGAGGCAAACGCGATTTATACGGGCAACACGTTTCACGGTTACGCCGAGATGCGCGTGATTTTGGAAAACCGTTCGTCCAGCAAAACCCATGTCGTCACGCTGGTTTATCCGAACAACGGGTTAGGCAATTCTGGCAACAGCATCAGCCGGCTTTCGCGCTCGGTGTCGCTCGCGCCGGACGCGCGCGAGGTCGTGTCGCTGCTGCAACCGCCGTTGCCCGCACAGGGCAACGGCACCATCCGCGTGGAAGTGGACGGCCGCCACGAAGGCGATGTCCGCGCCCCGAATGCGAACAACCATTGCAATTATTATACTCGCGGCGGCCAGGCGGCGACGGTGTTCATCAGCCGCAGCCTGGACTTTGACGCGGTCGAGCGCCTGTTCCATGCGGGTCGCGGCGCGTTCACCGCGACAATGGCGGTCGGCCCGCCGGACGCCCCCGCCAGCAGGGGTGGCTACCAGCCTAATGCCTGGATGCCTGACACGCGGCGCGGTGGCCAGACGAACTGGCTGGAACTGGATTACTCCACGCCGCAAATCGTGGACAGAATTGTAATTTATGGCGCGATGTCCTCTTCATTATCGGGGTTCGTGGAAATCGTTGACGCTTCCGGGACGAATGTCATTAAGGTTCCGATGTCATCAGGCAGAAATGTTTCAAGAGGCCCGAGTTTTTTTACAACCGAGTTTTCATTTGCTTCAACCGCCGTGCCGGCAAGAACCGTGCGTTTGGATTTTGGCAGGTCGCCACCTTACAATATTTCCGTTGACGCCGTGCAAATTTCCGGGCCGACCGGCAGCCAGTGGGCTTCCGACGCCCGCGCCAGCAGCGACAACAGCGCGTCCGCCGGGGCTTACGCGTCGGGCAGCGTGTCAGCGGACACGATCGAGAGCCTGCGCGCCGAGTCGCCGGTTTCAGAGTGGAGCGAAAACTGGCTGGGTTACACGCCGTTCGACGCCATCGTTTTCAACGCAGCGGATCTGGGCGCGATGTCGCCGGCGGTGCTGGCCGCGATCGGAGATTACTTGTTGGCGGGAGGAAACGTGATTTTGTCCGGTGTGAACAATCTGCCGGCGGCGTGGCATCCGTCACAGAAAAAAAAACTGCCCGCCGGCGTGGAATATGACATCGGCTTCGGCCGCTGCTTCACTTTCAGTTCCGAGAACCCGGCGGCGCTGGATCCGAAATCCGTCCAGGCGTTGCGCGACACCGTGCGCGACACCGCGCGTTACTGGCAATCGCTGCCCAATGACAGCAGCGCGGCAAATGTCGTGCTGCCCGTCGTCGAAAGCCTGAAAATTCCCACGCGCGGCATCGTCGTCATCATGCTGGCGTTCATCATCGTCATCGGGCCGGTCAACATCATCTGGCTCAACCGCCGCAACCGCCGGACATGGATGCTGTGGACGATTCCCGCGATTTCCTTCGCCACCACGCTGCTCGTGTTCGCCTACAGCCTGCTGCGCGAAGGCATCACGCCGGACACGCGCATCGCCGGGCTGACGGTGCTGGATCAAACAAGTCATCGCGCCGCGACCGTCGGCGGCACGGCGTTTTATTGCCCGCTCACGCCGAGCGGCGGACTGCATTTTGATTTCGGGACGGAAGCGACGCCGCTGGTTCCGATCGGCTACGGTTCCGGGACTCCGCGCGAAGTGGACTGGACGCAGTCGCAGCATTTTACGCGCGGCTGGGTTTCCGCGCGCGTGCCGGCGTTCTTTCATCTGCGGAAATCCGAGACACGCCGCGAACGCATCCAGATTGTCAACCAAAACGGAAAAATGCAGATCATCAACGGACTCGGCGCAGAAATCAAATCGCTCTGGGTCGCCGATGCGGACGTGAATGTCTATCAGGCGGACAACGTGGACGCCGGGCAGAAGGCGGGATTGATTTTGTCGAAACTATCTCGAACTTCTGAAAAAGAAGGCGCGGATGGATTGTTGCGTGACATTAGCTTCACGGCGCACACGGATTCGTTGAGTGAAATGGCGGGAAAATACCTTTTGCCGAACACCTACATCGCCGTGCTGGATGGAAACCCGTTCATCGAAAACGCGCTCGGTTCAGCCGCCAGCCCGAAGCGCACGAAAAGTTCGGCGGTTGTCTTTGGAATCCTGGATGCGGCGGACATCAGCGGAGGCATGAAATGAAAATGATTTTCGGATTCAAGCTCGCATGAAAGTCCAGGTCAAAAATCTGCGGAAGGAATTCGGCAAGACCGTGGCCGTGGACAACATTTCGTTCTCGTTCGATTCCGGCCACGTCTTCGGCTTCGTCGGCCCGAACGGCGCGGGCAAGACCACGACCATGCGGATCATTTCCACGATTGAAGAGCCGACCTCCGGCGACGTTTTGCTGAACGGCATTTCCATTTGTGAAGAGCCGGAACTCGCGCGCCGCGTGGTCGGTTATGTGCCGGACACCCTGCCCGCGCACGCAGACATCACCGTCCACGAGTATCTGGATTTTTTTGCGCGCGCCTACGGATTGCGCGGGAAAAAACGGACGCAGGCGGTCGAGGCGATTGAAGAATTTACGAACGTCATCGGCATACGCGAGAAACACCTCAAGGCGCTCTCAAAAGGCATGAAGCAGCGCGTCAGCCTTGGCCGCGCGCTGGTTTATGACCCGGACGTTTTGGTTTTGGACGAACCGGCAGCCGGCCTCGACCCGCGCGCCCGGGTCGAATTGCGCGAGCTGCTCATGCTGCTCGCCGAGCGCAAGAAGGCGATTCTCATCAGTTCACACATTCTCACCGAGCTGACGGAAATCTGCAACGGCGTGGTCATCATCGAGCGCGGAAAAATCCTGGAGACCGGCACGATTGAGGACGTGCTCAAGAAAAACCCGGCACGCCGCACCGTCGCCATCCGGCTGCTCGACGGCCAGAACGCACAGTTGCTGAAGGAACTTTTGCAAACGCCGTTCGTCGAAAACGCGCGCGACGTGGCGAACGAAATCCATTTTGACCTGAACGGCGACGAGTCCACCGCGTGCGAGATTCTTGGTGGATTGATTGCCAAAAAATACAAGGTCATCGAATTCCGCCAGACGAAGGCGAACCTGGAGGACATTTTTATGACCGTCACCAAGGGAGGCGTGCAATGAATTGCCGATTTTCGATTGCCGATTGCCGATTAAAACCAGGTTGTCCACTGACTTCAAATCGGCAATGGGCAATGGGCAATGGGCAATTTTCCATTTTATGACTGCCGCCTTTGCCAAACTCAAATCCCACTTCACCAACTGGCGCGAATGGGAGCTGAATCCCATCGTCATCAAGGAACTGCGGCAGGCCGTGCGCAGTTGGGCGGTCACGGGAATGTTGATGTTGTTTTTGACGGTGCTGTTCATCGCCTCGCTGACGTTCCTCGTCACGCAAAGTTTTCAAATCGAAGCCAACATGCAGCTCGGCGGCTCGATGTTCTCGGTGTTCATGGTCATCCTCGCGGGCGCGAGCATTTTTTTCATCCCGCTTTACGTCGGCGTCCGCGTCGCGGCGGAACGGCAGGAGAACAATCCCGATTTGCTTTACGTCAGCACGCTGTCGCCGGCGCGCATCATCCGGGGGAAATTTTTTTGCGGCGCCTACATCGCGCTGCTGTTCTTCAGCGCGTGCATGCCGTTCATGGCGTTCACCAACCTGCTGCGCGGCGTGGATTTGCCGACGGTGTTCTACATTTTATGCTACCTGTTCATGGTCGTTTGTGCGGCGAACATGATCGCCATTTTCGTCGCGTGCATTCCCGCCAGCCGGCCGTTCAAAATCCTTTTCACCATGGCCGGTTTCTTTGCCTCGTTCTGGATCATCATTCCGCTGGTCGCAAGTTCCCTGGAACTGATGCGCTCCGGCGTCGGCGCGATGATGTCCGGCCGCGATTTTTGGATCGGCGCGCTGACTTTTGTCGCCTTAAGCCTTGCCGTCATCGGCCTGTTTTTTTACCTGTCGGTCGCGCTGATTTCGCCGCCGTCGGCCAATCGCGCGCTGCCGGTGCGCATTTATCTCACCGCCGTCTGGCTGCTCGGCGGGTTGCTGTGTTTCAGTTGGGTGGCGCAGACTGGCGACGCCGAGCGCATGGAAGCATGGACGTTTCTGACCTTCACCTTGATGATGTTCGCGCTGCTCGTGATCATCAGCAACTCCGACCATTTGAGCCTGCGCGTCCGGCGGACGATCCCGGCGTCACGGCTGAAGCGCGCTTTCGCTTTTTTATATTTCAACGGCGCGGCGGGCGGGCTGCTCTGGTCGGGCGGCATTCTGCTCGCAACTTTTTTTGCGGCCCAGGCGGTCATGCTTGCCATGCCAAAAGCCGCCTACCCTTCAATCCTTTCCAATGACGGCCTGGCCTGGTTC
>DATCBW010000002.1:0-2436 GCA_036511615.1 Verrucomicrobiia bacterium | reverse complement strand
CGAACAGATTATCCCGTAATACCGCCACGCAGGCGTCTGCCGCCGAAAGCCCTTCTTCCTCCATCCGCATCCGCACCAAGATGACCAGCGCGAACACGAGGAAATGCCCGCTGCCCATGCACGGGTCGAGCACGCGCAGTTCCTTCACCGTCTTCGGCCAGCCCGCGAACGCGCCCGCCGCCGGCGTGCCGTCCACATTCAGTCGCAGATAGGTGAAAGCAATTGGCTGGCTCTTGCCTTCGGCCCGGCGCTTGGCCGTCCACCACGCGCCCAGCGTGTTGTGGAGTAGAAACTCCACCATGTAATCTTCTGTGAAAAATTGTGTCGCTGGCGCAAGCTCATCCGCGCCGATTGGCACTTCGGATTTATTGACCTCTTCGTTCTTCTTCGCCTGCCAGAACTGATACACCCAGCCGAGGCTGTCATCGGCCAGGAACACTTCACGCGGCAGGCTGGCCAGCAGGGCGGTAAGCCGGTTGCGCGACTCCGCCGGCAGCCGCAGTTGCAAGACCGGATCATCCGGGCGGAAAATCCCCGGCAACATCTTCTGCGCAAACCGAGACGCCAGCTCCCACGGATCAATGCCCAACCGTTTCGCCTCCTCTTCGCAATGCGCAAAATCCACATCCAGCCCGGACTCCGGCTCAATCAAAAATCCGTTCTCCGCCAGAAACCGGGCGAACAACATCCGATGCCAATGCTCGTAAGCGCACTCATGGATCAGGTGTTCCACTTCCTGCGAGTCATCGGGCCGGCGCACATCACCCACTTGGCGGCCATGCGCCCGTAATTTGCGCCGCAGATTCTTGCCCGCGTCATCCAGATGCCCCGGCAGCTTCGCGTCCGCCACGCCATACGACTCCAGCGCCGCCGCCGCGCCGCGCTCGGCTTCGTCGCGCGCCTTCAGCACCGTCTTTTCCAGTTGCTGCCGCAATTCTTTGGATAAGGGGCTCATATAGTTCAAATGTTAGCCAAATGGTCTTTCCAAAAATTTTTATCTGTTACATCAGGCAAGTAGCCATTTTCGGCCTCAAATTCCTCTAAAAAATGATTGTCCCGAATGTTGCTGATGAACGTGTCCAGTTCATCCAGCGCCCGCTTCGCGTCCCACACTTTTTGGTTCTCAGTGTTTAGCGTGCATCCTCGTTCATCCAAAACAACTTGTTTTACATCTTCCGCCGCTACCGCCTCGTCGGATTTTTCGCGTGAATCAAGTGGCACAACATGGCCACGCCGATCCCGATAAATCGTTTCAATTGTGATTTGGTGAAGCGGCCCAAAAGCCTCTTTCACGGCTTCACATAAGGCATCGAATTGTTCTGTGGTGGTGGAATATTTTTTTGCCACCTCACGCACCTGTTCTTTGTCCTTGAGCTTCTCCAAATCAGTAATTTGATTTTTCAACTTTCCGATTTCACCATCCTTTTTCTTGATACTCTCCAGCGCGTATGTGTATTGGCCTTGAACTTTTTCCAACTCGGCGCGCTTCACCACGTCAGGCTTTTTCATCTTTTTGATGAGCGCGTCCAGCCCGTTCAGGAAAACATCTTTCTCCACTGTCCATGCAGGGGTGGGAACTCCTTTTCCAAATACGTCTTTGATTTTTACCTGCAACTGGTCGAGATAGTTTTCTTGGGAAATGTCGCCGGCTTGGACAACTGCCAAAACGCCGCCGATTTCGCTCCGCTCAATCGGTTTAACCGCCAGCGGAAAACAGTCAAAACCCATCCGCCAGACCGCTCCGAGTTCGGCCAGACAGAAGGAACTGGCGATATAATTTTCCGTGATGAGCAGGATGACGAGCGTCGGGTTTGCCAGTTGCTCCTTGAGATATTTGATGAAGTCCGGTTCGCCAACCTTGATGTCCTTCCCCGGCAGCGATGTGCAAAGAATGTCGTTCGGACTCACATCGCAACCGTTGGTAAGCAGTTTGATCAGCCTGTCCGCCAGATCCTTGTCGTGGTAGGAATGGCTGAGGAAGATGGGTTTTTGTTCGTTTGCCATAAGAGTTCGCGTGTTATCCCACCACCACCGGTCCTTCCTTGAGCTTGGCCACCAGCGTCGTTTCCTGCGCCGCGAGCCACGCCTTCACTTCCGCTTCCGTGCGGAGGGTGTCGCTCTTGAGCGTCACATATTGCGTCTTGGGTTCGAGCAGCTTCGCCGCCTTGCGCGCCGCGTTCTGGAATCGCGCCGTCAGCGCCGCCGTCTTGTCGTTCCAACTCGCCACCGGCGTCTGTTGCAGCGCCGCCAGCAGTTGCTCGTCCGAGCCGACTTCGAAATCCGGCACGGATGAAATTCCTTCCTCGCTCATCAGCGCCATGCGTTGCGTGCCGGAGATCGCGTTCCAGGCTGCGCTCGCCTCCAGTTCCTTGAGCAGTTCGGCGTGCCGGCTGGCGAATGCGCCGTGCGCGCCCGTCACCGCCGTTCGCAACGCTT
>DATCBW010000001.1:0-7642 GCA_036511615.1 Verrucomicrobiia bacterium | reverse complement strand
ACGCCTGCATAATTTTGTTTGCGCTGGCGCTGCTGAACGCGCCGTTTTATTCGGCGGCGGACGTGGAGGCGGCCAAGGCCTACAACAACCGCTGGTTCGGCGGCGGATTGAAGGGCTACAACGGCGATTTCATTCCCAGCGTGGCCGAGGTGCAGGCCAGCGTTTTCCAAAACTCGCTGCTGGGGCCGGCCATCAAAAATTATTTCAGCGCGGTGCTCATCAACGGCGCGGCGCCCGGGAAAAAACCCGTCGCCCATTCCTGACGGGCGGTCATCATGGCCGGTTTCCTTTCTCCCGCCACGCGCGAACGCATCCGCGCCGCCAGCGACATCGTGGACGTCATCGGCGCGTATCTGCCGCTGAAAAAAAACGGCGCGAACTTCACCGCGCTCTGCCCGTTTCACAAGGAAAAAACCCCGAGCTTCAACGTCAATCCGCACAAGCAGATTTTCCATTGCTTCGGCTGCCACAAGGGCGGCGACGTGTTCACCTTCGTCAAGGAATACGAAAACATCGGCTTCATGGACGCCATTCGCCGGCTCGCCGAACGCGCGAAAATTCCGCTCGAATTTGAAAATTCCCCCGCCGCGCAGGAATCGCGTCATCTCAAGGATCAACTGCTCGAAATCCATGATAAAATTGCGCAGCGCTGGCAGAACTGCCTGGCCAATGAAACCGCCGGGCAGCTCGCGCGCGACTATCTGGAAAAACGCGGCGTGTCGGCGGAGGCGATTAAACTTTTCCGCATCGGTGCCGCGCCGGAATTGTGGGACGACACGGTGAACTGGGCGAAGAGCAAAAATTACGCGCTCGAATTGGTCGAGAAAGCCGGGCTGGTCATCAGAAAAGAAGTTGACGCGCCGAACACGGCTGCTGGTGAAGCTGATAATTCAAAATCGGCAATCGGCAATCGGCAATCGGCAATCCATTACTACGACCGTTTTCGCGGGCGGCTGATGTTTCCGATCTGCGACGAGCAGGGCAGGGTGGTCGGCTTCAGCGGACGGGTTTTGAGCGGTGACGAAAAAACGGCCAAATACGTCAACTCGCCGGAGACGCCGATTTTCACCAAGAGCAAAATTTTCTACGGCCTCGACAAGTCCAAGCGCGCGATTCTCGACGCCGGTTTCGCCATCATCTGCGAAGGCCAGTTGGATTTGATCGCGTGCTTCACGAACGGCGTGCAAAACATCGTCGCGCCGCAGGGAACCGCGTTCACCGACCAGCACGCGCGCATCATCAAGCGCTACACGAACGAAGTCGTGTTGTGTTTCGATTCCGACAACGCCGGGCAGAACGCCATTGTGCGTTCGCTGGATCATCTGCTCGCGTCCGGCCTCGCCGTGCGCGTGGCCGTCGTGCCGTCGCCGCACGACCCGGACAGTTTCATCAAGGCCAACGGCGGCGAAGCGTTCCGAAAACTTGTTGAAAGTGCCGAGGGATTTTTTGACTACTATTTGAACCGCCTTTGCGCGACGAATGACATCAACAGCGACAAAGGCCGGCTCGTGGTTTTGAAAAGCATGGCCGAGTCCGTCCACAAGACCGGCAACGGCGTCCTGATTGACACCTACGCGCAAAAAACGGCGCTGCGGCTGGGCGTTTCGCCGGAGTCCGTCCGCGCCGAGTTCAAAAAAAATCCAACGCCGCACGCCGCGCCGGTTGCGGACGATGAAGAAGGTTCATTTGAATCTGCTGAATCAACTGAAATTGCACGCCCGTCCAATCACGAATTTCATCTGCTGAAACTGTTGCTGCTGCACGAGGAGCTGGTCGCGCCCGCCGCAGTGCATCTGGATTTGAACTGGATTCAAAATCCGCCGGTGCGGCAGATTATTTCCCAGCGGTTCGCCGCGCTGTCGAATGAAAGCTGGCAAAGCCTCGCCGCGTTTTTGGACGGATGCGACTCGCCGGACGCGCGCAGCCTCGTCACCGAGGCCGTGGCCGAGGAACGAAAAATTCCCAACCCGGAACTCCAGCTTGCCGACGTGATCTTGAAATTGAGAAATCAATTTCTGGAGCGGCAGATCGCGGCGTTGACGGCAAAAATCAGCCAGCCGCAAACGAACGACGGGTTATTGCGGGAACTGCAGCAACTCAAGGCGCAAAAGCGCACGCCGCTTGCGCCGCTGCAAAATTAAAAGGCGCAATCCGTTTCGGACTACGCCTTTTTTTATTTCGCGGGGCAAATTATTTTGCGCCCTGATCAATCCACGCACGGATCAGGCCGATTTCGTCGGCGGTGAGCGGCTTGATGCCGGCCTTGTTGTTCAGCGGCGGCATCCAGGAGTCGTGGTCTTTGGCCGTGTGCGCGACGGCTTGGATGATGAAACTGTTGGTGCTGCTGTCGCCGGGCTTGACGATGGGGCCTTCCTTCGTGCCTTTGAGCACGCCGTCCAGCGTATCCATGTGGAGGCGTGCCTTGGCGCGGTCGCCGCTGTGGCATTTCACGCAGGACGCATCGAAGATCGGTTTGATGTCGGTGGTGTAAGTCACGCCAGCTTTGGTCGAGGCGGGGGGCAGGGCGGTTGGGGCGGTGTCATCGGCGGCTGCGGTCAGGACCATTCCCAAAACGGCGGCCAAGGCAAGGGTGGCGACTTTTTTCATGGTTTTCATTGATAAAGGTTATTTAAGTTTCACGGACAATTTGAACTTAAGACGACGGATGAGTCAAAAAGTTTCAATCAATTTTTTGCCGCTATGTTTGTGGGCGCGGTTTCCAGCCACGTTGTGGCTGGCTAATTTCCGATTGTCCCTGCGGGACGAATTGTGGGCTTTGCCAAGAGTTCTAAAATTGCGTTACGATGAATTGAAATATTTCTTTTCAATTTTTCACCGTTGTCGCGTGCGCTTGGACCAGAACCGCTAAAAAAAACCGGAAGCGAACGCGAACCTATATGCAACTCATAAAATCCCAAAGATCGGCTTGTGCCATCGTCTTTCCGATCAACGGTAATTTGATATTCCCGTCCATGCTCTTCGAGAAATTCGATAAGATAACTTTCTTCGTTGACCATTCCGGCCATCAATAAAATTCTGGCGGATTTGGCGCAGTCAATCAAAGCTGAAAGCCAAACCAAATCAACTCGGATCATCTTGGTAAAGGTTTCAACTTGAGGAACGCGGCTCGCAACTTCGGTTGCGCGCGGTGAAAGATCAACGTGAGCAACCCGACCTGACTTATGCTGCAAATTTGTTTCCAGTTGTGAAGATGCTGCCATCCATTTATCAAACCACGGATTCCAAGACCTATGGTCGTGTTCAAAATATTTGTGGAGGTCGGAAGCCAGTAGTTCAGAAGTAATCTTGTAAGGAGGCCAACGTCCAATTTCAAACTCAAATGGCGAAGGATTCAGTCCCATTGTTAAAACTTCCGCTTCTTCCAGTTTGCCAAAAAACGGAACCGGATGTGTGATTAGGCCGGGAACAAAGTTTTCTGCGTAAGTCGAATTGGTGTTTTCAAGCTGCCTTTGAATTTCGGCAACAAGCTCAATTAACTTTGATGACGGTGTAGTTTTCACGCCGTCGCCAGATTTTCTTCCAACACTTTCGAGCGCGCGGAATTTTCTTTGATTTCAGCAGCAGGCGCATTTTCCAAAATCTTGATCGGCTCGTAAAAAGTATTTCGTTGCACTGGTGTCCGGCCAGCTTCGCGGATGGCTTTGATCATTTCCGCCTCGGTCTGCAGTTGCGGCGAGGTCGCGCCGGCCATGTGGAAGATGTGTTCCTCGATGATGGTGCCGTGCAAATCGTCCGCGCCGTAGCTCAACGCGACTTGTGCGAGTTTCAGGCCGAGGCCGACCCAATACGCGGTGATGTGGTCGAAGTTGTCGAGGTAGATGCGGCTCACGGCGAGGGTGCGCAATGAATCGAATCCGGTCGGCGGATGCGTGACGGGAATGTCGTTGTCCTCCGGCTGATACGCCAGCGGCACGAAGGCGACGAAGCCGTGCGTCTCATCCTGCAATGCGCGCAGTTGCCGCAGATGATCCACGCGGTCGGTGAGGCTCTCGACGTGGCCGTAAAGCATGGTGCAGGTGCTGCGCTGGCCGAGCTTGTGCCAAGTGCGGTGAACGTCCAGATATTCCTCGGCGGATTCCTTGCCCTTGGCGATCTGTGAACGGACTTCCTTGCGGAAAATTTCCGCGCCGCCGCCGGTGAGCGAGTCGAGGCCGGCGTCCTTCAATTCAATCAACGTCTGCCCGACGGTTTTTTTCGCGAGCCAAGCGAGGTGTAAAATTTCAATGGCGGTGAAACATTTCAAATGCAGCTTCGTAGCAGCCGAGATAACGAGGCTCTGACTATTCAGTTGAGAGTTGATGGTTGATGGTTGAGAGGAATTAGAATGAGCCTCCTCACGTCGGCTGCTGCCGGGATTGAGCGCGCGCAGCGCCTTGAGCATGCCGGTGTAATAGCTGAACGGCAGCGACGGATGCAGCCCGCCGACGATGTGCAGTTCCGTGATGCCAAGCTTCAATGCTTCACGCGCCTTCGCAACAATTTCCTCGACGGTGAACTGGAAGCCGTCTGCGTCGCGCTTCTTGCGCGCGAACGAGCAAAACTGGCACGACAGGATGCAGTAATTGGAATAATTGATGTAGCGGTTGATGATGTAGCTGGCGCGGTTGCCGGCCTTGCGCTGCCGTGCAAAATCGGCAATCGCGCCGACAGCGTTCAGATCCTTGGATTCAAACAGCCGCAGCGCGTCTGTTTCGGAAATGCGTTCACCCGCGACGACCTTGTCGTAAATGTCGCGCAGTTCGCTGTGTTGAATAAAAAAATTCACGGATGGGAAACTACCAGCAAATGTGTTTTGGGGAAAGCGGAGTTTGGCTTCTAGGAACGATAAAAATCCATCGGCAGAATCGTGCCCGCAAGTCACTGCTGAAAAAGATGTGTCAGAAAGAATTCTATTTGACTTAACTCATACATCGTGTATTTTGTGTTATTTTATGAGCATTAAAATTCGACTTGAAGCATCGGGCCTCGTAATGCAAGCGCAGCTAAACGACGAGGCGTTGACTGACGCGATTGCCCTGATTCAAAAACATCGCGTTGAAGAAGCACCGCCGCTTGTGGCCGAACAGCCAGTTGCGGTGGCGGGCAACCAAGATAAAGAGTCTATCGTCCGCGAAGAGATCGCGAAACATGCGCCTGCTGAAATACTGAACCTTCTAGAATGGGATACTTATCCTGATAAAATTTTAATTTTGGGAGCCAGTCATGAAGCAAGAGGAAATGGCGAAGGATGGCGCAGTGCCGACATGGATAAATTGTTTGCAGAGGCTAAAGAAGCTCCGCCAGCGAATTTTCCGCGCGACATTTCAAAAGCCATTAAAAGCGGTGACATAAGACCCGTGACACCCCGAACATACGCTGTGTCTCGAACTGGTTGGAACAGACTCGGAGAAGCTTTAGCAAAAACTGGGGCAATTTAATATGGAAGAAGATCATACTTTAAGGTGGGCTTCTCCCGAAGAAGTCGTCAGACTGGCGAAGGAAAGCGGGATGACAACCGAAGGAAAGCGGGATGACAACAATTGAAATCGTCCGCATTGTCAGCGGTTGCTTAAGTTATCGAGAGGCATTAAAGCGAGCGCATGACTATGCTCCGCTGCTGGATATTTCGGTTTCAGAATTTATGGAGATGAGAAAAAACGAATAGCCCATTCAGATTTGTTTCAAGCGAGCAATCAAATCCTCGCTGTAGCCGTTGCGACGCAAGGCATCATAATCTATCTTGCCTTTTTCGTGCAGAAGCTTTTCCTTCACGGCTTTTAACAGGCGATCCGCCGCTTCCAAACCGCCGCGCGAAAATTGCTTTTTTTTGTGATTGGGAACTGTGGCAATCATTTTCATCTAAGATACAGGGATTTGGCGATCTTTCAATAGAAAAATGAACTTTATCAATCCTAGCTTACGCTTAACGGCCCGACAGACCTTGTCGTAAATGTCGCGCAGTTCGCTGCGTTGAATGAAAAAATTCACCAAAAACAATTAGCAGAAAAAACGGGCTTGTAAAAGTGAAGTTTGGCCGCAACATTGAGGCGTTCATCCCATGAAACGCGCCTCGCTGATTTTTTATTTCATCGCCGCCGCCGGACTTTGCCGCCTCGCCGCCGCCCAGGATCAGCCCGCCGGCAACATCCGCCTGCCCGAAAGCGATTTTCACTGGAAGGAAACCAAGGATTACATTGAGACCAACCCCGTTCCCGAATACCGGCACGCCTCGGCCGCGGCTTACGAGGCGTTCAAGGACATGAAGTATGGCGTGCGCATTCATTGGGGACTTTACTCCATTGCCGGCAAGCCTGGCGAGTCGTGGCCGTTTTTGACGCTGTCGTTCGCGGAGAAGCAGGCGTATCAGGAGCTTTACAAAACTTGGAATCCACAAGGTTTCAACGCCGAGGATTGGATGACGCTCTTCGCCGAAAATGGAATGAAAATGTTTGCCTTCACCGCCAAGCATCACGAGGGTTTTTCCATGTTCGACACCCAGACGCGGGTGAAAAGCCGCGTGAACTGGACGGCACCCGGCGGTCCGGCGCTGGAGGATTGCGATCTGGCCTACAGCATCATGGGAACGCCGTTTCACCGGGACGTGGTCAAAGAGCTTTGCGATGCCGCCCACAAACACGGGATCAAAATTGACCTCTACTTTTCCAATCCCGACTGGTATGACGCCGACTTTCGTCCTTACGGCTACCATCCTGTGACCATTCCCGACGCGACGGTGCATCCCGATTTGTATGGTCGCGCGCCAGTCACGGAACGGCGCGGAGCCATTTACACGACCGCGCCTGATCCGACGCCGGCCGAAGAGGCGCGGATGAACGCCCGCCATCGCGAGCAGTTGACCGAACTGCTGACCCACTATGGCCAGATTGATATGCTCGGCCTGGACAACTGGTTTGGAAAGAAGAACTGGCCCGCGACGCGCGCGACGATTCTTGAACTGCGGAAACTGCAGCCCGACGTCATGCTCCGCGCACGCGGCATCGGCAACTACGGCGATTACTACACGCCCGAAGGTTTCACTCCCGGCGGAAAAGGAAACACGGACATGCCGTGGTTTGAAATTTTTCCGCTCGGCTCCTCCTTTTCCTACGAAGCCGACGCCGGCAAATACAAGGGCGGCGGCTGGATCGTCAAGACGCTGGTGGACATCGTGGCCAAGGGCGGAAATTTCATGGTCGGCATCGGCGCGGACCGCGACGGCAAATTCCATCCGGCGGCCATTGAAAATCTGCGCGAGGCCGGCGCGTGGCTGAAGGTGAACGGCGAAGGCATCTACGCCACGCGCCCTCGCGAAGGTGATTTGTGGAAGGAAGGCGGCAACCTTCGCTTCACCCGGAGCAAGGATCAACGGACGGTCTATGCCTTTTCATTAACCTGGCCGGGCACAAACCTGACCCTGCACAGCGTTCAGCCCAAGGCCGGCTCGCCGGTGTTTCTGCTCGGATACAAAACGTCGCTGACCTGGAGTTACGCCGCCGACACCGGCACGGTCATCCAATTACCGGCGGAATTGCAGAACGAAACCAACCGTCCGTGCAAATTTGCCTACGGTTTCAAGTTCGAGCAGTAGCGCACGCGGCTGCTACCTCGAAAACGCCCCGAACAACGCGCGCATCTCCTCATC